>CAZDHB010000062.1:0-15813 GCA_964505255.1 uncultured Porphyrobacter sp.
ACGATCAGCGCAAGGTCATTTACGAGCAGCGCGCTGAGATTATGGACAGCGAGACAGTTGATGATGTGGTGCTCGACATGCGCCATGACGCGATTGAGGCGCTGGTCGCTGGGTACTGCCCGCCGGGTTCCTATCCAGAGCAATGGGATATCGAAGGGCTCAAAACGCGCGTTCAGGACGTTTTGGGACTGACCCCGCCGATTGATGCGTGGCTCGAGGAAGACGCAGTTGAACCGGAACTGATCGAGGAACGCATCCGGGCTGAGGCAGACGGTGTGATGGAAGCCAAGCTGGCCGGAATCGATCCGCAGCGTTGGCGCTTCTTTGAAAAGAGCCTTTTGCTGCAAAAGCTTGATTTCCATTGGAAAGAGCATTTGGCGACGCTGGATGCGCTGCGGCAGGTGGTGTGGCTGCGGGCGCATGCTCAGAAACAGCCGATCAATGAGTATAAACAGGAAGCCTTTGGTCTGTTTGAGCGGATGCTGGACACTCTGCGCGAAGACGTGACGGGTGAATTGGTGCGGATGGAAGTGGCCGAACAAGCCCCTGCGCCTGTGCCAGATGAAGTGCTGGCCGGACTGCCGGACTTCCTCACCGGCCATATCGATCCGCTGACAGGGCTCGATAATTCGGCTGATGGCGATGGCTCGGCAGAGCGGCCTGAACTGTTCGGTTCGCTTGCAGGCAGCCCGCGCGCCGCAGCAAGTCCGGGGGGCGCCTTTGTGGATGATCCCTATGCCGATCAGGACATCAGCCGCAATGCCCCATGTCCTTGCGGCTCGGGCAACAAGTACAAGCATTGCCATGGTGCTATCAAAGTCTAAACGAGGCCCGCGCTGCATAGGGGCTGAGGGGCGGGGCGGACCAATGCCCCGGCTCCTGAGCGGCGCTTTATAGTGGTTTGGTTAGCGGCCGCATTTGCTCTCACCGCGCTGCTTTACGCAAGCGTGGGCTTTGGCGGCGGCTCGACTTACAGCGCGCTTTTGGCGCTTGGCGGAGCGGATTACCGGATCCTTCCGCTGATCTCGCTTGCTTGCAACATTATCGTTGTGAGCGGTGCAACGATCCGGTTTGGCAAAGCAGGGCTTACCCCGTGGCGCGGAGCGCTTGTGCTGACCGGGATCGCGGCGCCCGCGGCTTTTCTGGGCGGGTTGACGGCAATCGAGCGAGAACCTTTCCTGCTGGTTTTGGGGGGCAGTCTGCTGCTGACCGGTATCACCATGCTCATCCCCTTGCCGAAAACGCATATTGACCAGCCAAGCCGGTTTGCCCTGCTTGCGCCATTTGCCGCCGCACCGCTCGGCTATCTTGCAGGGCTGGTCGGGATTGGCGGCGGAATTTTCCTCGCCCCGCTGCTCCATCTGATGCGGTGGGATAATCCGCGCAGCATTGCCGCCACGGCGAGCCTGTTCATTTTGGTGAACTCGCTGTTTGGTTTGGCGGGACAATTGCTGAAATCCGGGCCTGACAGGTTCGGAGCGGCGATCACCTTTGGATTGCCGCTGATGCTGGCGGTGGCAGCGGGTGGATGGATTGGCAGCTTGCTGGCAGCGCGCACCTTGCCTGCAAGGTGGATCCGCTGGCTCACGGCGGCTTTAACGCTTTGGGTAGGGGCGCGATTGCTGCTCGGCAGTTAAGGCGCGGGCTTCATGGGCTGGGCACCCTTCATTCGTGTTCCCACAAGCAAGGCTTGCCTACCGTCTTCCCAAAACGGCTCGGGCGCGATAGATTGCACAGTGAAACTGAAAAGAGAGATCCATGGTCAAATTTGAACTGAACGGGGAAATGGTATCTGCCGATGTCGATCCCGCTATGCCGATCCTGTGGGTGGTGCGCGAGACATTGGGGCTGAACGGAACCAAATTTGGCTGCGGCATTGCTCAATGCGGGGCTTGTACGGTGCATCTCGATGGCAAGCCTGTGCGCAGTTGTTCCACCCCTGTTGCAGAGGCTGAGGGACGCGCTGTCACCACGATTGAGGGGGTTGGCGGCCCTGACGGAGAGCTGAGCAAGGTGCAACAAGCCTGGGTCAGCGAGCAAGTGCCCCAATGCGGCTATTGTCAGTCGGGCCAGATTATGAGCGCGACCGCGCTTTTGCGGGACAATCCCAGCCCCAGTGATGCGGATATTGATGCCGCCATGAAGGGCAATATCTGCCGCTGTGGGACTTATGTCAGAATACGCCGAGCGATCAAAGTTGCCGCCGGTATCGAGCCAGCGCGCGAGGACGGCCTCCCTGCTAAGGACACGCAAGACAATGTTGCTGCGTCCCAAACGCCGATCACATCAGGAGCGAAAGCATGAGCAATATCGCTGATGAAAACGCCTCTGAGGCAGCGACAAATACGGGTGAACAACGGAGCCCTGAGCGCAGCCGCGCGGCCAAATGGACACGCCGGGGCTTTATCGGAGCAGGGGCTGTCGCTGGCGGTGCATTATTGATCGGGGTCGGCGTTCGTCCGGGCAATCCGGTCGACAAGCTTGGGCCGCTGGTTGCAGGCGGGACTGGCGATGAATTGGTCAACAGCTGGGTCAAAATTGGCGCAGACAATGTTATCACGGCAATCGTCCCGCATTGCGAGATGGGCCAAGGGGTTCACTCTGTCCTCGCGCAAATGCTGGCGGACGAGCTGGATGCGGATTGGAATCTCGTCAAAGTCATGCAGGCGCCAACGGACGGCAGCTATGTGGTCTCTGACACAGCGCGGCTGTTTGTGGCGCCGTTTACCTTGAACGCGGCGGAGTGGATTGAGCCGACTTGGGACGGGCTCTTCACGCAAATTGGCAGGCTGGCCGATGTGCTGATTACCGGCGGCAGTTCGTCCATTCGATCAACCGGGCAATACCAGATGCGCATTGCCGGGGCAGCGGCAAAATCGATGCTGGTGAGTGCTGCGGCTGAGGCGTGGGATGTGCCCCGCGAAGAAATCACCACCCGCGACAGCATGCTGTTCCACGATGGCGCGGGCAAATCTGCACCCTATGCCGAGTTTGCCGCAGCCGCTGCAGAGCAGACTATGCCCAGCGCGCCGGACCTGAAAAAGCCGGAGCAATACCGGCTGATGGGCAAGGATATCGCGCGCAGTGATATTCCGGCCAAGGTCAATGGCACAGCAAAATTTGGGATCGATGCTGCACCTGAGGGACTTGATCTCAGCTATGCCGCGGTGCGCCGTGTGCCTGTGCGCGGGTCTAAAATCACCGAAATGAAAGCAGAAGCGGCCAAGACCATGCCGGGCGTCTTGCAAATCCTGAATATGGGGGATTTCGCAGCGGTAGTGGCCGATGGCTATTGGCAAGCGAGCCAAGCGCTGGCGGCGCTAGAGCTGAGCTTCAGCGAGCCTGAGAGCGATATCCGCACAACCGCAGATCAATTCGCCCGCATGACCGCCGCGCTCGACGATGCAGGGGATGACGGAGGCGATACGGCGGCAAGCAAGGGGGATGCAGCTGGCGCATTCAGTGATGCCGAAACGCAGATCAGCGCTGAATACAAAGTGCCTTATCTCGCGCATGCCCCGATGGAGCCGGTCAATTGCACCGCCTATGTGCACGGTGCCCAATGCGATATCTGGACCAGCACGCAGGTGCCTTTGATGGCGCGCAGCGCGGCGGCCGCCGCCTTGGGGATCGATGCGGATGCGGTTACCATCCACCATCCTTATCTGGGCGGGGCTTTCGGTCGCAGGCTGGAAAGCGATTATGTCACCATGGCCGCCAGACTTGCCAAGGCCACTGGATATCCGATCAAGATGATCTGGTCGCGCGAAGAGGACACAAGGAAGGCCGCCTATCGTCCGGCTGATATTAGCCGGTTTAAGGGCGCGCTCGATGCCGATGGCCGCCTTGTTAGCTATAACAATGTCTTCACCCAGCGCCACGATCCAGCCGAGGCCAGCGTGCCGTCCATGTATGACATACCCAATACGCTGGTGCGGACGGCAGAGGCGGAATTGCTGCTGCCATTTTCGGCATGGCGTTCGGTCGATCATTCGCAGCACGGGTTCTTTATCGAGAGCTTTATTGACGAAGCGGCGCATGCGGCTGGCAAAGACCCGCTCGAATTTCGCAAAGCGATGCTGAGCAATGCGCCGCGCCATTTGGCGGTGCTCGACAAAGTCGCTGAGATGAGCGGTTGGGGCGCGATTCAGGAAGCGGGGCCGGAAGGCGTCACCTATCAAGGGGTCGCGATTGTCGAATCCTTTGGCACAATTGTCGCGCAAGTGGCGGGGGTCAATATGTCCTCTGGCAAGCCCAAAGTAGCGAAAATCTGGGCTGCGGCGGATGCGGGCTATGTCATGAACCCTGATGGTTTCCGCAATCAGATCGAGGGCGGCATTGTCTTCGCTCTGACGGCGGCAATGTATGGCAAGCTCGATCTGGTTGATGGCGCGGTCCAGCAGAGCAATTTCCACGATTACAAAATGCTGAGGATGGATGAGAGCCCTGATATCGAAATTGCGATCATCAACAGCGGGGATGTCCCGATTGGTGGGGCCGGTGAGCCGGGCGTTCCGCCAGCCGCACCAGCCGTCACAAACGCCATTTTTGCTGCAACCGGAAAACGGCTGCGAGAATTGCCCATTGCCGACCAATTTGCTTAAGCGGGCGAAAGCTTGGCCGCCATGAACGCCAGTATTGCAAAAGAAAGACCAGCGACGTGAAAAACCATGCGAAAGTCCCCCGTGCGAAAGTCCTGTGTGTGCTTGCTTTTTCGGCGGCCTTGGCTGCTTGCGGGGCAGACCCTGCGCCCGGACCTGAAGAACAGATTGTCGTCAGTGAACCCGGCCAAGCGGCGAGGGCTGACGGGGGCGAAGAGGCGGGGGCAGGCCCTGCTGGTGCTTCGGCTGAGGATCTTATCGCTGCCGGGGAGGCAGCCTTTGCGGTTTGCTCCGCTTGTCACGCCGTAGAAGCGGGCGCGCCGAGCGGCATTGGTCCCAACCTTCTTGGCGTTGTCGGCCGCGCAGCGGGTAGCCTGGAGGATGCACGCTATTCGGAGGCATTGGCCAGTTCCGGCATCATCTGGACGCCCGAAGAATTGGATGCATTTATCGCAGCGCCCACGCAAAAAGTGCCCGGAACCAGCATGCTGGCCGGGGCGGTGAGTGATGCTGAGCGGCGAGCGGCGCTGATCGCTTACCTATCTTCCCTAGAGCCTTAAGGGTTGAACCAGCGGGAGCCTAAGCTGGTTGTCGCGGTTCTCGCCGCGGGCAGTTCGCGCAGGTTTGGCCTAGAGGACAAGTTAACCGCCGATTGGGGCGGAACCATGCTTGGGAATGTGGTCGCGCGAACATTGACCGCATTGCCCAGCGCACAGCGGATCGTCATTGCCAGCGATCCCGGCCATCCTTGCGCTCCGGCGTGGCGCAAGGCGGGCTGGAACGTGCTTCACAATCATCATGCGCACGAGGGGATGGGCACATCAGCTGCGCTTGCCGGCGCTTATGCGCAAAACGCGGATGCTGATGCCTTGCTTTTGTCTTTGGCGGATATGCCGCTTGTCCCGCTGCACCATTATCAATCTTTGACCGAGAAGGCGCAGCGCATTGGTAGGCAGGCGATTGTCGCCTCTGCCGCTGGTGAAATGCGCACGCCGCCAGCGTGCTTTGGTGCGGCCCATTTTGCTGATCTGAAGGGCCTCAAGGGGGATCGAGGCGCGCGTGATATGCTGCGCCAGGCCGTGCCGCTTGAATGCGCCCGTGAATGGCTGGCTGATATCGATAGCAGCGCCGATTTGGCCGCGCTGAAGTCAGCCAATGGCTGATATCAGCCACCGCTATGCGCAGTTACATAGCCGAGGCAGGGCGCGCACGCTTTGCGAGGAGTATTTGACGCAGCCGATGCGCCGGGACCTCGATATAGTGATACACCAATTGCGCCACTGCAAAGGAGGCCGCAACGCCTAATGCTCCTGCTAAAATCCTGTTTTCAATAAGAATTTCGGCAGCTTGGATCAGGGGATAATGCACGAGGTAAAGCGTGTAAGACAAGAGCGCGACCCATCTCAAAACGGGATGGGCCAGAGCCTTGGAAACGAGACCCCTGTCCTGAATGCAAAATGTAAAGATAAACATCAGGCCAATGCCTTGAACTGAATAGCGCAAGGTTTCCCGGAAGATTTCATCGCGAATAAGCAGGCTGGCAAGGATGAATGCCAGACCAATCCCAAGCCGCGCCCAATGGATCGCCGGACGCGGGGCACCGCCATTTGCCGGATTGGCCCAAAGCGCAAGGATGCTCCCAAACAGGATGCTGTCGATCCTCGTATGCGTCCAATAATAGATATGATCGACCGATTGCCCGGACATCACATAGCCGATCCGGATCATCAATACGGCGGCGCAAATGGCCGAGAGCGCAATGACCATCTTGCTGCGCGCCTTCATCCAAAGAACGGCGAGCAAAGCCGGAAAGATCAGGTAAAAATGCTCCTCCACATCGAGTGACCAAAGCGGGATATTGATCCCGCTACCTGCCTCGAATCCGGCGGCGAAATTCGACATGAACAGGAAGTCTGTCCAAACATATTCAGGCTTGGTTGGCATCGGGGACAGGCCGAGCGCAGACAAGTAAAGCGCCAAAAAGATGGCAAAAATCATGGGCGGAAGTATGCGCGTCGTCCGCTTGAGATAGAAGGCGCTGAAGCTAATTCGATCGGCTTTGCTGAGTTCCTCGGCAAGGATCGAGGTGATTAGATAACCGCTGAGAAAGAAGAAGAGGGTGACGCCAAAGCCGCCTGGCACAATATGCTCAAACCCCAAATGGGCTATGATTACGATTAAAACTGCGGCAGCTCTTAGGCCGTCTAGGGCAGGTATTTGAGGCACAAATTATCAACCATCCAAAATTGATGCATTTTGACCCAAATACTTATTAATACGTATTTTATATTGCGATTTACTTAGTTATTTGCATATATTTGATTGCCTTGCAATATTGGCTGTTGGATTTATGCAGTTGTGAGCGCAATTTTTACTGGATAAATACGTCAAGAGAGGCTTTTTGAGGTCAAAAATGCTTCAAACGCACTATTTCTCCTGTGTCCCCGCGCTGTTTTCGGCCTTGCTCCTTGCTGCTTGTGGTGAGGGCGAGGTTGGACAGCCAACAGATGTCCAGCTTGCCGCGCTTCAAGCTCCTGCGCCAACGGCGGCCCCAAATGCGAACACAGCTTCGACCGAGGCCCAAGCAGGCGCTGCGTCAGGGTCCGAAGGTGCCTCTGCGGCCTCCTCAGATGTCAATCGCGGCAAGATCATCATTGTCATGGAAGGCGATAGCATCACCAGCCCCGACCAGATCGGTGTCTATAGCGGGGCGTTCAAGGCGCAGCGGCCAGATTTGGATGTGTATATCAAGGCTGTTGGCGGTTCGACCTTGCAATCTTTGTTTGATCGCCGCGCCGAGGTTTTGGAGCTTCGACCTGACATCGTGACGGTTCTGATCGGTGCGAACGGTTTTCTGGTGGAGGATCCGCAAATCTATGCGCAGCGTGTTTTCGACTATGCGGAACCTTTGCGGGCAAGCGGTAGCAGAGTGCTGATCGGGACGATTTTGCCGTCCGATGGAACGGTGGGTCCGGCGAGGGATGCTGAGCGGGATGCAGCACGGCGCATTTACGCGCAAATCCTAGCCGGGGCGGTGGGTGAGAAAATCGACGGTCTGTTTGATTTTGGCGGACATAACGTGATGGGTCATGATGACGCGCCGGCCAACCGGCAATTGTTTTCTGATGGATTGCACCCAACGTGGCGGGGGACAAACGGCCTTCCCAGTGGTCACGATTATTTGTTCGAGATTTTCAACAACGCGATTGAGGCCGAGCTGCGCGCGCTTGAGCAAGGGCACGCGAATTAACGGGGAAAGCGTCAGTCCGCTGAGAGCGAATACCTGCGAAGTGGAAAGTGGCTCCCCGAGTTGGATTCGAACCAACGACCAAGTGATTAACAGTCACCTACTCTACCGCTGAGCTATCGGGGAATAGCCATTTTGAACCCGCTTTTTGCGGGGTCTTCAGCGCCTATATGAAGGCGATTAAGATTTGGCAAGCGGGCAATCAGGAAAATCCAACAAATCCGCGCCGCAGCGTTCATCTTGAAAGAAACGCGCTGCATGGTCTTCGCGCCCAAGACACGCGCGCAAACCCGCCTCAGACCTCGAATTGCTCGGCTACGATGCGTTCATCAAGCGCATGGCCCGGATCGAACAGCATGGTGAGTTCATGAGCGCGATCAATCTCGAGGCTCACCTCTGCCACATCGCGCAGCTCTTTCTGGTCTGCCACAGCAGAGACGGGGCGCTTGACCGGTTCATGGACCCGGAAGGAGACCCGGCTTCGGTCGGGCAGGATTGCGCCGCGCCAGCGCCTTGGCCGAAACGGACTGATCGGGGTGAGAGCCAGAAGGTTGGAATCAAGCGGCAGGATCGGACCGTTCGCCGATAGGTTGTAAGCGGTAGAACCCGCCGGTGTGGCCAGCAGCACACCGTCGCAAACCAGCTCTTGAATGCGTACCTTGTCATCCAGCGAAATCTCGATTTTCGCCGTTTGCCGTGTTTCCCTCAGCAGCGAGACTTCATTGATCGCGTTGAATTGGTGATTGACCCCGTCCTGTGTGACGGCGTTCATGCGCAGCGGCGGAAATTGCAGCGCGCGTGCTTTGGAAATGCGCTTGAGCAGCTTTTCAGGACCGCGATTGCGGTTCATCAAGAAACCGACAGTGCCGAGGTTGACGCCATAGGCGGGGAGGATCCGCTCGCTTTCAAGCATGGCATGCAAAACCGAAAGCATGAACCCATCACCGCCCAACACAACCACGGCATCAGCCTCTTCCATAGGCGTCCAACCGCCCAGCGCGTGGAAAGGTTCTGCCGCAGCCTGCGCCTTGTCGCTATCGGATACCAGCAAAGCAAGCTTGGCAAAATCAGGCATGACTATCTTCCCCCGGCCCGGCTGTTTCGTGGCCGCCACCACGCGATAGAGCACAAGCATTATTCATCGCACGCATCGCGCACCATATGCATCATTAAGGGACATTCCGCAGTTTGCCTGCAACAGGTGCCCAAATATCCGCTAGCTTGCGTACCAACCTATGGCGGCCTCCATAAATTTGCAATGCAGCAGTATTTGAGGTGGCAATCGGCGGCGTATGCTTCATAAACGCCGTTTGGAGGAATGAATTTTGGCGACCCGCTATGACAAAAGCGTTGAGCACTTGCGTGATCCGCTTACCGGGCTTGCAGATGACGTAGAGGCCCGCGCGAGGATAACTCAATGGAAGCGCGATTGGCGCGATCCGGCGCGGGCGTGCCCTTTGCATGCGATGCTGGTCGAGATTGGCCGGATTGAGACCGTCAATGTCGCATTTGGCGAGACGGCCGGGGACACAGCTTTGATCGAGGTAGCGCAGCGCATTCAGCACTTCGCCGCGGATGAATTGGAAAGCGGTGTGTGGCTGGCCGCGCGTGTGTCAGGCGGGTCATTTCTGCTGGTCGCGCGCGAGGAGTGCAGCCGCGAGCGCTGGGAATGGTTGGCAGAAGCCTTGGCGGATGCCATCGCTATGCCAATCAACAACCCTGCATCGCCTGGCTCGATCCGGTTGTCACCGCGAATAGTGCTGCTGCGTGCGACCGATGACGGCACTGCAGAAAGCATGCTCGACACGCTTGCCGAAGGTGCCCGCCAATTGCGCGCGAAAACCGGGCAAAGGATCATTTGGGAAGGGCGTCAATCCTCAGGCATCAGCCGTACCCACCACCAACTCGAAGCCGATCTTCTGGCGGCGATTGACCGTGACGAAATCGAAGTCATGTTCCAGCCGCAATTTCGCACCTCGAGCGAGCGGTTGATAGGAGCCGAGGCTTTGGCCCGGTGGGAGCATCCCGAGGTCGGCCGGATTGGTGCAGGGTTGCTCTTCACCATTGCAGAGCGGGCCGATTATGTCCCGCAATTGTCGCGCCAAGTTGCCTTGCGCGCGTTGGAAGCAGCGAAAGACTGGCCAGCGGACCTCAGGCTGTCGATCAATGTCACCCCGCAGGATGTCGCCGCCAGCAGTTTTGCGCGTGAATTTGCCGAAATGGTGGAGCAAGCAGGGATTGCTCCTGCGCGCATAACGTTGGAGATTACAGAGCATGTCCTGCTGGCTGATCTGGAACGGATCCGTGATGGTCTGAGCCAATTGTGCGACTTGGGGATGCAACTGGCGCTGGATGATTTTGGCGCAGGATTTTGCAATTTTCGCTATTTGAAAATGTTGCCGGTGGATCAGCTCAAGCTTGATCAATCCATGGTCGCAAATCTTGACGAGGAAGAGGGCCGTGACCTGGCGATTTTCAGGGCCATTATGGCTTTGGCCAATGCGCTCGATCTGAAAGTCACCGCCGAAGGGGTCGAGCATGATTGGCAGCTCGATATCATCAAGGCGGAAGGGTGCGAGACGTATCAGGGCTTCTTGAAGGCTGAACCTATGTCCGGCGATGATTTCGCCAAGCTTGCGCGCAGCGGCTGATAGGGCGCTGCGATCGGCCGCGTGATACGCTGCGCTTTTGGCCTTATATTATTGAGCTTTTCGTTTCCGCGCCTTGCGGACCACGCCGCTCAGCCCCTTGGTTAGCTGGAACAGGCCGTTGAGGCGGCTTTCCGGGCTGTTCCAGGCGCGGTTGATTACCAATTTCATATCGGGCCGCAATTTGGCTGTGCCTTTGAGCCGGTCGACATATGCAATCAGACCGGCGGGATCGGGAAAATCATCCTCGTAAAATGTCACCAGCGTGCCGGCATTGCCAACCTCGATCCGGGCGATATTTGCGGTGATGGCTTGCAGCTTTATCTCGATCAAACGGATGAGATTGGCGGTCGCGCTGGGCAAATCACCAAACCGGTCGATCATCTCAGCTGCCAGGCTTTCGATCTCGGCAGGCCCCTCTGCGTCATTGAGCCTGCGATACAGCGCCATGCGAACGGCGAGATCGGGGACGTAATCCTCCGGGATCATAATCGGCGCATCGAGCGTGATTTGCGGGCTGATTTTTTCCGGCTTGGCCTCCAGACCCGCTTCGCCCGCCTTCAAGGCGAGGATCGTTTCCTCGAGCATGGATTGATACAATTCAAAGCCGACTTCGCGAATGTGGCCCGATTGTTCATCGCCCAGCAGATTACCGGCACCGCGGATATCGAGATCATGGCTGGCGAGCTGGAAACCGGCCCCCAGACTATCAAGATCGCTCAGAACTTTCAGGCGCTTTTCGGCAACCTCGGACAATTGCATGTCCGCTGGATGCGTTAGATAGGCATAGGCGCGCAGTTTTGACCGGCCAACCCGCCCGCGCAATTGGTAGAGTTGGGCAAGGCCGAAGCGGTCCGCGCGGTGAATGATGATGGTGTTGGCGCTGGGCAGGTCAAGCCCGCTTTCGACAATCGTGGTTGATAGCAGCACGTCATATTTGCCCTCGTAAAAGGCACTCATGCGCTGTTCAATCTCGCCCGCGCTCATCTGGCCATGGGCGCTGACGCTTTTGATCTCGGGGACTTCCTCGCGCAGCCATTCCTCCAGCTCGGCCATATCCGAAATGCGCGGCACGACGATAAAGCTTTGCCCGCCGCGATGATGCTCGCGCAGCAAAGCCTCGCGCACGACCATCGGGTCCCATTCCATCACATATGTGCGCACGGCCAGACGGTCGATCGGCGGGGTCTGAATGGTCGATAGCTCGCGCAGACCGGTCATCGCCATTTGCAATGTGCGCGGGATCGGGGTCGCGGTGAGGGTCAGCATATGCACATCCGCGCGCAGCTGTTTCAGCCGTTCCTTATGCGTGACGCCAAAGCGCTGTTCCTCGTCGACAATGACCAGGCCAAGGTCTTTGAACTCGGTCGTTTTGGCGAGCAGCGCATGTGTGCCGATGACAATATCCATCGTGCCATTGGCGAGGGCTTCGCGGGTTTCCTTTGTCTCTTTGGCAGAGACGAGACGGCTGAGCCGCCCGACTTTCACCGGAAAGCCTGCAAACCGCTCAGAGAAATTCTGGAAATGCTGACGCGCCAGAAGGGTGGTGGGCGCAACCAGAGCCACTTGCTGTCCGCTCATCGCCGCAGCAAAAGCGGCGCGCAAGGCGACCTCGGTTTTGCCAAAGCCGACATCACCGCACACCAGCCGGTCCATCGGCCTACCGCTTTCCAAATCGCGCAAGACATCGGCAATGGCGCGTTCCTGATCCTCGGTTTCGGACCAAGGGAAACGGTCAAGGAATTGATTGTAAGGCCCTTCTTCAACCGCAAAGGCCGGCGCTTTTTTCAAAGCGCGCGCGGCGGCGGTTTTCATCAGCTCATGCGCAATTTCGCGAATGCGCTCGCGCATTTTGGAACGGCGTCTCTGCCATGCCTCGCCGCCCAACCGGTCGAGCATAACCGCCTCTTCGCTGCTGCCATAGCGCGAGAGGACATCGATGTTCTCAACCGGAATATAGAGCTTGTCGCCGCCTTTATAACTAAGCATGACGCAATCATGTTTGGACTTGCCGACACTGATCGGTTCAAGACCAAGATATTTGCCGATCCCATGTTCTGTATGGACCACCAGATCGCCCGGAGTGAGCGCGGACAGCTCTGCCAGAAAGGCATCGGCATCGCGGCGTTTGGCTTTGCGGCGGACCAGCCGGTCACCCAGCACGTCCTGCTCGGTCACCAGCTCCAGCTCGTCATTGGCAAAGCTGCTTTCAATCGGCAGGATCAGCGCTGCGGGTTTGCCTTTGGCGGATAGGGCGAGGGCCTCTTGCCAGCTTTGCGCCTCTGCAACTGTGCAGCCGTGCTCTGCCAGTATTGAACAAATGCGCGCGCGGCTGCCTTTGGAATAGGCGGCAAATAGGGGACGCTTTTTCGCTTTGCCAAGATCGCTGAAATGTTTGGCCAGAGCCTCGTAAATATTCTCGCCCCGCGCCCGGTCAGGCGCAAAATCACGGCCAGAGGTAAACCCGAAATCCATGACGGCGGGGCTTTCCGGTTCGGCAAAATGGGTGACCCGGTGGGCCATTGCGGCTTTCGCAGCCTCGCCAAATTCGTCAGCGCCAAGGTAAAGCGCAGCAGGCTCCAGCGGCCGGTAACCGCCTTTTGCTTGCCCGCTTGAAGCGCGCCGCTGCTCGTAATAATCGGCGATATCGCTCAGCCTTTCATCTGCCGCCCCCATGGCCGAGGCGTCAATGAACACAGCATCCTCGGGCCTAAGATGATCGAACAATGTGCTGAGCTTTTCCTCAAACAGGGCGAGCCAATGTTCCATCCCTGCCAATCGGCGGCCCTCGCTCACCGCTTCGTAGAGCGGGTCCTGAGTGGCCTCTGCGCCGAACAATTCGCGGTAAGCGGCGCGGAAGCGTTTGATGCTGGCTTCATCCAGCAAAGCCTCGCTCGCGGGGAGCAGAATATGGCTCTCCAAACTGCCGGTGCTGCGCTGGGTAGAGGGGTCGAACAAGCGCAGGCTTTCAACCTCGTCCCCGAAGAAATCGAGCCGCAAGCCCTGATCAAGGCCGCTGGGGAAAATATCAACCAGCGACCCTCGGATGGCGTATTCACCGGCATCAATCACGGTATCGGTGCGGCTGTATCCCTGCCGTTGGAGAAGGGCGGAGAGGCTTTCCATCCCGATCTGCGTACCCGGGGCAAATTCGCGCACCGCCTCGCGGATGCGGAACGGGGTCAGGACACGTTGGAGGCAGGCATTGACCGTGGTCACCAGCAGCCTCGAACCACGCGGCTTTTGCTGAAGCCGGTAAAGCGCCGCGAGCCGTTCTGCACTGATGGTGAGGGCGGGGCTGGTCCGGTCATAGGGCAGCGAGTCCCAGGCCGGAAAAGCGAGCACTTCTAATTCGGGTGCGAAAAACCGCGCAGCATCTGCGACGGACCGCATGGCGCTCTCATCAGGGGCAATAAACACCGCGCTTGATTTCGCCGCACGCGCCAGATCGGCCAGCACTAAGGGCTGGCTGCCGCGCGCTACATTGGCCAGCGTGAGCGGCGCTTTTGCCGCAATGATCGAGGGGATGTCAGGCATTTTGGGGCAGGGGTCGCTTTGGCTGAGAAGGCATGTAATCGGCTATGCTGGTCTACCAGCTAGCGCGGGATATCAACGAAATCGAGGCGCTGCATCGCATCCATCATCGGTCCTGCGAACGCCTCGGGCACAGGCGCGGTTCCCATCGCCCAAGCCAGCACATCAACGTCGTCTTCATTGAGCAGGCGTTCAAACCATTCGAGCTGCGCCGCGTCCCACTTGGCATGGTGAGCATCGAAGAAGCCGCCAAAGGTGTAATCCGCCTCGCGCGTGCCGCGGTGCCAGCTGCGGAATTTGGCGCGCGCCATGCGCTGCGAGAAAGAGAGGCCAGTGTCAGACATGCAAGGCTCGGTAAGACACTCGCATCGTGCGCGCAAGCGGCTATAGAGGAGCATTATGCGTCCTGAGCAGCTCAATCCCATTTTCGCCGAGAGCGATACGCTTGATGGCGTTGGCCCGAAGCTGAAAAAGCCGCTGGAGAAACTCGGCCTCACAAGGCTGAGGGATCTGGCCTATCATTTGCCGGAGCGTTTCGTGACCCGGCGTTCTGTCGAGCGGCTCGAAGAGGCGGGTGAGGGCGAGCAGATCGTGATCCCGTTAACGGTGACAGAACACCGTGCATCGGCGGGGCAGCGCGGGCCATATCGTGTGCTGGCGCAAGATCAGGATGGCGAGACGCTGAACCTCACTTTCTTTGGCCGCGCGTCCTACACCGCCAAAAAGCAATTGCCGGTCGGAGAGCGGCGCTGGGTCGCAGGCAGGCTCGACCGGTATGGCGACATGCTTCAGATCGTGCATCCTGATCATGTTTTGGAAGAAGGCGGCGATACGCTGGGGCATTTGTGCGAGCCGGTCTATCGCCTGTCAGAGGGGCTGACTCAGCCGCGTATCAGCGGTCTGGTTGAACAATCCTTGGCGAAATTGCCCGAATTGCCGGAATGGATCGATCACCAGCAATGCGAGCAGAACGATTGGCCTTCATGGCATGACGCTCTGCATGCGGCGCATAGGGACGTTAATGGGCCCGCCCGTGACCGGCTTGCTTATGACGAATTGCTGGCCAATTCGCTGGCGCTGATGTTGGTGAGAGCGTCCAATCGCAGCCGCAAGGGGCAAGCGTTGGCCGGGGACGGCAGGCTTCGTCAAAAGCTAGATTTGCCCTTTTCCATGACGGGTGCACAAAGCCGTTCCATCGCCGAGATAGAGGGCGACATGGCGCAGGAGGCGCCGATGCTGCGGCTGCTGCAAGGCGATGTCGGGGCTGGCAAGACGGTGGTGGCTTTATCCGCGATGCTGATCGCGGTGGAGGCAGGGGCGCAGGCGGCAATGCTGGCGCCAACCGAAATTCTGGCGCGCCAACATTACGAAACGGTGCGGCAATTGGCCGAACCCACCGGGGCGAGGGTCGCGCTGCTGACCGGGCGCGACAAAAGCAAAGCGCGTGAGGCAACGCTGATGGGTTTGCTCGACGGCAGCATTGATATTGTCGTCGGCACGCATGCCATTTTTCAGGATGCGGTGAATTACCAGAACCTCGCAATGGTTGTGATTGACGAGCAGCACCGTTTTGGCGTCGGGCAAAGGTTGATGCTGGCGGCCAAAGGCAAGCGCGCGCCGCATGTCTTGGCGATGACGGCCACCCCGATCCCGCGCACGCTTACCCTCGCGCAATATGGCGAACTGGATGTGAGCAAGCTCGATGAATTGCCCCCGGGCCGGCAAGCGATTGAAACGCGGGTTGTCTCGCAAGCGCGGCTGGACGAGGTCGCCGCCGGGGTCG
>CAZDHB010000063.1:0-11052 GCA_964505255.1 uncultured Porphyrobacter sp.
AAACTGTTTCATAATGAGACAGTTATTGCCAATTGCAAAAATGTCGTATTCTTCCTTTAACCATTTTCCCGGTCGATCTATCACCGGCTCATAAGAACAAGGTCGTCTTTGTAGGTCGCAAAGTTGGCGTAGCGCTTCTTCCAAGAAAGAGCGCGTCTTTCACCAAAAAACTGCTTTTGCAATGCCCCCTCGGGGGAGGGCGGCGTGCGTCTATAATCGGAGTATCTTATGAGGAATCTTACAAAATCTGTTTTGGCTGCAGCTGCACTGACTTGTGCGGCATCGGGTGCCCAGGCAGCGGTCGTTGTCGGCGAAGTCACCGGCGGCAATTCGGGCGGCACTTTCGTCGAGCTTGATCCGGCACCGGGCACTGACGTGGGTCAGGACAGCTTCAATTCGCCCGATCTTTTTGCGTTTGATGAACGCCAAGACCAAGTTCTAGCAAGCGCGCTGGCCGGCCTTGCCGCGGGTACAGCGGTGAACAGTCACATGGTCTTTTTTGACCCGGTCAACAGTCCTGCCAGCACGATCATCGGCAGCGTGACTTTTGATAGCGATATTCTGGCGATCATCACCTCCAGCGGTGTTCTGCGGGCATCTGATGCTCTGCTGGGTAACGCCAATGTGAATTATCTGAGCGCTGGCAATTATGGCCTTGAAGGAGCCGATGAGGTTTCCTTTATCGGCAATCAGCTGTTTTTGGACCTCAGGGCAACAACCCCGGGTGATCACATCCGCGTGCTGACCGCGAGCGCCGTTCCAGAGCCGGGCACTTGGGCTATGATGATCCTTGGTTTCTTCGGTCTTGGGCTGGCGATGCGCCGTTCCAAGAATACTGAGAATGTGCGTGTAAACTACGCCTAGAATACGCTGCGGGGCTTCCGATCGGCGGCCCCGCAGTCACGAGAGCCCTGTTCCCCTTTTTCGATTTGTGGTTGCGCTTTCCCTCTAAGAGAGCCGGAAATTCATGGGATTGGGGCATTGCCTCGAAGCAAGCCCCGTAACCGCGTTTGTAGCGAGCGCTTTTGCGGGGCTTCTTTGTGTGCGGCCAGCGATGGGAGGCTGCTCATCTACGGCCAGCAATGAGGGGCAGTTGTAACTGCACCGCTTTTGCTGCTCGGAGCGGGGGCGTTATCCAATTTTTCGCAAAACAGAAGTTTAACCTAAGCCAAAACGGCCTATAGACGCTCGCATGACTGTGAAAACACGTTTTGCCCCTTCGCCCACCGGCCATTTGCACGTCGGCAATATCCGCACCGCTTTGCACAATTGGATGCTCGCGCAAAAGCAGGGCGGCACATTTGTCTTGCGGATTGATGATACGGATGCGGCGCGCAGCAAAGAGGAATATGCCGAGGGTATCCGCCGCGATTTGGCCTGGCTCGGCATTCACCCCGAAGGAGAGGAGCGCCAATCAGACCGGCTTGACTTATACGAGGGGGCCTTTGACCGATTGAAAGCGGCTGGACGGATTTATCCAGCTTATGAAACGGCTCAGGAATTGGAGCTCAAACGCAAGGTCCAATTGGGCCGCGGATTGCCGCCCACTTATGATCGCGCGGCTTTGGATCTCACTGACGAAGAGCGCGCCGAGAAAGAAGCACAAGGGATCGCTCCGCATTGGCGCTTCAAACTCGATCATTCGGCCCCGATCACTTGGGAAGACGGCGTGCGCGGGCCGCAAAAGTTTGATCCCAAGCTATTGTCGGATCCGGTGATCCGCCGGGCCGATGGCTCGTGGCTTTATATGTTGCCCAGCACAGTTGACGACATTGATATGGCCATCACCCATGTATTGCGCGGCGAGGACCATGTCTCCAACACGGCGGTCCAGATTCAGATGTTTGAGGCGATGGAGGCGAAAACTCCGCATTTTGCGCATGAGGCGCTTTTGGTGGGCAAAGAGGGCAAATTGTCCAAACGGCTCGGTTCGCTGGGCTGTGAGAGTTTCCGCGAAAGATGTATTGAGCCGCAAGCGATCATTGCTTTGCTGGCTCGGCTGGGCACCTCTTTGCCGGTTGAGCCGATAGCGGATATCGAGCAATTGCTAAGCACATTTGATTTGTCGACTTTTGGCCGGGCCCCGGCGAAATTTGATGATGCTGAGCTGGAGCGGGTGAACACCGCTCTGGTGCATCAAATGGATTATGCCGAGGTCGCCGCGCGATTGCCCGATGGTATGGACGAGGCTGGCTGGCACGCTGTGCGGCCCAATGTTGCCTCGCTTGGCGAGGTCGCGGAATGGTGGCGGCTGGTGACAGGGCCGATTGAACCGGCTGGACTTGCGCCAGAGGACCAAGCGTATGTGACCGAGGCGGCCAAGGCGCTTGTCTGGGGCGATGACCCTTGGGGCGCGCTGACCTCAGCCATGAAAGAGAGCACGGGCCGCAAGGGCAAGGCGCTGTTTTTGCCGCTGCGCAAGGCGCTGACCGGAATGGACCACGGGCCTGATATGGGCGAATTGCTGCCCTTAATCGGTGAAGAGAAAACGCGCGCGCGGTTGGAACGCGCAGCCGCCGCCTAGGCGCATTAGCGATAGGTCCCGGCGGTGATGAACTCGTCAAAGGTTTCGCACCAGACCACGACAGACGTGTAGTCTTCAATGTTCACACCTGCGGGCACGTCGAGCGCAAAGCCGTCATAGCTTTTGATTTGGCCGATCAGCGCTGCGTCTGATTTGATTGGCGCAAACTCGTCTTCATGTTCGACAAATTCGCGGGTCAGATAAAGTCTGTAATCGGGACCCGGAGCAAGCTTGCCAACATGGCTGATGACATTTGGCGAGACGCTGATGGTTCCCTCACCCCAATGCAAGCCGTCGCTACCGCGCAGATCACGGCTCAGCGCTGCACTATAGAGCGCAGCCTCAGCCTGCGCTTCGAGCACCTCAGCATCGGGAGCCGGCTCTGCGATCAGAATGGGAAGGGCATAAATCCCAAGCGCAAAGCCGAGTGCCCCTGCGCCCAAATGTGTTGCGACAAGCAATAGGATGCGTTTCATGCGTTCCTCCCGATAAGACGCTTTGGGCCGCCAACTGAGGGCTGGGCGCCCCAATCGTCCAAGCCTATCCCTCGTGCCGCTCTAGCTCATCGCCTGCAAGAGTGACAATATGCAGCAAATTGGTGCTGCCCGGCGTGCCAAACGGGACCCCGGCCAGCGCGATCAGCTTGGCACCAGCCTCGCCCAATCCATGGCGCAGGGCCATTCGTTTGCCCTTGGCGATCATTTCCTCAAAACTGCCGATATCCTTGGTCGCCACGGCATGTGCGCCCCACAAAAGACCGACCCGCCGCGCAGTTGCAATCGAGGGGGTGAGCACCATGACCGGCACGCTTGGCCGCTCGCGCACAACGCGCCTTGCGGTTGAACCCGAGCCGGTGAAGACGGTTACCGCGCTGATCGGAACGGTATCGGCAATCGTCATACAAGCATGCGCCAGCGCATCGGCGGTGGTCGCATCGGGCGGTGTATCGAGTAGGCGAATGCGTTCCTTATAAGCATCATCGCTCTCAACCTGAGCAGCGATCCGGTCCATGATGGTCACCGCTTCTTGCGGCCATTCACCAGCCGCTGTTTCAGCCGAGAGCATGACAGCATCAGCCCCGTCGTAAACGGCATTGGCCACATCGGACACCTCGGCCCTTGTGGGGGCGGGGCTCTCAATCATGGATTCCAGCATTTGCGTGGCCACAATCACCGGCTTGCCCGCCATGCGGGTCGCATTGACGATCTTCTTTTGCAGCGGAGGGACTTCTTGAGGTTCAAGTTCGACCCCCAAATCCCCGCGCGCCACCATAATCCCGTCCGACATCTCGATGATTTCGCTGAGCCGGCTAACCGCCATCGGTTTTTCGATCTTGGCGCATAAGGCGCCGCGCCGCTCGCCATTGGGGCTAACCATCAATTTGCGCGCTTCGGCCAGATCCTCTGGTCGCTGCACAAAGCTCAGCCCGATCCAGTCAACCCCTTGCGCCATGGCAAAGGTCAGATCGCGCCGATCTTTCTCGGTGAGCGCCGGGATCGGCACCTCAGCGTCAGGGACATTGACGCCCTTGCGGTCGGAAATCACCCCGCCAACCTCGGCCGAACACAGAATTTCATCCTCATCGGCACGGATCACGATCAGCCGGATTTTGCCATCATTGATGAGCAGGCGTTGCCCCTTAGAGAGCAAGCCAAACAGTTCTGGGTGGGGCAATTCAACGCGGTTTTCATCGCCCGGTTCACTGTTGCGGTCGAGCGTAAAATGGCCGCCGTGGCGGATGACCGCTTTGCCGTCCTTGAAAGACCCGACGCGCAGCTTTGGCCCTTGCAAATCAGCCAGGATGGTGATCGGCCGGTGGAAAGTTTTCTCCATTGCCCGGATTGCTTGGATAGTGGCGGCGTGGTCGTCATGCTCGCCATGGCTCATATTGACGCGGAAGGCATCCGCTCCGGCTTTAAACAATCGCTCCAGCATTTCGGGCGAGCGGCTGGCTGGGCCAATAGTGGCAAGGATCTTGACCTTACGGCTACGAGGGGCAAACTTTGTCATATGAGCGGCCTATGACAGAGCCGTGTGACAAGGTGAAGAAGGAAAAACATGGCGCAATCAAATGATCTCTTAGACAATCTGCCTGATGCGGTTGCCGCAGCCGCGTTCCGCCGTTTGGTTCGGCATTTGCAGCACCGGCATGATGCACAAAATATCGACTTGATGGGTCTATCGGGTTTTTGCCGCAATTGCCTTGCTGATTGGATCCGCGATGGCGGTTTTGAGGGTGATAAAGCCGCCGCGCGCGAGGTCATTCACGGAATGCCCGCAGATGAATGGAAGGCGGCCTATCAGACGCCCGCCACCGAGGAGCAATTGGCCGCCATGAAAGCCAGCGTCGCAAAGAACGCACAGGATTAATTGGCCCGCGCGCTTCACCGCATGGCTTGGCCTCGCTAGTCAGCGAAGCGAAAAGGCGAGTGATTCTCTTGCCTTTCCTTGATGAGCTTTGGAGAAATGACTGATGGCTGATGCCACTGATGACCGCTTGCGTTTGCTGATCGAACGCATTGAACGCCTCGAAGAAGAGAAAAAGGGCATCGCAGATGATATTCGCGATGTTTACGCCGAGGCCAAAGCGACCGGATATGATCCCAAGATCATGCGTCAGGTGGTGCGCTTGCGTAAGATGAAGCCGGATGACCGCAATGAAATGGAAATGGTGCTCGACACGTATAAATCGGCGCTTGGGCTGGGCTAAGGCGGCGCATCAGGGTTGAACATTGGCTGTATTATTTGTATAATACGCCTTCTTTATGAGAAAGTGTTTTCACCACAAGTTTTAGGAGCGTTTAATGGCCACTCAACATAAAGATCCGCGCGGCGTTATCGTCTCGACCACACCCACGCTGGAAGGTCATCCGGTGCGCGAATATGTGGGCATCGTGACCGGCGAGGTGATTGTCGGTGCTAACCTCTTTCGCGACCTGTTTGCCAATATCCGCGATATCGTCGGGGGCCGGTCCGGCTCGTATGAGCGTATTCTGGCTGATGCGCGCAATCAGGCGATTGAAGAAGTGCAGGCTGAGGCCGCATCGCTTGGCTGCAATGCGGTGGTTGGGATTGACCTTGATTATGAGGTGATTGGCGAGACCGGTTCGATGCTGATGGTCAGCGCCAGCGGAACAGCGGTTAAAGTGTGACGCAATAGCGCATACGATCCGCAGGCTTAGCCAAAGTACGCCGAGAGCAATGCGCAGCAATCAAGGCGTTCTTCGCGATTTTGCCGTGATCACCTGGTCACCAGCGGGTGATGAAATGGGCAGGCTTTGAAAAACCGCGTATCATTTCGGCATAACCTCCTCACCCATGCGTTGCGAGCCCGGCTTCGCTCAGCTAGATGTCTTTGACACTCTAAGCAAAAAGACAAAGAAACCCCATGGCAGGCCATTCCAAATTTAAGAACATCATGCACCGCAAGGGTGCGCAGGATAAAAAACGCTCTAACCTCTTTTCCAAGCTGAGCCGGGAAATCACGGTCGCGGCAAAGATGGGCGCGCCTGATCCTGATATGAACCCGCGCCTAAGGCTGGCGGTAAACAATGCCAAAGGGCAATCCATGCCCAAGGACAATATCCAGCGCGCGATTGACAAGGCTGCGGGCGGGGATGACGAGAATTACGAGGAAATCCGCTATGAAGGGTATGGCCCGGGCGGCAGCGCGATCATTGTTGAAACCCTGACCGATAATCGCAATCGCACGGCAACCGCTGTGCGCACCGCCTTCAGCAAAAATGGCGGTAATCTTGGCACAGAAGGCTCGGTTGCTCACGGGTTCGAACGGCTGGGTCTGATCGAATATGGGGCGGCCGCTGGGGATGAAGACACCGTATTCGAAGCCGCAATGGAAGCCGGCGCGCAAGATATCGAAAGCTCTGATGATGGTCATACCGTCTGGACCGCTGGCGATGATTTGCACGAAGTTGCCACCGCGCTTGAGAAGGCCCTTGGCGAGGCCGAGAACGTCAAGCTGGCGTGGAAGCCCAATTTGACCGTTGAACTCGACGAAAAAGCGGCCGGGACGCTGCTGAAACTGGTCGATACGCTGGATGATGATGATGACGTGCAAACCGTCTGGGGCAATTATGAGATTTCCGACGAGGTAATGGATAAGCTCGGCGATTAAGGATCCCCGCAAGGTGATAATTCTTGGCCTTGACCCCTCGCTTTCATGCACTGGCTGGGGCCTCATCCGGGCGGAAGGCTCTCGTCTTATTCATATCGCCAATGGCCAGATAAAAACCGATGCCAAAGCCGCAATCAGCCAGCGGCTTGATCATTTGCATGAGGGTGTCGCTGCGGTGATCGCGGCGCATGATCCTGACCGGGCCGCGGCCGAGGAAGTCTTCGTGAATAAGAACCCGCAATCCACTCTCAAACTGGCGCAGGCGCGCGGCGCGGTTCTGGCCGCCTGCGGTGCTGCGCAGATAACCGTGCATGAGCATTCAGCGCGGGCGGTGAAGAAGTCCGTGGTCGGGACCGGCGCGGCGGATAAAACCCAAGTGCAGGCCATGCTCAAAGTGCTGCTGCCGGGCGCAGCCATCGCAGGTGCGGACGCGGCTGATGCGCTGGCCGTGGCGATTGCCGATGCACATCTGGGATAAGGCCCGCGAAGAGCGCTCTTTTTGCGGGATCTGATATAAGGGACACGGCATGACAATAGAACTCTACGGCATTCCCAATTGCGACACTGTCAAAAAGGCGCGCAAATGGCTCGAGGCGAACGCCCTTGATTACGCCTTTCATGATTACAAGAAAGAAGGCGCTGATGCCGCGCATCTGGCCGATTGGATCGAGCAGGCCGGGGTCGCGACTGTGCTGAACAAACGCGGGACAACTTACCGCAAGCTGAGCGATCAGGATAAAGCACGGCTTGAGGCTGATCAAACGGGCGAGGCTACGGTCATCTTGCTGCAAGAAAACCCGTCTATGATCAAGCGGCCGGTTGCAACGCATGCAGGCGGCATTTTGATCGGCTTTAAGGAAGACGAATGGACCGCCGCTTTAGTATAAGCCCATGGAATTTAGGCCATTGGGGTTTACGCCTTTCGGGTTTGGGCCTTTGGCTCGCAGGAGCGCTTATCATGACCGGATTGTCGATCGCTTTGCCGCAAAGCGCCTTTGCGCATTCTGGTTCTGGTGTGGGCGCGCTCAGACCCGTGATTATCGCTCATCGCGGCGCGAGCGGCGAACGCCCCGAACATACGCTTGCCGCTTATGAGCTGGCGATTGAGCAGGGGGCGGATTACATCGAACCGGATCTGGTTGTGACCAAGGATCTGGTGCTGGTTTCGCGGCATGAAAACGAATTGTCCGGCACGACCGACGTGGCCACGCGCGAGGAATTTGAAAACCGCCGCCGCGACAAGACAATTGACGGGCAATTGGTCGCAGGCTGGTTTGCCGAGGATTTCACTTTGGCCGAATTGCGCAGCCTGCGCGCAAAAGAACGCATCCCCTCAATCCGGCCGAATAACACGCGTTACAACGGGCTTTATCAGGTCCCGACCTTGGCCGAAATCGTGCAGCTGCTCCGCGCCAAAGAGGCGGAAACTGGCCGCAGGATCGGGCTTTACCCCGAGCTAAAGCATCCCACCTTCCTGTTGCAGGATGCCGGGATCGATATGGTCGATCTGCTGCTGGATGAATTGCGCAGCCTTGGCGTCTCGCCAGATGATCCCGTTTTCATCCAGTGCTTCGAGATCGCGCCGCTGCAACGGCTGAAGCAGCGCAGTGATTTCAAACTGGTGCAATTGGTGAAGCCAAACGGCGGCCCGGCGGATGAGCCCTCGATGCGCTATGCCGATATGAAAAGCCCGAGCGGCTTGGCTTTGATCGCTGAATATGCAGCGGGGCTGGGACCCACTATTACCGATGTTCTGAACGAGGATGGTTCGCCCGGCGCGCTGGTGCAAGATGCCAAAACCGCGGGCCTCCAAGTGCATGTCTGGACGCTCAGGCGCGAGAATGCGTTCCTTCCGCCTGCCTTGCAATCCAGCGATATCCCCAGCGATGCAGGGGCTTTCGATCAGTTGATGCAGCTGCTGATCAAGGCCGAGGTGGATGGTATTTTCACTGACAATCCGGCGCAAGCAGCGGATTTGCGCGGGCAGCGTTGAAACGCGCCTTTGCCAGTGATTGAGCTTTAGAAACCCATCACGCCGCGCGCGCGGTGACAATGTAATTGAGCGCCATATTGGCCGACAAATGCAGCCCCCGGGCAGGCGAAAAGGCGATTCCCTCAGGCTCCCCCATGACGAGGCCTTGCTCGCTCAGCAATTCGGACAATTCTTGCGGAGTTATGAAATCATCCCAATGATGCGTGCCGCGCGGGATCATCCCGGCAAGTTCTGCCCCCTCGACCAGAAGAAGCCGGGATTGGACGGTCCGATTGGGCGTTGACAGAACGAGCAAGCCGCCTTTTGCCAAGCGGTCAGCAAGATTGCGGATAAATGCCCGTTTGTCGCTGACATGCTCGATCACTTCCATCGCTGTGACTAGGTCGAACCGCCCGATATCGAGCGTGCCGACCTCGCCTGCCATATAACGGATATCAAGCCCGCTTGCCTCGGCATGCTTGGCCGCCGCCTGAGCATTCTCAGGCGCTGCATCAACACCGGTTACATTTGCACCCATGCGCGCCAGCGGTTCGGCCAACAGACCCGCCCCGCAGCCCACATCGAGTGCGGATTTGCCTGCCAGCGGCGCGCGCGCGCTGATATCGCCGCCCCAATGGCGGTCGATCGCGTCTCGGACAAAGCTCAGCCGGACCGGATTGAGCTTGTGCAGCATCGCGCTTGAGCCTGCCGGGTCCCACCATTCCTTGGCCAATGCGCCGAAATGCGCCGCTTCATCCGGCCTGATCGTCACGGTTTCATTTTGCCGCGGTGAAGATTTCATTTGCTGGCCCTGCTTGCATCGCTCTGGCGGCGCTTCTAACACCGCGCTTTCGGCCCGGCCAGCAAAGATCACTTGCCACGGTGTGTCCTGAGGCAAAACTGCTTGGCCAAATTGGCGATTGAAAGGATTAACAGCCGTGACGCGCGAGAAGCAGCGTATTGTTATGAAATTTGGCGGCACCTCGATGGCCGGGACCGAGCGTATTCGCCGGGTCGCCAAAATTGTTCGCAAGCAGGCTGCGTCGGGCGACGAAGTGGCTGTCGTGGTGAGCGCGATGGCGGGCGAGACAGACCGGCTGGTCAATTTTTGCCGCGAGGCCAATGCGCTATACGATCCGGCCGAATATGATGTGGTGGTGGCCTCTGGCGAGCAAGTCACGAGCGGCTTATTGGCGCTGACTTTGCAGAGCCTTGGCAGCAAGGCCCGCAGCTGGCTTGGCTGGCAAATGCCGATCCGCACTATCGAAGCCCATGCCAAAGCGCGGGTTGCCGAGATTGAACCTGAGCCCATGTTGGCGGCCATGTCCGAGGGCGAAATTGCCGTCGTTCCCGGCTTTCAGGGTGTTTCTGATGCGGGCCGGATCACCACGATGGGCCGGGGCGGCTCGGACACCTCGGCGGTGGCGGTGGCGGCAGCCTTGGGCGCGGATCGCTGTGATATCTATACCGATGTTGACGGGGTTTACACGACTGACCCGCGCATTGTCGCAAAGGCGCGCAAATTGAAAGCGGTTACCTATGAAGAGATGCTGGAGCTCGCCAGCGTCGGGGCGAAAGTCTTGCAGACCCGCTCTGTCGGCTTGGCGATGAAAGCCGGGGTCCGCATTCAGGTCCTTTCCAGTTTTGTGGAAGATGATGCGGCGAGCGCTGACGAATTGCCCGGCACGATGATCGTGTCCGAAGATGAAATGAATAGGCTGGTGGAGAAAGGCGAAATGGAACGCCAACACGTAACCGGAATTGCACATGACAAGAACGAGGCGAAAGTCACGCTGACCCGCGTGCCGGATAAGCCGGGTTCGGTGGCCCATATATTCGAGCCGCTGGCCGATGCCGGCATTAATGTCGATATGATCATTCAGAACGTCGGGCGCGACAAGGGCGAGACGGATGTGACCTTCACCGTCCCGCTGGCCGATCTGGCGCGCACGCAAGCCCTGCTAGATGATAAACGGCCCGATATCGGGTTCAACCGCGTGATCACCGATAGCGCTGTCGCCAAGATCAGCGTTGTTGGCGTTGGCATGAAAAGCCATGCCGGTGTGGCCAGCACAATGTTCAGCGCTTTGGCCGATCGCGGGATCAATGTGCAGGCGATCACAACCTCTGAAATCAAGGTCAGCGTGCTGATCGATGAGGATGAGACCGAGCTGGCCGTGCGGGTTTTGCATAGCGCTTACGGCCTTGATGCCGAGGATGAGGCGGCCTAACCTCAGTCCTTTAAAAGGGCGCATTTGACCGGATTTTGTTGATAGGGTCGCAGCGTTCTAGGGGGCAGGTTCGATGATGGAAGAGAAGCGCGAGAAAGGCGGCGCCTTGTCTGGTCACACGTTGTCCGGCCACAATTTGTCAGGCCACACCGCCAAAATTCTGTTGCTGGGATCGGGCGAGCTGGGCCGC
>CAZDHB010000063.1:11152-15718 GCA_964505255.1 uncultured Porphyrobacter sp.
TTTGTCAGGCCACACCGCCAAAATTCTGTTGCTGGGATCGGGCGAGCTGGGCCGCGAATTTGTTATCTCAGCCAAGCGATTGGGCGCCTACGTCATTGCCTGTGATGCCTATGAGGGCGCGCCGGCAATGCAAGTGGCGGATGAATTTGAGGTTTTCTCGATGCTTGATGGGGAGCGGTTAAGCGCCGCGGCCGAGAAGCATCAGCCGGATTATATCGTGCCGGAAATAGAGGCTATTCGGACCGAGGTTCTGGCCGATCTAGAGGCGCGCGGGTTCAATATTGTTCCCTCTGCCAGAGCGGCCCAAATGACCATGAACCGCGATGCCATTCGCGATCTTGCGGCGAGCGAGCTGGGGCTTACTACCTCGCGCTACCGCTATGCCAAAAACCTTGAAGAAGTGCAGGCTGCAGCTGAGGTGATTGGCTGTCCCATGGTGATCAAGCCGGTCATGTCCTCCAGCGGCAAGGGCCAGACGACGGTCCGTCACATGGACGAGGTGGAACCGGCCTGGGATTACGCGGTCGCCAATATGCGCGGGGATCGCAGCCGGGTCATCGTCGAGGAATTTATCGACTTCGATTATGAAATCACCTTGCTGACCGTTCGCCATAAGGGCGGCATGAGTTTTTGTCCGCCGATTGGCCACCGGCAAGAACGGGGCGATTATCAGGAAAGCTGGCAGCCGATTGCGATGCATCCGGCCGCGCTTGAAAAGGCGCAAGCAATGGCCGCCAAAGTGACTGAAAATCTGGCTCAGGGCGGCGCAGGATATGGTCTTTTCGGGGCTGAGTTTTTCGTGCGCGGCGAAGAGGTCATTTTCTCGGAAATTTCGCCTCGTCCGCATGACACGGGAATGGTCACTTTATTGAGCCAGACCCTGACCGAGTTTGATTTGCATGCCCGCGCTGTGCTGGGCCTGCCGGTGCCGCTAAAAATTGCCGCGCGGCCCAGCGCCTCGGCCGTTATTCTTGCGGACCGCGAGAGCCAGGATTTTGGCTATTGCGGTTTGGCTGAGGCGCTCGAGACGGAAGAAAGGGCATCGCTCGATATCCGTATTTTCGGCAAGCCGAGCACGCGTCCCTATCGGCGTATGGGCGCGGCCCTCGCTTCGGCAGAGACAACCGATGAAGCCCGCCGCCTCGCCAGCGAAGCCGCCGGATCGGTGCGGATTGAATACCGCGACTGATTAGCCAAACAGCCAGACATTCATGAGGCGCCCGGGAAGCGCGAAAGCGACAATGCCCGGGATCATCAAGGCGCCAAGATAGAGCCCGACGATTTCTTTCTTATGGCCGACAAGATCGCCGCGCCTTGCGGTCGCAATCACCTTGTAAGCGCCCCAGAAAGTCAGCGGCACAAAAATATGAATGAAGCTGAAGCTGCCGCTGGTTTTGATGAAGGCCGCGGCGCTGGCTGTGATGAGCATAAGGGCGATCCAGATCTTGCCGAGCATTTTGTGACGCGCTCCGCCTTTTGGGGCCAGCAGAAGATATCCGCCCAACGGAACCGCAGGCAGCACGCTGGCAACATGGATGGCGATGGCGATGTCGCGGATGGCGGGGTGGTGAGGGGCAAACCCCAGAGCCCCGCGTGACAAGGCGATCAATGTCGCAGCGGTGAAGCCCACCGCGATTCCCGCGACGGCCGCTCTGGTCACTGGGCCAATGTCAAAGCTCTTGGCCGCGCCTGCGCGGGTGAAGGGAAGGGCGCTAAGGATCGAGCTTAGCGGATTGGTGAAAGTCATACTGCGCATCGGTTATCTCCGAGAATTGGCTTGTTTGATCGGGTTTGCCTGATCTTTTTGAACCATGCCCATTGGCGGGCAAGCGGGCCTGCGCACAATGGCCTGTACTTGCGTGAAAAGTGCTCTTGCGCAGGCGTTTGCCACTTTACGAAGCGCGAATGGGTGCTAGTTTTGCAGGCCTATGACCCCGCCTGTCTCTTCAAAGCGTGCGCTCTTCTGGCGAAAGCTGGTGATCGATCTGTCAATCATGACGGTCATTGGAATAGTGCTGGCGGTGATCGGTCCTTTTGGTTCCGCCGCTCAGCCGCTGGCTCTGCGGCTCCCGATCTGGATTGGTTTTGCTTGGCTGGGCTATGCGATTTACAATCCAATGGGCTATTTCGTTGAACGCTTTGGCGCAGCACTGAATTTGCCCGGGTGGGGTCTTTGGACAGGCTTTACCTTGCTCGCGACAGTGCCGATGTCGATTGCGGTTTGGTGCATCGGTTTCCTGCCAGCCGCGCCTGCGATGCCCAGCGCGTCAGAGGCGCTGGGCGCCTATCTCAATGTGCTGGTGATCGGCGCGAGCATTACGGTTATTTTCATCCTGATCGAACGAAGCAACCAAGCGAAACCGGAGCCTGCTGCCGGATCCGCGCCGACACAGGCTGATGTCGCCGATGGCGCT
Organism: uncultured Porphyrobacter sp.; assembly: GCA_964505255.1. Taxonomy (GTDB): domain Bacteria; phylum Pseudomonadota; class Alphaproteobacteria; order Sphingomonadales; family Sphingomonadaceae; genus Erythrobacter. Next base: position 13,567 of record CAZDHB010000063.1, read on the forward strand.
GATATCGGACGTGATGAAACACGCCCGCGTTTTCTGGACCGCTTGCCGCCGGAGCTTGGCACTGCCTTGCTCGCCTTGGAAATGGAAGATCACTATGTACGGGCTCACACAGCGCTGGGGTCCGATCTGATCCTGCTGCGGATGCGGGATGCGGTGGCAGAACTTGGCGATCTTGAAGGCGCGCAAATCCATCGCAGCTGGTGGGTTGCGCGCGGCGCGGTCCGTGATGTTGTGCGCGAAGGGCGCAATCTGCGCCTCGTGCTCGAAAACGGATTGGAGGCCCCCGTCAGCAGAGCCCAGGCTCGCCCCTTGCGCGATGCGGGCTGGTTCTGAATTTGCGCAAGAACGGGTAGCATAGCCGTGCGTTAGTGATGCGCTGCGGCTTGCAGCATTGCATTGAGATGCCTATCGCCCAAGACTATGACGGCATACACAAAAACAGCCGCGCTGATGGCGCGGGGCAGCGAGTTTCTTGGCACGGATTACGCGATCCTGTGCGGCGCGATGAGCTGGGTCTCCGAGCGGGGCCTGGTCTCCGCCATCAGCAATGCAGGCGGCTTTGGCGTGATCGCCTGCGGCGCGATGACGCCGGATTTGCTCGATACGGAAATTGCCGCGACGAAAGCCCTGACCGACAAGCCTTTTGGCGTGAATCTGATCACCATGCACCCGCAATTGTTCGAACTGATCGAGGTTTGCGCGCGGCATGAGATCGGCCATGTTGTGCTCGCCGGCGGTATTCCGCCCAAAGGCAGTGTCGAGGCGATTAAGGGCGCAGATGGCACGCGCGCGAAAGTCATCTGTTTTGCGCCGACTTTGGCCTTGGCGAAAAAGCTGCTGCGTTCGGGCGCCGATGCCTTGGTGATCGAAGGGATGGAGGCTGGCGGCCATATCGGCCCTGTGTCAACCAGCGTGCTGGCTCAGGAAATGCTGCCCACATTGGGCGCGGACCATCTGATCTTTGTTGCCGGCGGCATTGGCCGCGGCTCGGCCATGGCCGGATATTTGCAGGACGGTGCTTGCGGGGTGCAATTGGGCACGAGGTTTGCCTGCGCCAGTGAAAGCATCGCTCATCCCGATTTCAAAAAGGCTTTTTTCAGAGCCAAGGCGCGCGATGCCGAGGCCAGCGTTCAGGTTGATCCGCGTTTGCCGGTGATCCCGGTCCGCGCGCTCAAGAACAAAGGTACAGAGGAATTTACTGCCAAACAGATCGAAGTTGCCGGAATGCTCGACCGGGAAGAGGTTGATATGGGCGAGGCCCAATTGCAGATCGAGCATTTCTGGGCGGGGGCATTGCGCCGCGCGGTGATTGATGGCGATGTCGAGAACGGGTCTTTGATGGCAGGACAAAGCGTGGGCATGCTGACCAAGGAAGAACCGGTCGCGGATATTATGGCCGAGCTGATGCAGGATGCCGAGGACGCTCTTGCGAAAAGGGGCGAATGATGGACGAATTTGATCTGCCGCATGCCTCGACCGATTTGACCGGGCGAGTGGCTTTGGTCACCGGCGCGTCATCAGGTTTTGGCGAGAGATTTGCCCGGGTTCTGGCCAGCCAAGGGGCGAGCGTTATTGTGTGCGCAAGACGGGCAGACCGGCTCGAGGCGCTGGCAAGCGAGATCAATGATGCGGGCGGCAACGCGATTGCGGTGCCGATGGACGCGGCCGATGCCGATGCCGATGCTCTGGTCGCGGCGGTTGATCAGGGCGAAAAGGCCTTTGGCACGGTCGATATTCTCATCAACAATGCCGGCATACCCGATGCGCAGCGCGCGCATAAGATGGAGCTGGCACTGATTGATCAGGTGCTCGGTGTCAATTTGCGTGCGCCATGGATCTTGTCTTGCGAAGTGGCGCGGCGTTTGCTGGCCGCGAAGAAGCCAGGCCGGATCGTCAATATCTCGTCAACCGCGCATTACCGCTATGATGGCGGGGGCGCTGCGCTTTACGCCGTTACCAAAACCGCGATCGCCCGCATGACGGAAACTTTGAGCGTGGAATGGGCCTATGCCAATATCAACGTCAATGCGATTGCACCGGGCATGTTCATCACCGAAATGACCGATGGCATGTTTGAGCGGATTGGCGATCCGCGCCCCGGTCTTGCGCGCGGCCGGGTGCCTGTGCCGGCGCAATTGGACAGCACTTTGCT
>CAZDHB010000064.1:0-11137 GCA_964505255.1 uncultured Porphyrobacter sp.
ACCGTTGTCCCAACTTTGGGGGCAGGCGGGTGATTGCGTGTCCGCAATTGGGTCGATAGCGGAACGTCTGCTGTAACGGCACTCTGACCGAAAAGCTGACATTCTGGAGACGGCCTGTTCGAGCCATTGGCGTATGACTTAAGCTGGGGGTGAAAGCCGACATCTAACCCGCTTTGCGTGCCTCCCAATAGGGCGTGCCCCGATAGCGGGCGATAAGAAATTCGACAAAGGACCTGACCCGAGCCGAAAGATGCCGTGTCGGCGGATAGACGGCATAAGCGGAAAGTTCGGGCCAAGTATATTCAGGCAGCAATTCTATCAAGGAGCCATCGGCCAAATTCTTATAAAGGAGGAAGCGCGGCTCGATTAATACGCCTTCGCCCGCAGCGGCGGCATCGCGCAGGAAATCGCCGTTTGTTGCGATCAGGCGCGGCGGTATCTCCACGCTTCCCTTGCTTTGATCAGGCGCTGTGAAAGGCCATGCATGCGCCCTACGATAGCCAAAGCGCAGTTCCTTCATCTTGGCCAGATCGGCAGGCTCTTTAGGGTGGCCGTGCTGCTCAAGGTATGTCGGACTAGCGACTGCAACCATGCTGATTGTTGCGATCTTGCGCGCGATCAAGCTGGAATCTGGCAAGTCACCGATACGAATGGCCAAATCAACTCCATCCTCAATCAGATCAACCTTCCGGTCGCTGAAGTTGATATCAAAATCCACATCCGGGTGCTCTTTTGCAAAGTCGAGAATAGCAGGGCCAAGATGTTCGACACCAAAAGATAGCGGGGCTGCAATCCGTATAATGCCAGCTAGCGCGGTTCGGGCATCAAGTGTCACCGCCTCTAACTCGGCCCAATCGGCAAGTAGACCAAGTGATCGCTGATACAAAGCTTCTCCGGTATCGGTTAGAGTCAGCTTGCGCGTCGTTCTGGTCATCAGCTGCGCTTGCAGCCGAACTTCCAATTCTTTCAATCTGCGGCTGACGGCGGACTTGGCGATACGCAGCTGCTCGGAGGCTTTGGTTATGGACCCGGCTTCGACAACGCGGACGAAGGTTTCGATCTCTTCAAACTTACTCATTTGTTCTCTTTATCAGAACAATGATTTGCGAAATAGCCCTCTAATTCTCCATACGCATCTTATGTATCTCTTGGGCATCGGATCACAGGAGACACAGTATGACATCTACCGCCAAAATTCTTCGCCTCGACGCCAGCGCCCGCAACGCAGGTTCGGCTACTTGCAGCCATGCAAATGAAACAATCGAAAACATCGCCCAGCTAAGCGCAGTCGGCCTCGTCACCCAGGGCGTGGCCGATGGTCTGCCATTTGTGGATGAGGGCCGGGCAACAGCCAATTTCACCTCTGAGGATTTTCGAACAAGCGCAGGAATTGAAAAATTCTCAGCAGAATCGAGAATACGTGAGGGCGCCTTCTTGCAAGACCGTTTGCCCAGAGCCGGCTCAGCAATCTTGGAGACGTAAATTTGGTGACACAAAGCGTTTCTGCGATCGCAAAGCCGCGGTCATCTGCGTGAGACAAGTTAATTTCAGAGCCTCGAACGCCGTATCATTCTCTTCAAAAACCGCAGCAAACCCATTGGGACGCGCTGCGTTCGTCTGAAGCCGTGACTGTTTGCGAAGTGCCGGGGCATTAAATCAATGGAGAAACACAATGACATCTACCAATAACATCCTTCGCCTCGACGCCAGCGCCCGCAAAGCGGGTTCGGTTACCCGCAGCCTTGCAGATGAAGCCATCGAACACCTTGCCCAGTTAAGCGCGACTTCCGTAGTCACTCGGGATGTGGCCGATGGTTTGCCATTCGTGGATGAGGATTGGGTGACAGCCAATTTCACCCCTGTGGATGACCGCACTGACGCTCACAAACAAAAGTTGGCCGGTTCTGACAAGCTGGTCGCGGAATTGGCAGCGGCCGATACCGTGGTGATCGCAACGCCGATTTATAACTTTGGCGTTCCAGCTACTCTTAAAGCATGGATTGATATGATCGCCCGCGTTGGGATGACGTTTCGATACACTGAAAACGGCCCAGTTGGATTGCTCGAAGGCAAACGCGCGATTGTTTTGGTGGCATCGGGCGGAACACCGGTCGGCAGCCCAATCGACTTTGCAACGCCCTATCTGAAGCAAGCTCTCGCTTTCGTAGGAATAAGCGATGTGACCTTCATTGCCGCTGATGCAATGAGCAAGGATGCCGATGAAAAGCGCGCCCTCGCCTCAGCCCAGATCAAAAACTTGAAAGCGTAGAGCGCCAGTTTTTTCTAAGGAATTTCGCATGACAATCGACTTTAAAAACTCAGATCGCGGCACCAGCACAAATGATTGGCTCGACAGCCAGCACACATTCTCTTTTGGCGAGTATCAACGCTCAGACCGGATGGGCTTTCGCAATCTGCGGGTGATCAACGAGGATCTCGTGAAGCCGGCCGGCGGCTTTGCCCCGCACGGGCACCGCGATATGGAAATCATCACCTTTGTGACTTCAGGCGCTCTCGGCCATAAAGACAGCCTCGGCAACGGCTCGGTCATTCGTCCCGGCGAGATTCAGCGTATGTCAGCAGGCACAGGTATCCGCCATTCCGAAATGAATGTGTCCGACACCGATCCTGTACATTTCTTGCAGATATGGATTGAACCCGATGCAAGTGGTTACCAACCTTCTTACGAACAGGTTGAGCTAATCCCCGGCGCTGGCGAACAAGGGTTCACACCGATTGCCTCTCAGAACGGCGGCGAAGGTGCGATCAGCCTTAATCAGGATGCACGAATAATGATCAGCCGGCCATCCGCGGGCGAAAGCGTGGCGATTGCCTTGGATAAAGGTCGGTATGGCTTTGTGCATGTGGTGAAAGGCTCAATCGAGATCGCAGGCAAGACTTATGGTGCTGGCGACGGGATTGGATTTGATAGCAGCGATGATATTGCAAGCTTTGCCGCGCTTGAGGCATCAGAGGTGCTGCTCTTCGACCTGGTTTAGGCCTTGTAAGGATTGGGCGCGCAAGCCTTACAAAACTGCGGAATTGAGATGGCGTTGTTTCGGCCGTTTTGCGGAGAGCCTTGGTGAAATCAGCTCGGTTCGCAAAGCCTACTGAACGGGCAATTTCGGCGATCAACCAGGGGGTATCGCGCAGCAACCGCTTGGCCTCGTTGACCCGTTCGGTGACAATATAGATGTATGGCAGTGCGCCAAAGCTCTCTCGAAATTGTCGCTGATCCAACCACTTCATGCCCGAATGCGCTGAGGATTTCTCGCAAGTCACGCGCCATAATTCGCTCGGTCTCGGCAACCGGAATTCGCAAGGCAGTGCGTCCAACCTTGCGCAGGAATTGAAAAATTATTGGCGGAATCGGAAATACTCATGCTTCGTTTGCCGCGAAAAAAGTCCGGAAAGCTGATTTTGCAATTTGGGAGAAACAAGCATGGCGACGCAAGGCGTTTCTGGGATCGAAAATCCGCAGTCATCTGCATGGGGTGAGCTGATTTTGAGGCCGCGCAGGCCGTATTATTCACTTCAAAAGCAGCGACAGACCAATTGGAATGCTCTGGGCTCGGGCGATGTTGTTACCGTTTGCGAAGATCCCAAACATTGGAAGTCGTTGGCTGCTCGATCGATGCGCGGTGAAAAACTGGCTTATGGACAGTTGCTGACTGACTTTTCAGCGGGCCTTGAATTGTTTTTCTCGAGGATACTCAGTGATGATGAAGCCTTGATCGCAGTCGACGATACCCTTCGCTCTATCGCGCGCAAATTTCACACATGCGACCCAACTCGTCCCATTCTCCCCTGGCTGCTTGCCATAGCGCGCCGCCGAGCAGAACATCCAACAAAACCAATTTTGCAAGACTAGGCCTTTGGCAGGGTGCACACTGACCAAGCATTCAAGGTTACTCTTGGGTTTTGGACAACTTGCCCGGTGCCAAACCTAGCTCCCTTCTCGGCGATTTCGTTGGCTGAATGAAGCAAGAATGATTGAGCATGATCAAGACTTAACCGATAGTTTTGTATTGCAACTCAACCAATTGAATGCGACCATCCAATTAGCCGTTGAACTTTGGGCGCAGAGAGGGCGAGAACATGGTTCCACGTCACTTATGGGCGCTGCGTTTGTTATCGGCACTTGTGTGGTCCGCGCTCTTGGCGCTTGCCCTAACTCCAACTATTGCTGTCGCTCGTTCGGCTTGCGGCGAACTTCAAGGCAATCTGCCGCCGAGAGGGCCGGCAAGATTGGCTGCGGGCGACCGATGCATTGACGAACTGCCGAACCTATCACGAGCAGAGCAGACACAGATTGTTCGGCAGTATGCAAAGGCTTTGCCTGACTACATCGACCCAGCAAAGATTGATGAGGTTGTGGACAGTCTTCCTAGGGACGTTGGATTACCGCTTGCTGCATTTGCACTGCGATACTCGAGTATCACCCAAAAGGAGACGTTGGATCAAAGAGTGAAGCAACTTGTCCAATATGCCGATCGGCAGAACGACGATCTAGCCAAGTCCCACCTTGAATTCTTCACTCCTGCTCAATTGCTCCGCCGAGGCGGAGACAATGCTTCGATGGAGGAGCATCTTCAACGCGCGTTGGCCTACGCAAACAAAAGTAAGGCAACAGGTCTCGTTCCTTACATTACGAATTTGCTGGCTATCCGTGCTAAGATTGACGGTGAATTGGATCTGGCTGTTCTTCGATACAGCAATGCACTCAAGCAGTTTGAAGAGGGCGACGATCTCGGCTCGACCGGCATTGTCTATGCAAACATTGGCTTTATTTTCTCTGATTTTGGCGACACTGAGCAGGCGATTGATATGCTTCGAAAAGCTATTGACGTTTATCTCGATTATCTATGCGCAGGAATCGCCCACTACGACCATGGTCGATCCAAATGCGTTTTTGGATGATCTGCTTGTGCTGCTGGAACAGAGCTTGGGCCGTGAGCATGTGGAACTGACCTGGCACACTGACAGCGAAAACCTTGACGTAGGCGTTCTGACACCTTTGGGATTGCTGATAAGCGAGCTGGTCACAAACGCATACAAACATGCGTTCAAAAGCGGAGGCGGGACGATTAATGTTTGCTTGGAAACCGATGCTTCGGATTTTGTATTAACAGTAACGGACGATGGATTAGGTTTCGCAAGTGACACCGATGAGAGCAAATCAAAGGGCCTGGGCATGACCCTTATCGACGATTTGACAGATCAAATTGGTGCAATTCGCGATGTTAAGAGCGACGCAAACGACACAGTTTGGACAGTCAGAACGGGCGCCTCTAGTGCCCAGACTTAGCTTCGCCATATGCCATCAACTGGTCAGGATCCTGCGCCAAACGGGAACAGCTTGCGATTAATCTGACGGGACTTAGTGTAACGAAACAACAGCCATGATCGAAGTCCTATATGTCGGTCAAAATCGATGAAATGAGAGGCGGTGAGGTTTTGCAAGGCACGAAAACAACGGATCTGTTTATCGAATGTCTCGAGGCGGAGGGCTGCGAGTATATTTTTGGCGTGCCAGGCGAGGAGAACCTCGACTTTTTGGAGAGCCTAGCACAGTCGAAATCGATCAAGCTGATTTTGACGCGGCACGAGCAAGGCGCTGGCTTTATGGCCGCGACTTATGGGCGGCATACCGGCAAAACGGGGGTCTGCATTGCGACACTCGGACCCGGCGCGACCAACTTGGTAACCGCAGCAGCCTACGCGCAATTGGGCGGCATGCCGATGATGATGATCACGGGCCAGAAGCCGATTAAAAAGTCCAAACAGGGCCGGTTTCAAATCCTCGATGTGGTCGCCATGATGGAACCAATCACAAAATTCACAGAGCAATTGGCCGCTGGCGACAATATCCCAAGCCGCGTGCGCGAAGCCTTTCGTCTGGCCGAGGAAGAAAAGCCGGGCGCTGTCCATCTTGAATTGCCTGAGGACATTGCCGAGGAACCCGCAACAACGCGTCCAATTGCTCGCTCAGTCGCTCGGCGTCCTTCCGCCGAGGCCAAAGCCGTGCGCTTGGCGGTTGAAGCCTTGGAAGCGGCCAAAGCGCCGGTACTGGTCATTGGCGCTGGTGCAAACCGCAAGATGACAGGGCGGATGCTCAACGAATTTGTTGAGAAAACCGGCATTCCTTTCGTGACCACTCAAATGGGAAAAGGCGTGCTCGACGAGCGTCATCCCTTGTTTTTGGGCTGTGCAGCTTTGTCAGCTGGCGATTTCTGCCACCGAGCGATTGAGGACGCTGATTGCATCCTGAATATCGGCCATGATGTGATCGAAAAACCGCCATTTTTCATGCATGACGATGGGGTGACAGTGATCCATGCCTCGACCAGAACGGCAGAAGTTGATCCAGTCTATTTCCCTCAGATCGAGGTGATTGGCGACATTGCTAATACGATTTGGCAGATCAAAGAGGGTATCTCGCCTCAGGCGGAGTGGTCGTTTGACCGGATGCTCGAATATCGCGCAGCAGAAGTGGCGCATACTAAGCCTTTAGCCAAGGACGCACGCTTCCCCATTTTTCCGCCGCATCTCGTCAGCCAAGTGCGCGAGGCTATGCCCGAGGATGGCATTATTTGCCTCGACAATGGCGTTTATAAGATCTGGTTTGCGCGAGGGTTTGAAGCCTATTTGCCCAACACAGTGCTGCTCGACAATGCGCTGGCAACTATGGGTGCGGGTCTGCCGTCGGCGATGATGAGCGCGATGCTCTATCCGACCCGCAAGGTCATGGCGATTTGCGGCGACGGCGGCTTCATGATGAACAGCCAAGAAATGGAAACAGCGGTGCGTCTGGGCCTCAATCTCACAGTGCTGATCCTCAATGATAGCGCCTATGGAATGATCCGTTGGAAGCAAGCGAATATGGGCTTTCAAGACTTTGGGCTAACCTATGACAATCCTGACTTTGTCACATATGCCGAAAGCTATGGCGCCAATGGCTACAGAATTGAAAGCTCTGAACACTTGCGTGAAACGCTGGCGCATTGCCGTGATACGCCGGGGGTCCATTTGATCGATTGTCCGGTCGATTATGCGGAGAATGATCAAATCCTCAACATCGATATCAAAGAGCTTTCGGCCAAGCTTTAAGCCAAATTCTAAGGCGCACAATATGCATGAAGTCGTCAACCCGTTCGACCTGTCCGTGATTGGCAACGTGCCTAGTGCTGACTGGGAAACAGTCGATCGCTACCTCTCAAAGGCTGAGGCGCTTTTCAAGGATCGTTCTGCCTGGATGAAGCCGCATCAACGCGCTGAAATCTTGCACCGTGCGATGGAAATCATGAAAGAGCGCCGCGATCATCTGGCGCATCAAATCGCGGATGAAGGCGGTAAGCCTATGGTCGATGCCCGGGTCGAGGTCGACCGCGCAATCAACGGTATGGAGCTGTGCATTCACGAGATAGGTGCGCTCAAAGGCACTGAAATCCCCATGGGTCTGACGGCAGCTAGCGATGAGCGGATTGCATGGACCACGCGCGAGCCGATAGGCGTTGTGGCAGCGGTATCTGCGTTTAACCACCCGCTCAATCTAATCGTCCATCAGGTAGCGCCAGCCGTTGCAATGGGCTGCCCTGTCATCGTAAAACCGGCCGCGGATACGCCGCTTTCCTGCTTTGAATTCATCGATATTCTGCACGAGGCTGGCTTGCCGCAAGATTGGGCGCGGGCGGTTCAGCCCCCGCGTGATGTTTCAGAGAAATTGGTGAGCGACCCCCGCGTTGCCTTCTTCAGCTTTATCGGTTCGGCAGGGGTTGGTTGGTCGCTGCGCTCTAAACTTGCACCCGGTGCGCGCTGCGCATTGGAGCACGGCGGGGCCGCCCCAGTCATCGTCGATGCCACCGCCGATCTCGGCCAAGCCATCCCCAGCCTAGCCAAGGGCGGCTTCTACCATTCGGGCCAAGTGTGCGTTTCTGTCCAGCGTATCTTTGCTCAGCGTTCTATCGTGGATCAGTTGGCGGCAGGATTGGCGCGGGCGGCAAAGGCGCTCAAAGTCGGCAATGCGGTCGATGAAGATGTGGATTGCGGCCCGCTGATTAGGCCCAAAGAATGTGACCGTGTTGCCGCTTGGGTAGAGGAGGCACGTGATGCTGGCGCGCGGGTCTTGTGCGGCGGTGAGAGGCTTTCGGATACAACCTATGCGCCGACTGTATTGCTTGACCCTCCGGCAGAATGCACGATCTCTCGTAATGAGGTTTTTGGGCCTGTCGTGTGCATCTATAGCTATAGCGATGTCGATGAAGCGATTGAGCAGGCGAATGCATTGGATGTGGCATTTCAGGCTGCGGTTTTTACCAATGATCTGTCATCGGTGATGCACACCTACCGGAACATTGATGCCAGCGCATTGATGGTGAATGACCATAGCGCCTTCCGCACCGATTGGATGCCTTTTGCCGGTCTTAAAACCTCTGGTCATGGGGTCGGCGGTATTCCCTATACCTGCCACGAGATGACGCATGAAAAGATGATACTTATCAATTATTCATGAGTAGCACAGGTCTTTCACTGCGAGGTTTGCTCAAAGGGCAATCCGCACAGTGCTGACTACCTTGATCGGGAATTCATGAATGCAATTCTGAGCTGACTTGCATTGCTTTTTACGTTTGTGATCGGGCCGATCATTCTCGTATTGACGACCGTGTCTTTTTCCCGATCCCCAGCAAACTTCTAAGAGTGATGAGGGCAAGAAAGGTTTCGTCAGTTGGGGCAGAGGGTTCTAAAGTAACCAACCCTGACTGGCCAACGAACAAGAGTTCGAGAGGAACCAGTTTTGCCCAAAGATATCGCTATGCAGCAGCCGGGCAGAGGGTTGAGTCCCTTTGTTCGCGTAACGGTGCGCCGCTGGCTAAAAATGTATTCAGCTGGCTCGCGGCTTTATTGGCCTTTGTTCGATCTATTCCTGCGCGTCAGCATCGCGCAGACCTTTATCCGCTCAGGCATGGTCAAATTGGGCAATTGGGACACCGCAGTCCTGCTTGCCCGTGAAGAATATCCGGTGAGCTGGCTTGCTCCTGACACCGCGGCAGCAATAGGCCTATCGATTGAGATTGTTGGCCCTGTCCTTCTTGTGATTGGTTTGTTCACGCGTCCTGCGGCGCTGGCCATGGGTCTGCTGCTTTTAACTGCACAAATCGTCCATATTCCCACCACAACGAACCTGTTTCTTATAGCTTTGCTGGGTTGGTATGCGCTGCATGGGCCGGCCGCAATATCGCTTGATAATTTCATCAAAAGGGCGCTGGGCAATAGCGGTTTCCTCTTTGCAAAACGGGCTTTTACTGCTTCCGAATTCGCCATCGCTAAACTCGCGCCGTTATGGATTGCTGCGATCCGTATGTGGTTGGCGATTACGTTCTTGGCGGTCGCAGGTGTATTCGAACCGTCCATCGCTGTCGCAACGTGGCTACCTATCACCAGCTTGCAGATCATCGCGCCTGCCTTGGCGATCCTGTTCGCGGCCATGCTAATCACAGGGTTCTTGGCGAGCGTCACATCGGGCCTGGCTTTGCTAGCCGGGATCGCCTCAGCGATTGTCGGAGTGCATCCTGACATCATGCTCTATCCAGTACTATTGCTCGCTCTTTACGAGGCAAAGGGGCCGGGGATATTGGCCATTGATGGATGGATTAGTCGATGGTCCGAGAGGAACGTCCTGTTTGATCGTAACCCATCCCAGATCCCAGATGACTGGCCGCATATCGTGGTTGTTGGCGCCGGGTTTGGGGGCCTTGCCGCAGTCAACAAACTAAAGCATTTGCCTGTGCGGATCACCTTGCTCGACAAGCGCAATTACCACTTGTTCCAGCCGCTCTTATATCAGATCGCCGCCGCGACCCTTAGTCCAGCGGATATCGCAATTGCGATCCGCTCTCTGTTTCGCGAGGACGGCAATGTGACCGTCATCAAGTCAGAAGTGAAGGGGATCGATCCAGTGGCTGGTATCGTTGAGCATGGCGATGGGATTAAGCTGCCATTTGACCGCGCGGTGATCGCTACCGGTGCGCAGCACAGCTATTTTGGCCGCGACGAATGGAGCAAATTTGCACCGGGCCTAAAAACGATCGAAGATGGTGTCTCGGTGCGCCGCGCCGTCCTCAATGCATTCGAGCAAGCCGAACTTACGAGTGATCAAGACAAGATCAAGCGGCTGCTCAACTTTGCGATCGTTGGCGGCGGTCCCACCGGCGTGGAATTGGCTGGCGCGATTGCCGAATTGTCGATGGAAACAATCAAGCGCGATTTCCGAACATTTGATCCATCGAAAGCGCGCGTTGTCTTGATTCAATCGGCAAGCCGTGTCCTGCCCACTTTCCCTGAAGAGCTCTCTTGCAAGGCAGAGGCTTCGCTTAAGGAGCTGGGCGTGGAAGTGCGCACAAATTCACGCGCGAGCGCTATTGCTAGCGATCACATCATGGTCGGTGATGAGCGGATCGATACAGAGACTGTTTTGTGGGCCGCCGGTGTCGCTGCCTCGCCAGCTGCAAAATGGATCGGATGTGAGGCCGATCGCGCAGGCAGAGCCAAGGTAGACGATCATTTGCGAGTGCCCGAACATCCGGGCATTTTCATAATCGGCGATACTGCAAGCGCGAATGCGTGGGACGGCAACCCTGCACCTGGCCTTGCGCCTGCTGCAAAACAGGCTGGAGCGCATGTCGCCAAAGTGATCGAGGCGGAGCTGCTGGGTAAAGTCCTTCCCGCATCGTTTGAGTACAAGCATCAAGGTAGCTTGGCGACGATTGGTCGCCGAAGCGCAGTGGCCGACTTTGGGGCGTTCCGCATGTCTGGCGCACCTGCATGGTGGCTCTGGGGCCTTGTCCATGTCGGCTTCTTGGCGGGGACAAGAAACCGGGCGAGCGTCGTGCTCAATTGGCTGTGGAGCTATTTCGCGCATCAGTCGAGCGCGCGCCTGATCACCGATAGTAATTAGGTTAGAGCGCGCTGCGGTGCCCGGGCAATGACGGAACTGGTCATGCCCTTGGGGGCAGCTAGGCAATTCATCAATGGATGGCTTACATGCTGCCAATCGGCCCAGCGCTCGAGGGAACAAGTTCTCGAGCAAAACAGCCCAGGCCAAACGAGCCTAGGCTGAATGCGGCAGCTCTGGCACCTA
>CAZDHB010000064.1:11237-15154 GCA_964505255.1 uncultured Porphyrobacter sp.
GCAAAACAGCCCAGGCCAAACGAGCCTAGGCTGAATGCGGCAGCTCTGGCACCTAGGGTAAACTCAGTGAGGTTTAACCGACGTCGTTGGATGCTGCGCGCGATATGTCGCGATCGCGAGTAACCATGGCAGGATTGGACGACTGGGATCGCATGTGTGAAATTTGTCGGCGATTGACTGAAGCGTTTCGTCGACCGCGACCAGCGCAGCATCATCAGTGAGGAGCCGGGAGTAAAACAGCTCGAGGCAAGTTGAAAACTCCTCCAGCAACTGTCCGAAAGCTGGCACCTCTCCTCGCATCGAACGGGCCGCGAGAGATTTCCAATGCCGGGGATCTTCGCAAACGGTAACCACGTCGATTGAGCGCAAAGCCCCCCAGTCGGGTTGTCGCTGTTTTTGAGGCGAGTGATAGGGTTTGCGTGTTTCAACGATTAGCTCACCCCATGCGGATGTATGCAGGTCTGTGTCGTCAGAAACAAATTTTGTTGCCATGATGGCCTCCTCAAAAATTCCAAATCGGACTTTCGAAGAGTAATTTCGCAACAAAAGATGTTCGCGTATTTCCAATTCTCCAATGGTTTATTCAATTCCTGCGCTCGTTGGGACGTATTACCTTGCGAATTCCGCCTCAGTCTTGTCGTGTATCATGGCGGCTAAGCCCGCGAACTAGCGAACTGAATGGAGCCACGAGATGCTGCGAATTCTGATTGTTGAAAACGAGCGAGTCATGGCACGAGATCTTCGCGAGATCCTCGTTACGCTCGGGCATGAGGTGATTGGACCGGCTACAAACTTTGCTGACGCTGTGGCACTCGCATCAGAGCATTCTCCGGATCTTGCCTTGTTGGATATCCACATTGATGGCGCGCGCGATGGCATCGCATTGGCAACGGAGTTTCGCGAAGATCATATGATGGCAATCGCATTCCTGACGAGCCATGCGGACCACGAGACGGTTCTCAAAACCGCTGTTGTACGCCCCAATGGATATCTTATTAAACCGTTTGATCCTGCCTCGGTTGATGCGCTTGTGAACACAGCGATGGCCAATTTCTCAATCGCGGCGACGCAGATCGATGGAGGCAAAATTGCCAGAAGCAAGAAAGCTCTATCGACAGACAATCGTGACAAGGCGGAGCAATATATCGACAAGCACCTCGACCGGCCAATCAGCGTCGAGCAATTGGCTGAGCTGTGCGAGTTAAGCGTGTCGGAGTTCTCGCGGCAATTTCGCGATAGTTTCGGCGTCCCGCCTCACAAATATATGATCACCGAGCGGATCAACGAAGCCAAACGGCTGCTCCGAAACACAGATTGGCCGATTGCGGAAATTGCGCTTTCGGTCGGATTTTCCAACCAAGCTCACTTTACGTCTGCGTTCCGCAAGGTAACTGAAACCACCCCGTCCCAATATCGCCGATTTGCCCAATCTTGAAGTATTTTGGCTTTAAGTATTCTGGCTTGAAGTATTCTGGCTTGAGGTATTTTGGCATGACCTATTTTGGCCAGACCTAATTATGGGGTAATATCCGCAATTGAAGCGTGTTGGCTGATGGTCAGCTTGTTGAGACGCAAGTTGATACTTGAGCGGTCCGATTGATAATGTGAGCTTACGGGGCCTTCTGGCTAGCTTATGGATCCCACAGGAACGATATTTGGAGGGAAGGGTCTTAGCATTATGTCGGGAACACTTGCTCTAAGGATAGCATTTGTAGTTGCTGCAATCACAGCGGGGTTGCTGCAACCCGTGGGAGCATCAGCGCAGGAAAGCAGAAACTGTGCGGCCTTAGTCGCGGCCATGCAGGCTGGAGAAAAGATCGAAGGTGATGAAGGCGCTGCTTGTATTGCCGAGCTACCCAAACTGTCTGCAGGTGAGCAATCCGCATTGCTCGAGAATTATCTTCGTTACAGAGCAGGATTTATACCACGGCCCGAGCGGCAAGCGTTGATTGAACAGCTTGCCCCTGATGCTGCGCGAATGCTGCTGGTTAGAGAAATCGGGTCAAGCTTCGAAGAGCCTGGCGAAGCCAAAGCGGCCGAATTGCAGGCACTTGTAGCTCAGTCAGAGGCTGCTGGCGATGAGTTGTCGTTAGCTTATCTGAATTATTACCTGGGAATTCGCTCCTTTCAATTGGATGGCGATACCGCCGCGATGAAAGAGTATCTGTTGGCGGCCCAGGCTTACGGTGAAGACAATGATATGGTGGGGCTTTTGCCCGGCATTCTTAGCGCCCGCGGCGTAAGGGCCAAGTCTGACGGTGATTATGCCGTTGCAATCGAAATCTACGAAGAGGCAGCCGAAAGATACTCAGCGATTGGCAGCGAAAGTGGCCGTGCAGGTACATATCTTGTATTTTCAAACATAGGGAACATTCTTTCCGATTTGGGTGACCAAGAAGCCGCTATCAGGCGGTACAACACGGCACTGGCGGGATTCCGTCAGCTCGAGACTGACTACGATGAGCGTATTGCCCTGGTCCTGCTCAATATTGCTAATGCGCATTCCCTTATGGAGGGCCATAGCGATGCCGTTAGATTCTATGATCAAGCGCGCGACGCTGCGCAGCAAGGCAATGCAACCTATCTTGAGGGTGTAATCAACTTCGCTGAAGCTAAGCCACTGTTAGCCTTTGGCGATAGAAAACGCGCTGTTCAGCTCGCGGAGCAATCCGTCGATCAGCTGAGAGAATACCGAGAACCAGCTGAGGCTGCGCTGGCTCTAAACTGGCTGGCTGCGCGGTATCTTGAAGATCAGGAGCTCAAAAAGGCGCAGGCAGCATTGGACCAGGCGAATTCGCTTATGGGCCTTGGAAATGGCGGCGCAGAGGAGCTCTTGGCCGAGCCCGGGAATACTTACTGGGCGCTCGAATACGCCAAGACTCGTGGTCGGCTTTTGGTGCAAATGAACCGCCGCGATGAAGCATCACCCTACCTTGATGCGGCCTTGAAGCTGAGTGAGGACCGGTTCGAAACAGAGAAGATAAGCGCTGTCGTAAACAGTGAATTGCTCTTTGATGTACGGGACCGCGAACTGCGCCTTGAACTGATGGAGGATGAGGCAATCATCTCCGACCTACGTTTGCAGCAGTCTCGACTTTGGCTTGCACTCGCGATCGCCTTTCTCATGCTTGTGGCAGGTCTCATTTACCGCTCTTATCGCGACCAAAAAAGAGAAGCGGAAACCAGCCGTGTGTTCCTGCAGGAGATACATCATCGAACCAAGAACAACCTCCAGCTATTGATAAGCCTTCTTAATCTGGATGTGCGGCGAGGCGCCAAGAGCAATCAACCTCAAAGCATGCAAAACGACGCGGCCACCAGAGCAAAGACGATGGCGCTGGTACACGACCATATCTACGCCCGAGAGGCGCCAAACTCGACCCGCGTTGAAGTCGACGAATTCCTGGACGAACTGTTGGTGTTGCTAGAGGGCAGCCTGGGCCGCAGCGAGGTTCAGCTTAGATGGAACATCGATGCAAAAGAACTGGATGTAAATCAGCTTACACCTCTGGGATTACTTGTTAGCGAGCTTGTGACGAACTCTTACAAGCATGGGTTCAATGATGGAGGGGGCGAGCTGGAAGTAAGCTTTGAAGCAAATTCTGGGTCTTTCCAATTGCGTGTTGAGGATAATGGGAGCGGCTTCACACGCCCAATCGATGAGGGCCGCACTGACAGCTTGGGCATGTCGCTGGTCGATGACCTTGTCGAGCAGCTTGACGCTGAAAAGGAGCTGACAACCAGCAGCGATGGAACCTGTTGGATCATTCAGTCTCGCGCTTAACGGGTATTGCATTGAACAAGGGCAGTATCTGGGCAGTGAATGCAATGACCGTTTGGTTCTCCCGTTATCGAAAAGCGTGCAGTCTGCAACCGGCCCAACTCAAGCCATCGCCTCGCGACCGATTGTGGGGGTG
>CAZDHB010000065.1:0-11720 GCA_964505255.1 uncultured Porphyrobacter sp.
AAGTCTGTCATTCTGGGCAGCAGAATTGCCCGCAAACCTCTGTTTGACAGCCTTAATTACGCCAGCAGCACCAGCCTTAGCGGTACTCTGGGTTCCGGCATTACCCCGTTTCCGCAGGGCGGATTTTCCCGCAATATCACCATTTCCAAATGCACCAGCGACAGCAAGTCGGTCCGCGAGGAGACCGCGTGCTTGCTCGCCAATGCAGACCGCTTGTTCGAGGAAGGCGATCTCGAAACCGCCTCTGATACAGTGCGATTTGTGGCCGCCAATGGCGAATTTACCGCTGACGAGCGGCTTGAGGGCGCTAAGCGTCTTTACCGCTTTGGCGAGGTCAGCGGCACTGATGCCATGCGTGAGGAAGCCTTGCTGCGCATGCTTGCAACCGGCGCGATTGCGAGGACAGAGCAGCCATCCCTGTTACGCAGTTTGGTGGCAATGGCGCTCAGGCGGGACGACGATCTGGCCGCGATTAACCGGCTCGAAGCGGTTGTGAAACTGGAGCCAGCGGACGTGCAAAGTCTTGCCAATCTCGCGGCATTGAAACAGCGCAGTGGTCAGGCAGGTGCAGCGGCGCTGATGGCGCAGGCGGTGAGCATCCTTGAGCGGGAAGGAAAACCGGTTCCCGAAAGCTGGGCACAATTGGCCGCGCAGGGCGATGTGACGCCAGAACACGAGCCCCAGCGATAAAGCCGGCCAGCCTGCCTATTTACCGACAGCAGGCCGCCCAACGGGCCGCGTCGCGCGCCGGGGTATTTGCCGCTCAAGATCGATCAGCCAGCCTTTGGCCCGCTCTCCAATCAGGACTTGCGGTAGGGATGGTTTGAGCGACAGCCCTTCTTCCCACGTCGCAATACTGCCGCCCGCCTCCGCTGCGGCATCGCCTAGCGACTGAGGCTTGCGCAAGGCCCGGTTGATCAGCGCGTCCCCGTAAAAGGTCCAGTCATTGTCAGCCTTGCATCCAAAAGAGCTGCGATTGAAAGAGGACGCGGTCAGGATCGCAGTATCCTCGCCCGCAAGATAAGGCACAAAGACGCCCGAAAAACACGCGCTCAGGATCAGGATGCGCCGATCAAGTCCCAATTCGCTCAAAGTGTCGCGCAAAAATTGCGGCGAGAGAACCCCGAAACCATTGTCGCCGTAATGGTAAGTGAGGCCTTGCGGGATACCGTGACTGGTGGTGTAGATTACCAGCACGTCCTCTTGCCGGTCCATAATCTCTGCAAGACGCGCCAAGGCGATCGAGAACGCGCTGATCGAACCATGAGGCAGCGCCGCTGAAACGCCCGGCCTATTTTCCGGACCGGCCATGACCAATGTCCGTTCAGCCGCGTTATAGCGCCGCGAGAGCACCCGGCCCGCCTCACGCGCTTCGCGGGCAAATACAGGATCGCTATCAAAGGCGATTGTCAGGACATAAGCATCCATTGTGCCGGGACGCTGAGGCGCGAGGGCATCAATGGCTGCATCCAGTCTGCGGCGCTGCTCCAATTGCTGCTTGGCTGAAACACCGCGCGTGTATTCCGGACTTAACTGAAGGCTGGCATTGCGCGAGGATTTGCTCTTGCCGGTGCCAAGCTGGGGCCAAGGGGCGGTGTGCGGTGCGGGCGCTTCGCTTTGTGAAGCCTTCCCTGCATTGGCCTGCTTTGCCTGAGCGAGCGCCGCTGGAGCAAGCATCGCAGCAGCAAGCATAGCTAGGGCAAGCATCGCCAAAGCAAGCGTCACGCCAAATGCTGCAATTGCGCCTGCCTGCAGCAGACCCGGCACGCCTCCAAAAAGTTTCCTACTTCGCATCACTGCGCACAGCATAGATGCGATGGAGAGGCGCAACAAGGCGCTTGTTAGAACGGGCAAACCCGAAAAGCAGGGATCAATAGACCCTTGCTTTGGGTTTAATATAGTCCGCGTCATCGGTCAGGGTGAACTCGTGAACCGGACGATAGTCGATTTTGACTTTGCCCTTACCCGATCCGGCTGCGCCGCCGCCCCATCCGTCAAACCAAGCAATGGTGTGCTTCATCCATTTCTTGTCATCACGATCAGGGAAATCCTCATGCGCGTGCGCGCCGCGGCTTTCCTTGCGGTTCTCTGCCGAAGCAATCGTGACATTGGCCTGAGCCATCAGATTATCCAGCTCCAGCGTTTCGATAAGATCGCTGTTCCAAATGAGTGACCGGTCAGTGACAGCAATGTCTTGCATCTGGCTGTTGACCTTCTGCAGCTCTGCAACGCCTTCTTTCAAAAGCTTGCTATCCCGGAACACGGCGGCATGCTTTTGCATGGCTTTTTGCATATCTGCCCGGATGCTGGCTGTGCTTGAGCCGCCCTTCGCATGGCGGAAGTGATCGAGCCTGCCAAGCGCGAGATCCGCGCTATCGGCAGGCAATTCATCATGCGCACTGCCCGGGGTGACCACCTCTTTCAGGCGGTGGCCTGTTGCGCGGCCAAATACCACCAGATCGATCAGAGAGTTCGACCCCAATCGGTTGGCACCGTGAACAGATACACAGGCCGCCTCACCCACAGCGAACAGGCCCGGCACCGTTTTCTCAGGGTCTTTCTTGTCGCCTGCACAAACCTCGCCATGATAATTGCACGGGATGCCGCCCATATTGTAATGAACGGTCGGCGTTACCGGCAAAGGTTCACGCGTCAGATCGACGCCCGCGAAAATCTTGCCGCTTTCCGTAATGCCCGGCAGACGCTCACCCAAAACATTGGGATCGATGTGATCGAGATGCAGGAAGATGTGATCGCCATCGGCGCCCACACCGCGTCCCTCGCGCATTTCCAGCGCCATGGACCGCGATACGACATCCCGGCTGGCCAGATCTTTCGCGCTCGGGGCATAGCGTTCCATGAAACGCTCCCCTTCGGAATTGGTGAGGTAACCGCCCTCGCCCCTTGCGCCCTCTGTAATGAGCACACCTGCGCCGTAAATGCCGGTTGGGTGAAACTGGACAAACTCCATATCCTGCAATGGCAAACCGGCCCGCAAGACCATGCCTCCGCCATCACCGGTGCAGGTATGCGCGCTGGTTGCGGTGAAATAGCAACGGCCATAACCGCCTGTCGCCAGCACCACCGCATGAGCGCGGAACCGGTGGATCGTGCCGTCATCCAGGCACTGCGCAATGACGCCGACGCATTTCTTGCCCTCGGGCGTGTCTTTCATGATCAGGTCGAGCGCAAAGTATTCGATGAAGAAATCCGCGTCATACTTCAGGCTCTGCTGATACAGCGCATGCAGCATCGCATGCCCGGTCCGGTCAGCAGCGGCGCAGGTCCGCTGAACCGGCGGGCCTTCGCCCATATTTTGCATATGGCCGCCAAAGGGGCGCTGATAAATGGTGCCGTCCTCGTTACGGCTGAACGGCACACCGGCATGTTCCAGCTCGTAAACGGCTTGCGGCGCTTCGCGAACGAGATATTCAATCGCGTCCTGATCGCCGAGCCAATCGGAGCCTTTGACGGTGTCATACATGTGCCATGACCAATGGTCGGGCGAGTTGTTACCCAGACTGGCCGCAATCCCGCCCTGAGCGGCTACGGTATGGCTACGGGTCGGGAAAACCTTAGTGATATTGGCGGTTTTCAGTCCCGCTTCTGCCGCACCCATGGTTGCGCGCAGCCCCGATCCGCCAGCACCGATAACCACCACATCATAGGTGTGCTCGATGATTTTATAATCGGCAAATTTGCTTTCAGCAGTCATTAAATAGTGCCTCCCAAGGCAAGGCGCGCAATACAAAACAGGCCAAATGCGGCCCCGCCCAAAGTCGCTAGATTAAGCAAAGCGATGCAGGCAAACTTATTCCCGGAGGTGTGCACGTAATCCTCGATCAGGACCTGTAGACCAAGCCGCGCGTGCCAGAATACGCTGACGATCAGCAGGGCCAGCGCGACCGCCACCAATGGCTGAGCAATCCATTTGCTTACCGTGGCAAAATCATAGGCCGGCAGCAGCGCCAGGCTGGCCAGCAAAAACAGCATCAGCACCAGATTGCCGATCGCAGTAAAACGCTGCACCAGCCAATGATGCGCGCCGTGATGCGCAGAGCCAAGGCCCCGCACCCGTCCGATTGAGGTTCCGTTACCCATTTTGCTCAGCTCATTTCGTTAGAATGAAGGCCCAAAAGGCCGCGGTGAGGACAATTGCGATGATCGGCGAAAGAACCGACCAGAGTTTATTGATGCTGAGTTCATAACCAGCACCCATATCCAGTACGAAATGGCGTAGCCCGCTCATCATGTGATTGAAGAAAGCCCAAGTGAGGCCGATCAGAACAACCAGCCCATACCATTGGCCAGCATGGCCGGCGAAGCTCTCATAAGCAGCAGGTCCGCTGGCCAAAGCGCCCAGCCACCAAAGCAGCACGCCCAGCCCAACCAGCGCAAGTCCGTCGCCGGACACGCGGTGGAGGATCGAGACCAGCATATGCGGGCCCCATTTCCACACTTGTAAATGAGGAGAAGTCGGACGGTTCGTCATATTTTTCTTACCATTCATCGCGTCAATCAGCGCTTTCCTTAGCGCAAGCGGCACAGGAGGCAAGGCATGAGGCCTCGACAAGACTCGCAAAATTGCGAATAGCACCTTGCATGACTTGCATCCTCCTCACCGGCGCGAGCCGCGGAATTGGCAAAAGTGCTAAAGCTGCACTCGCCGCGCGCGGCGCCTTCGTCATTGGTCAAGCGACGAAACTCGGGTCGCCAAAGACCAAGGATTTGTCGATTGCCGCCGACTTTGCCGAGCCGCAAGCACCGCAGACCCTGTGGCAAGATGCGCTTGCCTTGGCCGAAGCGAACGGCCAGTCGCAGATCGATATCCTCGTGAACAATGCAGGCTTGTTTAAAGCAAGCCCTGTGGAATCATCTGATATCGAGTGGATTGATAGCTGGGAGGAAACGCTCAGGATCAATCTCACCGCTGCCGCCCAATTGTCCCGCTTTGCCATCCGGCATTGGCTTGAACGCGGGATAGAGGGCCGGATTATCCATGTCGCTAGCCGTGCCGGGCATCGCGGGGACAGCCCCGATCACTGGCACTATGCGGCAAGCAAAGGGGGCATGCTGGCCCTGCACAAGACTATCGCCCGTGCTTATGCCGCGCGAGGCATTACCAGTTTTGCCATTGCGCCGGGTTTCACCGATACCAGCATGGCCGATGATTATCTGGCAAGCCGCGGCGGCGCAGGTCTGCTCGCTGATATCCCCTTGGGACGTGTGGCCGAGCCGGAAGAGGTCGCCAATATGATCGCTTATTGCGCGCTCGATGCGCCTGCCAGCATGACCGGGGCAACGCTTGACGTGAACGGGGCAAGTTATGTTCGGTAAATTCACTTTTGCTAGTCTCGCCGGGGTTTTGGCCGCCTCCACCCCAATAGGCGACGCGCCAAACAAGCCCCTGCCTGTTACGGCTGAGCAATGGGCGAGCCAGTGCGAGCCGTGGGACAAATGGGACAAACCAGCGCCCCCTTACCGGATTCACGGCAACACCTATTACGTGGGCACTTGCGGGATCGCTGCGATCCTTATCCTTGGGATAGGCGAACACATCCTGATCGATAGCGGAACCGAGGACGGTGCCAAAGTCATCCTGTCGAACATCGAGGCTCTTGGCGTTGATCCTCAGGAAATCAGTTTTCTCGCTTACAGCCATGAGCATTTCGACCATGTCGGTGGGCACGCCATTATCCAGCAAGCAACCGGCGCTGCTGTAGTCGCAGGCGCTGGCGTCGCCGACGTGCTGGAAAGCGGGCAAGTTTCAGCCGACGACCCGCAGTTTACCATCCACGAGGCGATGACCCCAGTGAAAGTGACACGCGAACTGCGGGCGCTGCGCGGCCTCATCGTCAGCGGCGTATCGATCAGCGCGATTGCAACACCCGGCCATTCTCCCGGCGCACTGACCTGGTATTGGAAAAGCTGCGAGGGGGATGATTGCAAACACATTGTCTATGCCGACAGCCTGTCACCAGTCAGCAGCGATGACTACCGGTTTTCCGACAATCCCCGCTATGTCGAGGCCTATATCAATGGTCTGGCGCGGCTCTCGCGGCTAGACTGCGATATTCTCCTCACCCCGCATCCATCGCATAGCAAAATGGTCGAGCGGGCCGCAGGCGGTAGCCTATCGGGCGGGCTAAGCTGCACCGATTACGCCGCTCAGAAAATGCAGGATCTGGCCAAGCGCCTTGAAGAAGAACACACATCAGATAAGCACGATTCTGCCGCAGAGGCGAAAGCACCATGAGCAGCTGGAAATTGCGCGCCGAAGTCTCGCAAATTGATGCAACATCGGCATTGCTGCGTCAGGAAGAAATGCTCGATTGGGATGCTGACATCGTCGTCTCTGCCTGCGAAATCGCGCCTGACAGGCCGGGCGATTGGGCATTTGAGGCGTGGCTGCCGCGAGAGCCTGAACCAGAAGACGTCGCGGCGATAGAGAGCTTGTTCGAAGGTCCTAAAGCGAGCTTCACCGCTGAAAAACTGCCCGAAACCGATTGGGTGGTGGAAAGCCAAAAAGGCGTCGACCCCATTCGCGAGGGGCGCTTCCATGTGCACACACCCGATCATGGCGCGGCAGATGGCGCGGTCAATTTCGTCATTCCGGCCAGCCTTGCGTTTGGCACCGGGCAGCATGAAACGACTGCGGGATGCCTTGCCTTGCTCGATGACATGCAGCGCGCCGGAACTAAGGTGCGCAATCATGCGGATATAGGCACTGGCACGGGCCTGCTCGCCTTCGCGGCGATGAAGCTGTGGCCGGATGCCCGCGCGATAGCCTCTGATATTGACCCAGTGTGCGAGGATGTCATTCGCATCAATGCTCAGATGAACGAGATTGCCCTTGGCACTGGCAACGGTGAATTGGCGCTTGTCACGGCGGACGGAGTGGACGATCCGGCCATCGCTGGCCGCATGCCTTTTGATCTACTGATCGCCAATATTCTGGCAGGGCCGCTGATCGAACTGGCCCCAGCATTCGCGGCAGCGGTCGCCGCTGAGGGTCAAATCCTGCTGGCAGGATTGCTGGAGACACAGCAAGACGCGGTGTGCGAGGCCTATGCGGCTTACGGATTTGCCTTGCACAAAAGGCTGGTCAAAGGTGATTGGTCGATAGTGTGGCTGACGCGCGAGGCATAAGCTCAGGCGGCAAAGGGCTGCGCATGCTGGGCAAGGCGCTAGCGTATACCATCGCCGGTCTTGCGATTTGCATCAGCCTGTTCCTGCTTGCTGCTTGGGCCGGCTCTTCGGTTGCGCGCAATGCTGATTGGGAAGAACCAGCCAAGGGTATCGACATTATGATCGGAACCAACGGCGTGCATACAGGTATCGTGATGCCAATCGCCTCTGACCTTAAAGATTGGCGTGAAGAGTTTGCGCACACCGATCAGGCTGCGCCAGATTGGCCTTATACTCACGTCATGGTGAGCTTTGGCGAGCGCGAAGTTTTCCTCAATACGCCCACTTGGCGCGACCTGACGCCCCTCACCGCGTTTTTTGCGGCAATTGGCGGAGACGGCTTGCTTCACGCGGCCTTTTTTGTGCGCCCTGCCCCGGATGAGAATTTCCGCACAATCAGAGTGAGCGCGCGGGAATACAGCCAGATCGTGCAGCAGATTGAAGGCCAGCTTGGCGCGGCAAGCCCGCGCAGCGTCTTTCCCGGATATGGCCATAATGACGCCTTTTACGACAGCAATCTGACGTATCACCTTGGCAATACCTGCAACCAATGGACCAGCGACACTTTGGCGGCGGCGGGCGTGAAAACCGGGCTTTGGACACCTCTGTCAGGCGGCGTGATGAAATGGGTAGCACGCCGCAATTTGGGCGACCCTGAGCGCGAAACCCGAGCTATAGATAGCGGCACAGCGACCAAGCCTTAACTGGCCTATCAGCTTGGCTCTTCGGCAAGTTCTTGCGACGCATTCGGAGCTTCAGCCCCCTCATCAGCAGGCGGCGCGCCATCATCGGGGGCAGCGGTTTTGGCGATATGATAGGCCCCCAGCGCGCCCATCACAGCGTGCATCATATCCATCCGCTCGGGCACGGGTCTGCGCGTATGGCCGATCATCACCGAGACAGCATAACGCGCACCATCCGGCGCAGTGACGAGGCCAACATCATTGTATCCCGTCTGCTCTCCCATCACACCGGGCGGCACAATATCGAGCACTTGCCCAGTGCCCGTCTTATGCGCAATCGACCAGCCTTGTGGCAGGCCGCCTTTCAGCCGGTTGGGCCCGCTCTTCGCATCGCGCATCATCCCAATCAGCTGCGCAGATGAAGCCGGTGATAGCAATTGCCCCTGTGCCAGCTTAGCGAGTGCCCGGGCAATGGACAGCGCGCTCGCGCCGTCCACGGGATCGCTGACATAATCATCGAAAATCTCGCGCCGCCGCCCATGATCGACCCTTTTGCGAGCCTCAAAGAATGTTTTGCCAAGCGCAAAGGACTGGTCCCATTTCAGCCCTGCCAGCTCGGACTGCATAATCCGCTCACCCGGACCGAAACGGATTTCGCTCAGCCCCTTATCAGCCAGAACTTGCCGCACCGCCTCCGGCCCGCCGACCCGCTTCAGGACCATATCATTGGCGGTGTTATCGCTGCTGACGAGGGCGCGGCGCATATAATCGCTGTACGTCGTGGTAAAGCTGCCATTGGCGAGCACTTGCTTGCGGATCGGTTGATGAAACAATGTCAAATCACCGAGGCGCACGGTTGCCCTTTCCGATAGATCAAGCAGCCCGCGATCCGACATATCGAGCGCGGCGAGCGCGACCCAAAGTTTGCTGACGCTTTGCTGAGGCATGGGCACCTCGCCATTGAAATGCGCCGCCTCGCCGCTTTCCAGATCGACGATCGCAAGCCCCAGATGAGAACCGAGTGTCGCCTGAATCCGGCCCAGATCCTGTTCCAATTGCTGGATCGCAGGCGCACGCGTATCGGGCGCATTTGCTCTCGCCTCCGCCGCTTCCTCAGCCGCGGCCTTGAGCCGGTTCTCAAAGCCTTGCGCGCCTTCCGCCTCGCCAAAATCGGGTTGCTGGACCAACCGCTGTCCATAGAGGAAAAAGACCGCCAGCAGCATCAACGCGATCAGCGAAAAGCCGGTCGCTTTGGCCAGCAATGACCATGATGCGGATTTACCAGATGGGGTGTTCCCAGATGAGGCACTCATTGTCCTTGCGCCTTACCGGATAGGCAGTCTTCGAGCAGGGTCAGGGCGTTGCGCGCGAAATCGCCCATATTGGCAATGCGGTCCCCGCTGCCGGTCTCCAGAACCTGCACTGCCTCGCCAAGCGGACCGGCAAGCGCGGCACAGCTGCGCCCCGCTGGTGCACCTGTGGGATGCTTGCTAGCCCCGACCGAACCGCTTTCCGCAAGGCCCCAATCGGCCTCAAAATTGGCGCAAATGCTGCGGGCTTGGAGCAAGGCGTATTCCTCGCTCGTCCCGCGCATGCCCTTATACGCCTCACGCGGCTGAGCGAACAATACATCGCGCGCCCTCAGCGAATAGACCACCCCGCCCCCGACAAAGAAATCGAGCGCGCCCGGCACAGTCAAAATCGCTGCGGAAAGCAAACCGCCTGTGGCCCCATCGGCAATCGCCAGACGTTCCTCTCGCGCGCGCAGCAATTCGGCAATGCGCAGCGCCTGAGGATGCAATTCGCGCAGCAAATCCATCAGCCCGCCTCCGCCACGATTTTGGCCCAGCCTGCTTCGTCAATCGTCTCAATGCCGAGTTCGGCGGCCTTTTTCAGCTTCGATCCAGCGCCCGGCCCAGCGACCAGCAGATCGGTCTTGGCGCTGACCGAACCGCTCGCCTTCGCGCCCAACCTTTCCGCCTGAGCCTTTGCCTCGTCACGGCTCATCGTCTCCAGCTTGCCAGTGAAGACCACCGTTTTGCCCGCGACCGGACTGTCGAGCGTTTCAACCTCATAACGCGGCGGCGTCACCACGCTCAGCAAATCCTCCCACACCGCTCTATTGTGCGGCTCATGAAAGAAATCGCCCAAAGCGTGCGCCACTGTCTCGCCCACTCCGTCAATCGAAAGGATCTCCTGCAGTGCCTCCTCATCGCCTGAATGCGCATTTTCCGCAGTTTTGCGCAGCACCGGCAATTCATGGAAATTCTTCATCAGATCGCGCGCCGTGACCTCGCCAATGTGCCGAATACCGAGCCCGAACAAGAGCCGGGCAGCATCGGGCTCACGCTTTTTCTCAACCGATGCCAACAGATTATCGACAGACTTATCCTGCCACCCCTCAAGGCCGAGTATGTCATCACGGCGGTTCTTCAACCGGTAGATATCCGCTGGGCTTTCAAGCCAGCCAAGGTCAAAGAATTGCGCGATAGTTTTGCTGCCCAGCCCCTCGATGTCGAGCGCTTTGCGCGATACAAAATGCTCCAGCCTTTGGGTCCTCTGCGCCGGACAAATCAGCCCGCCGGTGCAGCGCACATCAACTTCGCCCTCTTCGGCAACCGCTTCGCTGCCGCATTCAGGGCAATGCTCGGGAAAAGCGAAGGGTTCGCGAGTTTCAGTACGCGTCAGATTCTCGACCACTTGCGGGATCACATCGCCCGCACGCTGGATCACCACACGGTCACCCGGACGCACACCCAAACGCGCAATCTCATCACGGTTATGCAGCGTCACATTGGTCACAGTGACACCGCCCACCAGCACGGGCGCGAGCCGCCCAACAGGGGTCAGCTTGCCGGTTCGCCCGACCTGAATATCAATCGCCTCCAAGGTGGTTTGCGCTTGCTCTGCCGGGAATTTATGCGCCAAAGCCCAGCGCGGCGCCTTGGCCACAAAGCCAAGCCGCTGCTGATAATCGAGCCGGTCAACCTTATAGACAACGCCGTCAATCTCATACGGCAATTGCGCCCGCGCGGCTGCAATTGTTTCGTAATGGGCAAGCAATGCCTCGGTGCTTTCCGCCTCGGCAAACAAGGGCGACACGGGAATGCCCCAGCGCTCAAACGCCGTTACGACTTGCGCCTGTGTCTCGCCCGGAACCTCGCTTGCTGCGCCCCAACCATGCGCCCAGAATTTGAGCGGGCGAGCAGCAGTCACGCTCGGGTCTTTCTGGCGCAATGACCCCGCCGCTGCATTGCGAGGATTGGCAAACAGCTTGCCGCCATTTTCCTCCTGTTTGGCATTCAGCTCAGCAAAGGCATCGCGCGCCATATAAACCTCGCCGCGCACTTCAAAAACCTCGGGCGCCTCTCCGGCCAGCTTTTGCGGGATATCGGCAATATGCGCGACATTGGCGGTCACATCCTCGCCCACTTGCCCATCCCCGCGCGTCGCTGCGCGCACCAAAACGCCCCCCTCATAACGCAGCGAGCACGATAGGCCGTCGATCTTATCCTCAGCTGTAAAACGCAGCGGCGCATCCTCTGCCAAAGCCAGAAACCGCCTGACCCGGGCGGCCCATTCGCGAATGTCATCCGCATTAAAGCCGTTATCGAGGCTCATCATCCGCACTTCGTGAGTGACCTTGGACAGCGGTGAAGCGGCTATTTCATGCCCTACCTTTTTCGACGGGCTGTCTGCGCGCACCAGATGGGGAAACGCCTCCTCCAATTCGCGATTGCGGCGAACCAGCGCATCATATTCGAAATCCGTGATCTCGGGCGCATCCTTGGCATGGTACAGCTCGTCATGGCGCGCGATCTGCTTGGCCAAACGCATCAACTCATTGGC
>CAZDHB010000065.1:11820-14901 GCA_964505255.1 uncultured Porphyrobacter sp.
CCCTCCAACAAGCGGTCGGCCTGCGCTCTGGCTTCTGGCGTGACCTTAGCGCCCGATAACATCCGGGCGATCTCTTCTGTGCGCGCAGCTTGGTCAAGCAAGGCTACGCTGGTTTTGGTCACGGTGCCGGAGGAGGCTTTTGCGATCATAAAATGGTGCTGCCCCCGGGCTGCAACCTGAGGGCTATGCGTCACAGCCAGCAATTGTCCCCCGCCTGAAAGCCGCGACAGCCGCTCGCCAATCGCGCTCGCCACGGCTCCGCCAACGCCCCGATCAATCTCGTCAAAGATCACGGTGGCCGCACCGCCCTGCTCAGCCAAGGCCACTTTCAATGCGAGAATAAAGCGCGACAATTCCCCGCCGCTGGCAATTTTGCCCAACGGCGCGAAATCAGCCCCTGGATTGGTCGCGATAGTGAACTCCGCGGTGTCACTGCCATGCGCACCCCAGCGCTCGCTCGGCAATTGTTCGATTTTGGTCTGGAACCGTGCTGCATCCAATTTCAGCGGGGCAAGTTCAGCCGCGACAGCCGCATCCAGTTTCTTGGCCGCTTTCACGCGTTTTTTGTGCAAGTCTTGCGCCTTCGCGGTGAACGCATCGCGCGCCTCTTTTGCAGCCGCCTCCAACGCATCGAGCTGCGCCTCGCCGCCCTCAATCGCGTCAAGCTCGCTGCGCATCTGGCGCATTTTATCGGGCAGATCGTCCACATCACAGCGATGCTTGCGCGCCAAGGCCCGCAGTTCAAACAGCCGGGTTTCGGCCGCATCCAAGGCCTCGGGATCATGCACCAGAGCATTGGCCGCATCGCGCAGTTTATCCTCTGCCTCGCTCGCCTCGATCACGGCCCGATCAAGTGCCGCCAAGGCCTCTGCCAAAATGGGATGCTCAGCGCCAATCCGGTCCAGCTTGCGCGCAGCAAGTCGCAGCGAGGTGAGCGGCGAATCAGACCCCTCCCAAATCTGTCTGAGCGATTCCAGATCGCCGGACAAACGCTCTCCTTTTTGCATATCCGCACGCGCCTCTGCGAGCCGCAGCTCCTCGCCTGATTGCGGTTCAAGCTCGGTCAGCTCAGCCAAATGGGCGAGCAGCAAATCCTGATCCAATTTCGCTTGTTCAAGTGCCTCTCGCTCTTCACGAAATCGTTTCTCGGCCAGATGGAGCGTTTCCCAAGCGGAGGCCATGTCCGTCAGATCAGCGCCGGCATATCGGTCGAGCAGCGCGCGGTGTCCACTGGGATTGACCAGCCCGCGATCATCATGCTGGCCATGGAGCTCAACCAAAACCCCGCTCAATTCCCTCAGCAAAGCCACCCCGACCGGTTGATCATTGATCCACGCCTTTGACCCGCCATCAGCTTTCAATTGCCGGCGAATGATCAAGGGCTCGCCTGCGTCGATTTCGATCGCGGCATCATCCAATGCCTCGGCGAGCGGTGCAGGCAGCGTTGCAAATTCGAAACTGGCTGTGACGCTGGCCTTGTCGGCGCCGCTGCGCACCAGACCGCTATCGGCGCGGTTTCCCAGAACCAGCCCAAGCGAATCCAGCAGGATCGATTTGCCCGCGCCAGTTTCACCCGTCAGCACGCCCAGTCCGCGCGCAAACTCCAAATCGAGCGCTTCAATCAAGACGACATTTCGGATCGACAAACGGGTTAGCATTACCGCAGCATTTAGCCGTTCAGCCGGCTCGCGTCACCCCCGCTAGGCAGGCTCAGGAAAAGTCATTGCCGCTGCGCGCATAGACGCCGGTTAAGCCTGATGGATTATACTGGGGTGAGCGGGAAAAAGGTGGGATTGTCAGTGCGCAGCTACGTTAAATTCTTGCGCCGGGGTTAGGGGGGTAAGCGCAGGACGCACTCAAACACACCGACAATCCCTTTTTAAGTTCGGGTGACGAGCAAATTAGGGAAATGCTCGCTAGAGGGGGGGAAGACCCCGAACTTGTCGATAACGAGATATGAACCCATCACGCGATTGACAAGCGGGTTAAAGAGGCATCGTCGACGAACGACATTTAGCGGGCGATCAATGACGGATTCTGTGCTGATTTAACGACGAAATGCATGGCGCGCCGTCTTCGACATCTGCGCATAAAAGCCCAATGTGACCGCTATTTATGGTTGTCCCGCAGTAGCTTATCGCCTCTGCACGGAGCGCGCTTAATATCACCGCGCGATGGGATCCCAATTTTGCCCCGCAACGATTGGAAACGGGACGATTTGCGCCGTGAAGATTTCCAACGTGAAGGGGGGACTAGCTTGGTGTGACACCCGCTGCGTGATCTTGTACCAGATCATAAGCCCGGTCATACCATTTGTTGCCCGGATGATTGGCACCCAAGACCGCTGCATATTTCACCGCTTCTTGCGGAATACCCAGTGCAAGGCTGCTTTCCGTCAGGCGAAATAGCGCCTCGGGTGCATGGCTTGTGGTTTGGTAATTTTCGACCACATTCTGGAACCGCATTTGCGCCGCGATCCAGCGCCCGCTCTTTTGATAGAATCGGCCGATTTCCATTTCTTTGCCGGCAAGGTGATCATCCACCAGATCCAGCTTCAGGCGCGCATCTGTGGCATATTCGCTTTGCGGGAACCGGCGGTTCACCTCGCGCAAGGCTGTGCGGGCTTGCTCGGTTACTTTCTGATCGCGCTGAACATCGCTGATTTGTTCGTAATAGCTGAGCGCGATGAGATAATAGGCATAAGGCGCGTCTTTATTGCCCGGATGGATCGACAGGAACCGCTGCGAGCTTTGGATCGCCTTGTTGTAATCGCGCGCCACGTAATAGTTGAAAGCGCTCATCAATTGCGCGCGCCGCGCCCATGGCGAATAGGGATGCTGCCGCTCAACCTCGTCAAACAAGGCCGCCGCGATCTTGGCCTGCCCCCGGTCCATCCGGTCTTTCGCCGACAGATAAAGCGATTCCACATCGCGGGCGACATAGGCGGTATCGGCAGGGCCGCTTCCCCCGCCGCCGCAAGCGGACAGGATGAGCGTGGCAGGCAAAGCGAAAAGAACCAAGGGGGCGCGTGTTTTCATGAGGGGCGACATACCAAGGATCAGGCTTAACGCCAAGTGAAGT
>CAZDHB010000066.1:0-6414 GCA_964505255.1 uncultured Porphyrobacter sp.
TCCCGCCCCACTCCAGTGATACAGTTTTCTTGTCGAACATATGTTTTCCTAAAATGACCCGCATGGCGCCTTATTGCGCGGCGGGGCCTACTTGGTTCCGAGCTAATCCGGCCCGGATCGGTACGGGGTCACTTACCCCATTGGCTGCCTCGCCGAATTGCGAGACGGGTCCAAAACAAAAGGCGACCCCTTGGGGCCGCCCTTCGCAAACTCTTATTTCCGCAGACCCAATTTCTGGATCAATGCGTTGTACCGCTCAACATCCTTGCGCTTGAGATAGGCAAGCAGGTTACGGCGCTTGTTCACCATGGTGAGCAAGCCGCGGCGGGAGTGGTTGTCTTTGTGATGACCTTTAAAATGGTCGGTCAGGTTTTTGATACGCTGCGTCAGGATAGCCACCTGAACTTCGGGCGAACCTGTGTCGCCTTTGCTTTGCGCGTTATCTTTAATCACCTTGGCTTTGGTTTTTGCGTCAATTGACATGTCTTAGTTGCTTTCTACTCAGCGACATCGGGAAGATTAAAACCGCGGACCACTCGGCCCTCGCCGCCAGACACCTCCATCAGGGCAATCGGAACACCGTTCAGACTGGCCAGGCAGAGCCCATCGGGCAGGACCCCGTCTTGTGGGGGCAGTTCAGACAGGACCCGGCCCTGACGGACCGCCTGCGCGCTTGTCTGATCGAGAATAAGAGCCGGGATGTCGTCCAGCCCCGCCTCGAGCGGCAGGAGAAGGTCTTTCAAGGGCGCGCCACTACCAATATGGTTGAGTTTGTCCAGCGAAATCGCGCTATTGGCGTCGAATGGCCCCGCCTTTGTGCGTCTTAGATAGGTAACGTGACCGCAGGTTCCAAGGGCGCGGGCGATATCGCGCGCTAGGCTGCGGATATATGTGCCTTTGGATACATGAGCCTCGAAAGTCACGCTATCGGCCAGCTCAAGCGGGGCCGAGGGATCATAAGGATCGGGCCTTCCGGCGCTGGTTTGAAAGGCCGAGCGCAGCCCAGCATCGCCGCGCGGGTGCACCAGCGCCAGTGAATGCACCGTAACCGCGCGGGTTTTGAGCGTGACGTTCTCGCCCGCCCGCGCCCGCTCATAAGCGCGTTTGCCCTCCACTTTGAGCGCAGAAAAAGCAGGCGGCACTTGATCGATATCGCCGGTGAAATGCTCCAGCACCGCAGCAATCGCTGCCATGGGCGGGCGGTGATCGGATCGCTGGATCACCTCCCCTTCTGCATCGAGCGTGTCGGTTTCCTCGCCAAATTGGATGGTGAAAGCATAAATCTTGCTGGCATCAAGCATCCGTCCGGCCAGCTTGGTCGCCTCGCCCAGAGCAATCGGCAGCACCCCTTCGGCCATCGGGTCAAGCGTTCCCCCATGGCCGACCTTGACCTTGGGATAGCCGCCTTCGCGCAGGTTTCGCTTCACCGCCGCGACCGCCTGCGTCGAGCCAAGCCCGCGCGGCTTATCGAGGATGATCCAGCCATTAGGAGCAGGCTTTGGGGCGGGCTTTGGTGCGCTCATCCGTTTGCTGGTGCTTGCCGGCCGCTGCCCAGCGCAAAGCGGGCATGATTGCCAAACACAAGCCGGTTAACCAGCAATGCCACAGCAATCGAGGAAAACAGCACGAACACCATCACATCAATGTAATGCAGCCAATCAAGGCCGAGATAGCGGTAATAGGTCGTGCCGCCCCACATTTCTTGATCGGTGTAAAGAAAGAAGGTGTGAAAGGCATATATTGCGACGCCGTAGACAAGGCCCGCAACAGCCGCGCGCGCGTCCATATTCTTGAACAACAATGCGGCTGCAAAAGCTGACAGGATCGGCATCGACAGCAAGCCGTTCAATTGCTGGAGCAAGTCGATAATACTCTCCGCATTGGCATAGAGCGGCACCAGCGCAATCGAGGCCAGCATCGCGCCAATCCCGACCTTGCGGTTAAGGCTCACCACATTCACATCCGGATTGATAAATTTGCGGTGAAAGTCGACCGACCACAGCGTGATCGTGGCATTCATCACTGCTGAATAGGTTGTCAAAACGGCGGCTGCGATCATCGCTGCGAACAATCCGCTGGTCCAATCAGGCAGCACCTCAGCCACCAGCAATCCATAGGCCTTATCGCCCACCCCGCCGAACAATTTGTAAGCCACCACACCCGGCACCACCACAATCGGCGGCACGATCAAAAGCCGGACAATCGCCGCTGCCATAATCCCCTTTTGCGCTTCTTTCACATTGGGCGCGGCCAGCGCCTTTTGCGTGATGTTCTGATTGGTTGACCAATAGAATATCTGGATAAAGATCATGCCGGTAAACAGCGTGTGAAAGGGGATCTGACTGTCATTGTCACCGACCAAGGATAGCCGCTCGGCCGGAACCCCTGAAAAATCGAAATCGATCGCTTGCAGCGCGAGAATGACCACGAGCAAAGCCAGCGCCAAAATGCCCACCCCGCTATAGGTATCGAGCACAGCGACCGCGCGAAGACCGCCCAAAATCGCATAGGCTGCGCCCACAATCGCAAAGACGGATGCGATCACCATCAGGGACAGATCGGTGCCGAACACAGATTGGGTAAACAGCGCGCCGCTGTAAATCACCGCGGGCAGATAGATAAAGATATTGCCCGCCAAAAACAGACCGGAGATGACCGTTCGGATGCTGGCGCCGTTATAGCGCTTCTCCAGCAGCTCGGTCACGGTGGTGCATTTCTCGCGGTAGTAAATCGGCACGAAGATAAAGGCGAGCATCATCAGCCCAATGAACCCGGCAATCTCCCACCATGCGAGCAGGAACATCTGCGCCCCGTTCATCCCGACCAGCTGATCGGTGGAGAGATTGGTGAGCGTGATCGCGCCGGCGACAAAGAACCAGCTCAGCCCGCCGCCAGCGAGAAATATCTCTCTATCGGCCGAGGATTGGCTCGCAGCGCGCGCGGCGGCGACCTTGCGCCAAGTCATCACGCCAAGCAGCATCATTAGCCCCGCAAAGACGCCGATCTGCGCAATACTTCCCATGAACGATGTCCCGCCTGCTGCTTATCTCTGTGCAATCTAGCAAGCGTGAGCATGGAACACTCGCACAAAAACTTCTAGTGCTTGGCGCTACAATGTCCGCATCCCTATCTTCATCCGGCTTTCTGGAACTGCGCGCGGCGGATACCTTAGTCGCGGTCCATGCCGCCATAGGGGAGCGTCCGCGTATTCTCTACGCGGGGCCTGACTTGCCGGGCGCATTGCCGCAATCGCTGATGCGGATGCGTGAGCGCAGCCATGCCCCCGGCGGTCCAGAAACGCCGATTGACGCGTCATTTCTGAATACAATCGGGACCGGATTTCCCGCACCGCCGGGCCTGCTTGCGCATCGCGCAGGGCAAGACTGGGCGATTGATCTGAGGGTGGAGCGGGCGGAGCAGCGGGGGCCAGAAGCGCTCCTCATCACGGCAAGCGACGCGCATTGCGGCGTGACAGTCAATCATATGATTTCGGTCGAGAGTGCCAGCGGCGTCGTGCAATTTGGCGCGCATATCATCAATTCCGGGGACGCGCCGCTCGCGCTGGAATGGCTGGCCGCAATATGCCTGCCGATTGATGAACGCCTGACCAAGATCACCCATTTCACCGGCCAGTGGGCGGGCGAGTTTCAAACCCAAACCAAAGCGCTGGCGCATGATCTATCGCGCGGCGCTTTCCTCAAGGAAAACCGCAGCGGGCGCACCGGTCATCAAAGCTATCCCGGGATCTATTGCGGCACCGCGCAAACCAGCGAAACGCATGGACCAGCCGCGGCTTTTCACCTTGCTGCCAGCGCCAATCACCGGATGCGTGTGGACCGATTGGATGATGACACAGTGACAATCCAAGCCGGCGATTTGCTCTTGCCCGGCGAAATTATTCTGCAACCCGGTGAGCATCACATCTCTGCCCCGCTTTTCGCCAGCTGGTCGAGCAAGGGATATGGCGATCTGACCCGCCGATTGCACCATTTCGTGCGCGGCAGTTTGCTCAAAACCCGGCCAGAGCGACCGGTGCATTACAACACATGGGAGGCGGTCTATTTCGATCATCAGCCGCAAAAGCTGATCGAATTGGCTGAACATGCCGCATCAGTCGGGGCGGAACGGTTCGTGCTTGATGACGGATGGTTCGGGGCAAGACGAAGTGACAAGGCCGGGCTGGGTGATTGGTTTGTCGCCGATGAGATCTATCCGGACGGCCTCAAGCCTTTGGCTGACCATGTCCGCCAGCTGGGCATGGAATTTGGCCTCTGGTTCGAGCCGGAAATGGTCAACCCTGATAGCGAGCTTTACCGCGCGCATCCCGATTGGGTGCTGAGCGCGCCGAACCTGGAGCCGATCCCCTCGCGCGGGCAATTGCCGCTCGATCTCACCCGGGACGAGGTCTGCGATTATCTGTTTGAACGGATCACTGGCCTGATCAAAGACATCGGTATCGCTTACATCAAATGGGATATGAACCGCGATATTCAGCATCCCGGAGGCCGCGACAAAAGGCCCGTGATGCATGCCCAAATGGCCGCGCTCTGCACGCTCATCAACCGCATTAAAGCCGCCTGCCCTGATCTGGTGATCGAAAGCTGTTCAAGCGGCGGCGCGCGCGCCGATTACAATATGGTAGAGCGCACCGGGCGGATCTGGCCAAGCGACAATAATGATGCCCGTGCGCGTCATGCGATCATGCGCGGTGCGGCCTATTTTCTTCCGCTTAGCGTGCTGGGCAATCATGTCGGTCCCGAAAGATGCCATATTACCGGCCGCCGGTTCGACATGCATTTCAGAGCCGGAACCGCCGTGTTCGGCCATATGGGTATGGAGCTTGATCTGGCGCTTGAAAGCGAGGCTGACAAGGCTGTTTTGGCTGAGGCTATTGCGCTGCATAAGGCGCACCGGCCCCTTATTCATGAAGGGCAGTATCACCGGCTGGAGAGCGCGCCGCACATCAATGCCATTGGTTCAGTTGCCGATAATCAGGCCGAAGCGCTGTTCCAGATCGCGATACTCGATCAGCACCCTGCCCCGCACCCGCCGCTAATCCGTTTTGCAGGACTTGACCCAGAGGCGCATTACACCCTCAATCAATTGTGGCCTCCCCAGCATAGCGGGACTGGAAAAACCGCCCAACCGGCACAAAGTTTTGCCGGATCCGCGCTCATGGAATATGGCCTGCAAATGCCTCGGACCAACCCAGACACATGCCTCATCTATCATTTGGAGCGTCTTTCATGAACGCAGCCCCTGATTATGATCTGCTGGTCATTGGCGGCGGCATTAACGGGGCGGGGATTGCCCGCGATGCAGCCGGGCGCGGCGCGAAAGTGTTGCTCGCCGAACAGGATGATCTGGCCTCGCACACCTCCAGCTCGTCGACCAAGCTGGTGCATGGGGGCCTGCGCTATCTGGAACATTATGAGTTTCGCCTGGTGCGCGAAAGCTTGATTGAACGCGAGCGGCTGTTGCAATCCGCCCCGCATATCATCTGGCCGCTACGCTTTATTCTGCCGCATGACCAAGGCCTGCGCCCCAAATGGTTGCTCCGGTTAGGGCTGTTTTTATACGACCATATTGGCGGCCGCAAACTCCTGCCGCCCACCCGGACGGTGGATTTGCGCGCAGCACCTCATGATCGGTTTTTGCAAGAACGGCTCAGCACAGGGTTTGAATATTCCGATTGCTGGGTTGATGATGCGCGGCTGGTGGTGCTCGCTTGTGTCGATGCGAAAGAGCGCGGGGCGGATATTCGCACACGCACCAAATGCACCGCGCTTGAGCGTGGGCGCGAGCATTGGACCGCCACGCTTGAGGATAAAGACGGGGTAAGCACGGTCACCGCGGGCAAAATCGTCAATGCCGCAGGGCCGTGGGTCGATGCGGTTCTGGGCAAGGCCGAGCCGCAAGCAAACCACGCCAATCTGCGCCTCGTTAAGGGCAGCCATCTGATCTTTAAGCGGCTCTTTGAAGGCGATCATTGCTATATTTTTCAAAACCGCGACAACAGGATCATCTTTGCAATCCCTTATGAGGAGGATTTCACCCTTATCGGCACCACCGATCAGGGGTTCGAGGGCGATCCATCACAGATTGATATCTCGCCCGAGGAAGCGCGCTATCTTTGCGCAGCGGCTAATGAATATTTGCAAGTGCCGATTAAGCCCGAGGATGCCGTTTCCAGCTATGCCGGCGTGCGGCCCTTATATGACGATAAATCATCCGATAATTCGACCGTGACCCGCGATTATGTGTTTGAGCTGGACGAGCAGGATAGCGCGGGCCGGCCGGCCCCTGCGATCCTGTCGATCTTTGGCGGAAAAATCACCACATTCCGCAAGCTGGCCGAGCATGCGCTGGACAAAATTGGCGGATTGGGCGGCGCGGCTTGGACGGCGCAAGCGA
>CAZDHB010000066.1:6514-14119 GCA_964505255.1 uncultured Porphyrobacter sp.
CGCGCGCTTATGGCACGCGGATCGAGAAGATTATCGGCCCCTATCAAGCGCCTGCAGAGCTAGGGCGGGAGATCGCACCCGGCCTGTTTGAGGCAGAATTGCACTATCTGATTGACCATGAATTTGCACGCTGCGCAGAGGATGTCTTGTGGCGGCGCAGCAAATTGGGGCTGCATTACAGCAAGGCCGAAAATGCACAGGTCGCCGCATGGTTTGAGCAGCAGACGGCCCCGCGCTAATGGATCAAAGCGCCGTCATAAATGGCCCGCCCGGCACCCAAGGCATTCACCGCCGCAGCTTTCGCAAGGCGGATGGCCGGATGCTTTATCTGTACGGGCTTTCCCCGCATGACGAAGCGCCGATGGACGAGGACTGCGATGCCATTGCCAAGGGCGGCGAACTGCGGTTTCATCCCTTGCGGCAGGAATGGAATGTCTATGCCGCGCACCGGCAAAACCGCACGTTCAAACCGGCGGCGAGCGATGATCCGCTTGCCCCGCAGCGGCAAGGCGGCCCGCCCACCGAAATCCCTTTTGCCGATTTTGAAGTGGCGGTGTTCGAAAACAAATTTGCCGCCTTTCACCCTGATGCGGACACGCCAGATGCAATTGCGGGCCTGGCTGCCAAAGGTGCCAAAGGCGCGTGCGAAGTCATCGTTTACACGCCTGAGAAAACCGGCAATCTCACCAGCATTGGCCAAAGCCGGCGCGAATTGCTGATTGCGGCGTGGATTGACCGCTATCGCGACCTGTTTGCCAAGGGCTGCCAAGCGGTCCTGCCGTTTGAAAATCGCGGCGATGCGGTTGGCGTGACGCTGCATCATCCGCATGGGCAAATTTACGGGTTTGCGGATATTCCCGTGGTTCAACAAAGAGCCATCGAGGCATTTGCGGAGGGCTATGACCTCGCCTCCGATATCAAGCTCAGCGGTGATGATCTGGGCATTGCCAGCGTGGGCGCAGTGGCCGCATTTGCTCCGCGCTATGCCCGCTTCCCCTATGAGGTCTGGATTGCCCCGCACCAGCCCCGCCAAGGCCCATGGGATATGACCGCAGAGGAACGCGGCGGCTTTGCTGAGCTTCTGGGCGACATCACCCGGCGCTATGACGCGCTGTTTGGCGAGGATACGCCCTATATGCTCGGCCTGCATGCAGCCCCTGCTGGCGGCGCGGCGGGATATCATTTCACAGCGCAGTTTTACCCTTTGCTGCGCGCGCCGGGACGGATCAAATATTTCGCCTCTGTTGAGCAACACAGCGGTGTGTTTACGGTCGATGTGATGCCCGAGGTGACGGCTGCTGCGCTGAGGGATCGGTAATTCATGACACAAGCACGCGGCGCGTCTCCGGGACGGGTCAATCTGATTGGCGAACACACCGATTACAATGGCGGTTTGGTTTTACCGGCTGCGCTTT
The DNA here is from genome assembly GCA_964505255.1 of uncultured Porphyrobacter sp. Taxonomy (GTDB): domain Bacteria; phylum Pseudomonadota; class Alphaproteobacteria; order Sphingomonadales; family Sphingomonadaceae; genus Erythrobacter. The sequence goes on from CAZDHB010000066.1 coordinate 7,930, forward strand.
CGATTGGACTGGAAGTGCTGCTTGAGCTGCGCGGTGACAAGCGGCTGACGATTGATGCTGAGCCCTTCGGCCCCAAATTTGAACGCGGCTTGGAGGACGAGGCTCAGGATCATTGGTCCGATCCTGTCGTCGGCGCCATGCAACAGGCCCGCGCGCTGGGTCTCATCGATACAGGCGCGGATATTACGGTCCGCTCAGCGATACCGGCGGGCGCTGGCCTATCCTCCTCCGCTGCCCTGATTGTGAGCATTCTGAAGGCGGCGCGCGCGGCCGCCAATGCGTCCCTATCCGATACCCAAATCGCCATTGCCGCGCGGCGGGTTGAAACGGATTATATTGGCGTGCCGGTCGGGATAATGGACCAGATGGCCGTTGCCATTGCCCGCCCGGGCGAGGCAATCGCGCTCGACACGGCTACCCTTGAGTATGAGGTCGTAAGCTGGGCGAAAGGCTGGTCTTTCGAAGTCATCCATTCCGGTATCTCGCGCAAGCTGTCTGATGGCCGTTACAAACAGCGCAAGGAAGAATGCGACGCGGCCCGTGCAGCGTTTGGCGGTGTGCATCTGTGCCAACTGGACCCAGAGCGCATTGCTGCCGCGCAGGAAATTGCGCCTCTCCTTCGCCGCAGAGCCCGTCACTGCGCCAGCGAACAGCGCCGGGTCCGCGCCGCGATCAAGGCTATGGCAGGCGGCGATATGGGGGGAATGGGCGAATTGATGAAGGCTGGCCATGCGTCTTTGCGCGATGATTTCGAAGTATCGCTGCCCGCGATTGACGCTTTGGTCGATGATGCGGTTCGCCTCGGTGCGGCGGGTGCGCGGCTGACCGGCGGCGGCTTTGGCGGGTGCATTGTCGCTTGTGTAGAAAGCGCGGTCCGCGAGGACTGGCTAAGCGCCCTTCTGGCCCAGCACCCCTCAGCGCGTTTTATCGACCGGATTACACCTGCCGATTAATTCGCAATATCGCTCGCTAGGCCAAGGTATTTGAACAACACCCAATTGACCGGCGCGCCCACAGTCCGCTCAAAAATCCGCAGCTCCGGCGCGAACCAGACCGCCGCGATCAGGGCGAAAAACAGGATCATGCCAAAGGGGCGCAGTTTGGCATAAATGGCCGACAATTTCGCTGGCAAGGCGCCCTCGACAATGTGCGAGCCGTCAAAGGGCGGGATCGGCAGGAGGTTGAAAACGCCCAAGAAGACATTGATCAGAATGAAATAGAACAGGCCCTGACCCAGCAAATCGGAGCCATCATTGACCCCTGCGAAGGAAAATTCAGGGTGAAAAACGCCGAGCGCCACCGCGCCGACCAGCGCCAGCAGAAAATTGATGCCGGGGCCAGCAGCGGCAACCGCCATCATCCCAAAGCGCGGATTGTTCAGCCGGTGCTTAAGCACAGGCACAGGTTTAGCCCAGCCGAACACCGGTGCCCCGGCAAGCGCCAAAGCGCCCGGCACGAGCAAGGTTCCAACAGGGTCGACATGGCGGATCGGATTGAGCGATAAGCGCTCCTGTTCCTTGGCCGTTGGATCGCCCAGCGCCAAGGCGGCGTAGCCATGGGCCACCTCGTGAAAAACAATCGCGATCACCAGACAAGGGATCAGGACAAAGGCAAGGCTCAGCGTTTCGGTCATAAGCACCCTTTAGGCGCTCTCAGCCTATCCGGCTAGCGCTTCGCAAAAATGTTTGCGGCACAGCGCCAAATAGCGGTCATTCCCCCCGATTTCGGTCTGCTCACCCTGTTTGACCGGCGCGCCGCTGCCATCAACCCGCAGGTTCATCGTCGCCTTGCGTCCGCAATGACACACCGCTTTGAGTTCAACCAGCGCATCGGCAATCCCCAAAAGCGCCGCTGAACCGGGAAACAGCTCCCCCTGGAAATCCGTCCTCAGCCCATAACATAGAACCGGGATCCCGGCCTCGTCAGCCAGCCTTGCGCATTGCCAAACCTGTTCTTTGGTCAAAAACTGCGCCTCGTCAATCAGCACGCAATCAATCCCGCCTTGCGCATGATCCTCATACACGCGCGCAGCGATATCTGTATCTGGTTCAAAACGATGCGCATCACTCGCCAGCCCAATTCGCGAGCTGATCGCGCCAAAGCCTGCCCGGTCATCCAGCGCCGCCGTCCACAGCGAGACGCGCATATCGCGCTCGCCATAATTAAAGGCAGTTTGCAGCAAGGTTGAACTTTTCCCGGCATTCATGCTGGCAAAATAGAAATAGAGCTTGGCCATAATGGGCCAGCCTAAAGCCAAGATCGCGCCATGACCAGATCACATCCGCGCGGGAAAAAAGCAGGCTTACAATTGCCGCAAGCGGTGCTAGCAAGATCGCATATTCCAAGCGATAGATTTACACTCTGGTATTTGAGGGCAAGGTTCCATGGCAAGCACAGCGCCAAGCACCGCGAACAGTCAAAGCGGCATTCTGGGATGGATCGAGCGGACGGGTAACAAATTGCCCGATCCGGTGTTTATCTTCTTCTACCTGATCATTGCCTTGATGGCTGTTTCGGTTGTGTGCGCCATGCTGGGCGTAGGCGCCTTTCACCCGACACAGCTTGACGAGACAACCGGCGATCCGGTGCGGATTGCTGCGGTCAGCCTGCTCTCGCCCGACAATATCCAGCGATTGTGGGTCGAAATGCCCAAGACGTTCACGCATTTCCACCCGCTTGGCTATGTGCTGGTGGTGATGCTGGGTGCCGGCGTTGCTGAAAGGTCCGGCTTTTTCGCTGCCGGCATGGCGAAAGCTGTGAAAAGCGCGCCGAAATCGCTGCTGACGCCGGTTGTCGCGCTTGTGGCAATGATCGGCAATCACGCAGCCGATGCGGGTTATGTTGTGTTGATCCCGCTGGCAGGCATTCTGTTTGCCGCCGCTGGACGCCATCCTTTGGCGGGTATCGCAGCTGCCTTTGCGGGCGTCTCTGGCGGCTTTTCAGCCAATATCTCGCCCGGCCAGCTCGATGCGCTCTTGTTTGGCATCACCGAGGAAGCCGTCGCGGCAAGCGCGCTCGATCCAGCATGGAGCGCGAATATCGCGGGCAATTGGTATTTCATTACCGCGATGACATTCCTGTTCCTGCCGATCATCTGGTACGTCACGGATACAATTATCGAGCCGCGTCTGGGCGCATGGACGGGCGGCGCATCAGCAGGCGTTGACGGGGACGCTGATGAGGAGGCTGGCCCGATCGACGCGGATGGACCGCTGGCTGCCAAGGGGCTGCGCCACGCTGGCCTTGCCGCGCTGTTTGTCGCTGGATTGTGGGTCGTGATGGTGTTTGCACCGGGCACGCCGCTGATCAACGAGGCCGCCTGTCTGGCAGAAGACGGCTCTGCCATCGCTGATTGTTCGATCCACACCGAATTGCGCCCGCTTTATCAATCGCTGGTGGCGGCGTTTTTCCTGCTCTTTCTGCTGGCGGGTTGGGCTTATGGGCGGGCGACAGGCTCGATCAAAAACCACCGCGATCTGGTCAATATGATGGCCGAAAGCATGAAAGATATGGGCTATTATCTGGTGCTGGCCTTTGCCGCGGCGCATTTTGTCGCGATGTTCAATTGGTCGAACCTCGGGCTGATTTCGGCGGTTCACGGGGCCGCCGCGATCAAATCGACCGGCCTGCCCCTGCCTTTGGTGCTTGGCCTAATGGTGATTTTTGCCGGAATTTTGAACCTGTTTGTCGGCTCGGCCAGCGCCAAATGGGCCTTGCTGGCCCCGATCCTTGTGCCGATGCTGATGCTGCTGGGCATCAGTCCGGAAGGCGCGACCGCCGCTTACCGTGTGGGGGACAGTGCGACCAATATCATCACCCCATTGATGGTCTATTTCCCGCTCATTCTGGTGTTTGCACAGCGCTGGCAAAAGGATTTCGGACTGGGCAGCCTGACCGCGATGATGCTGCCTTATTCGGTCTTCCTGATGATCTCTGGCACGGTGCTGATTGTGGCGTGGTTCTATCTCGGCCTGCCGCTGGGCCCTGATGCACCGGTGGGTTATGCCTTGCCGGGCACGCCGTCCTAGCAAAGGCGCCAGCCAGCCTTGTTGAAAAGCCGCTAGTCTTCGGGCGAGGCGCTGTCCAAATCGCGCGCCACACGCGGATCATCCAGCAAACGCTCAATCCGCTCTGCCTCATCAAAGCTCTCATCGCCGCGAAACTTGAGCTTAGGGGCAAATTTCAGGCCCAACCGCTTGGCAACCTCGCGCTGAAGGAAGGCGGTGTTCTGCTGCAGGGCTTTCAATGTCTCAGCCTCATCTGCGCCCAGCAAAGGCTTCACATAGGCCGCCGCGTTCCTGAGATCGGGCGACATGCGCACCTCGGTAACCGCGATGTTAGACGCGCTGACCACCTCGTCATGAACCTCGCCCCGGGCCAAGAGCTCGGAGAGGATATGGCGCACTCGCTCGCCCACTTTGAGCACACGGACAGATTGCTGTTCCGGGGTGGATTGCTGGCGGGCCATCAGAGGTTTTCCATTTTGCTAAGAATGTTCTTAAGCGAGTTCATATTGCGCGCTGTGCCTTTGCAACCCAGCCTGCGTTCGAGCAGCTTGTTGGACAAATCCGAAACGCCCACGCCGTAGACATAATCCAGATACAGCACCCGGTCACCCAGAGCCAGCCTTTCGCTGCCCTTGTCTTTGTGCTCGCTGAGCAAATCGTCAAAACGCGATTGCTCGGGTTGCTGGCTCAAGAAGATCGAATGAACCATTTTATCGCTGCCATGTTCGGGGCCGGTGCCGTGAAAAGGATTGTCCTCAACCGCTGAGCGAACCTCGTCCCTCGTGCGGACCATAACACAGCTTTTGAAACCGAAATTTTCGGCCAGAATGCGTTCCATCTGCGTCTCGATAAAAACCGGCTCGCGCGCATCGCTCAAGAGGACATTGCCACTGGCAGCAACGGTTACAAGATCGGCAAAGCCTTCCTTTTCAAAGGCCACTTTAAGGTCAGCCATTTTGACCCTGTTGCCGCCGATATTGATGCTGCCCAGCAGCGCGAGTAGGCGCGCCATCAGCCTATCTCTTCACCCGGCAGACCCGGGTTTTCGGTTGGAATAGCGGTCGAGGATGCACGGGCGAGAAGCGTCTCGCCATCTCCTGCAAACAGCTCCGCTTCAAGGAACGTCACGCGCCGTCCTGCCTTCACAACCCGCCCCTTGCCGATCAGCGGTCCTTTTGGGACGGGCTTCAAGAGCGAGAAATTGACCTCTAGCATCAAAGGCGAACGCACGCCGCCCGTTGAGCACGTGTAAGCCCAGCCCATCGCCTCGTCCAAGAAACCGGCAACAAGACCGCCCTGAACGCTGCGCCGCGGCGTGATGAAAACATCGGGTGCGCTGAAATTCATGGTGATGGTCTTTGTTTCCTCGTCGAAAGAAACGAATTCTGCGCCCATCAAGTGCGAATGCGCATAACCTTCGGGGATAAACACCATTAGCGCTTCGCCCCTGGCACTTCGGTTGGCAATGCCGTGCTGGTTGCGCGGGCAAGCAGCTTGCCTGAAGCCTCGTCATACAATTCGCCTTCAAGGAAGGCGACGCGGCGACCCAGTTTTACAACGCGGCCCTTGGCGATAATCGGCGCAAGCGGGACAGGCCCTACAAAGGTGAGCGCCATATCGAGATTGAGCGGCAGCTTTGTCCCGTTTTCGCTCCCATAAGTGGAGGCCAGCAAGGCCCCGCCCATGACTTCATCGAGAAACCCGCCAATAAGGCCGCCCTGCACCACCCCTCGCGGTGAGGCAAATTCGGGCGGCGGGGTGAACCGGGTGGTCAGCTCGGCCTTGTCCGCGTCAAATCCGATATATTCGCTGTTCATCAGCTTGGCCGATGGCGAACGCTGCCCTTCCCAGATCTTGGTCATGACAATCCGATACTCACCTCAGTCTAAGGCCCCTGGCCGCAGTGCTCAAAGCGTACGCTCGCGCTCCTCGATCTCGAAGACTTCGAGGTTGTCGCCCGGCTTGATGTCATTGGTGTCTTCCAAGACCACGCCGCATTCCAGCCCTGCGCGCACCTCATCAACATCATCCTTGAACCGCCGCAAAGAGGCAATGGTCGTGGCCGACACGATGACATCCTCGCGGGTCAGGCGGGCATGCAGACCCTTGCGGATAACGCCGTCCATAACCAGCAGGCCAGCCGCCTTGTCTTTCTTGCCCGATTTGAAGACTTCTTTGACTTC
>CAZDHB010000067.1:0-13715 GCA_964505255.1 uncultured Porphyrobacter sp.
AAAATCAGCGCGTAATTGCCGGCTGCATTGACCACAATTCCCAAAGCTATGATCGCTGTTGCAAAAATGGGCCGCCCCAATGCCGAGACGAAGGTGCGCAAAACATTGGCGAGGATCATCGGAATAAGCGAAAAGACGATCATGCTAAGATAAGGTAAGGCGAGCGGGATCAGCGCCTCATCTTGCCCCGTGCTGCGCATGACCGGAATGGTCACGAAAGCGAGCGCCATGCCCAAGGCACCGCTGATAACGGCCAGCCACAAGGCCATGCGCACCGCCCGGCGTATGGGCCGCACAGAATTGGGATTGGCTCCTAATTCGGCGGCAATCACGGGCGCAACCGCGGCGGTGAGCGAGGCCAGCGCCCAGACGATCAGGCCAAAGATTGCCATCACCAATTGCGATGCGGCAAGCTCCGCCTCGCCCAGTCTGGCGATAAAAATGATATCGACCGCATAGGTCGCCATTTGCAGGAGGTTGGCCAGCGCCAAGGGCGCAGCAAGCCGGAAGGTTGCTCCGAATTCCTCGCCCCAGCTTGGTGTGGTCAAGCCGGGCGTTTCAAGATGGCTGTTTTCTTGCATGCAGCCGGTCCGGATAGGCCCTGAGCTGCGCTGAGCAAAGCACTAGTTATCTATGCGTCATTTTCTTGACCTTGCCTGAGGCGCTGGGGCAACATGCCAGAGGCGGATTTGGACTGTCTGCGTCTCGGGGTGGAAGCAGACACTGAGGCAGTATGCAAAAATCCTCTAAGCATGGCTTTGCTGGCCTGCTTGCTTCTACCAACAGCAGGCTTAATCCAGCACGCTGCTCCAAGAAAAACCGACCAGCGCTTCACTTTGACGCCAAAGGTCAGCAACATCGTGAGGGTTAGTCGCTTTGGCGGAAACTTGAGCGTCGCTGACGCGGCCTCGGCATTCTGACATGGATTGCGGCCCATAATAGCCGCCGGGCCGCGCCTCTTTGCCCGCAGCGCACAGTACCGTTGGGATTGCTCCTTTTGCGGCTGGCTGCGCAAACAACGGGTTCGTTACCTTGTAAAGATGATTGAACAGGCCTTTTGGGCCAGTGCTTTGCAAGGATGTATCGGAGTAGCCGGGATGGCAGGCATAGCTGGTCACGTCGCTCCCCGCCTTCTCCAACCGCCTTTGTAGCTCAAGTGCATAAGCAAGATTTGCCAACTTACTCTGCCCATAGGCTTGTGTGGGCGTGTAATTCTCGCTCATCATGACATCGCCCAAGAACAGCGTCCCATATTTGTGAGCGATACTGCTGAGCGTGACAAAACGCCCTTTTGCGGCCTCGACCAGATCGAACAGCAATCCATTGAGCAGGAAGTGTCCCAAGTGGTTGGTGCCAAATTGCATCTCAAAACCATCCGCCGTTTTTTGTGGCGGGGTCTGCATAATGCCAGCATTGTTGATGATCGCATCCAAGCTTTTTTGGCTCTTTTTGATTTGATCGGAAGCAGCGCGAACCGATGAAAGATCAGCAAGATCAAGCTGCACAAATTCAGCGACGTCCATCCGAATTTCTGAATTGAGTTCAGCGACTGCTGCATTGCCCTTTTGAGCGCTGCGCGAGGCAATCAGAACTCTGCCACCTGCCTTGCCCAGCATTCTCGCTGCCTCAAAGCCGATGCCTGAATTCCCGCCGGTAATCAGATAAGTTTTTCCGTTCAAATCAGGAAGCAAATCAGGCGTCCAATCTGAAAAGCCACTGTCCATGATTTTCTTAGCCATGATCGCTTCTCCCCCAAACCGTTTGCCCGGTTCCATCAGACGCTGATCTTGATGTCAATCTAGCTGTCCGAGTCTTGGGCCGCCGGCTAAGGTCTTTTGGGTGAGGGTCATTTGTGTTTTGCTGTCCAGCCAATTCTGACTACACTGCGCCCTTGTTCCAACCATCGTAGCCTTGGCGTTCGAATGAGCCTCAATAGGCTGCTATCTTTGCCGAGGGGCTCAATTTTGCGCTTTTACCCAGCCTTCGTGATCAGTTTTCTCGCTCTTGTGGGTGCCACAAGCGCCTCTGCCGATACCATCGAGCTGCGCGCGGCCCATATGGTCGATGTCGAAAAGGGCATTGTGATCGATGACCCGGTCGTAACTATTGCCGATGGCGTTATTACGGCGATTGGAGTGGGTCAGGCTTCGTCCAGCAAGCCAGCAGACACAGTCATTGATTTAGGCGAGAAAACCATCTTGCCTGGCCTGATCGACATGCATGTCCACCTTACTAGCGACAGCGATTTGCATGGCTATCGCCGATTGGCGATTTCAGATGAGCGTGCGACCATTACCGGCGTCGTGAATGCAAAGACTACGCTGTTGGCGGGCTTTACGACCGTCCGCAATGTTGGCGCTGGCAGTTTCAGCGATGTGGCCTTGCGCGACGCAATTGCGGAGGGCGATATTCCAGGCCCGCGCATGTTTGTGTCTGGTCCGCCAATTGGCATTACGGGCGGGCATTGTTCGGATAACAACCTGCTGCCTCCAGAGTATGAGGCGGTTGGAGAAGGTGTTGCAGATGGCCCATGGGCAGCGCGGTTTAAAGTCCGGCAGAACCGCAAGTTTGGGGTTGATCTGATCAAGACGTGCTCGACCGGCGGTGTGCTCTCCAAAGGAACCAAAGTCGGCGCACCGCAATACACAATTGAGGAACTGACAGCGCTTACCGAGGAGGCGCATTCGCACGGATTGAAAGTTGCCAGCCATGCGCACGGCGCGCAAGGCATCGTCAATGCCCTCAGGGCAGGCGTCGATACAATCGAACATGCCAGTTTCATTGATGACCAAGGGATTGAGCTTGCGCTTGAGAACGGCGCTTATCTCTCCATGGATATCTACGTGACCGAATTCATACTCGGAGAAGGGGAGGCGGCTGGCATCCTTCCTGAAAGCTTGGAGAAAGAGCGCATCGTCGGCCAGACTCAGCGCGACAATTTCCGAAAAGCGCATGAAGCAGGCGTGAAGATGGTCCTTGGCACGGATGCCGGCGTCTATCCGCACGGGCACAATGCTCGCCAGCTTTCACGCATGGTGACGTTTGGGATGACCAGTGCCGAGGCCCTTCGCGCTGCGACAGTCAATGCCGCTGATGCCTTGGGACAAGCCGGCCAGATTGGCGTGCTCAAAATTGGCGCGTCAGCTGATATCATTGCCGTCGATGGGAATCCGCTTACTGATATTGGCCTGCTGGAAAATGTCGATTTCGTGATGAAAAGCGGCACGGTCTACAAATCGAACTGAACGCGCGTATCCGGGGGCTGAATGTTCGAGAGCAACGAATTTGAAGAAGTCACCATTGGCGAGGACCAATGGGTTGCATGGCCGCGTATAGCGGCAGTTGCGGCCATGGTCGGCTTTTCGATCCCGACGTTTCTGACAGGACAAGAGGTCGCGGCGGGACTGGCTCCCTCTGATGCCATCTTGGCGTTGGTCTTGGGATCCTTAGTGATATTTTCGATTGGCGGCACCATCGCCATGATCGGTGCTCGCACACGTTTGAGTTCCTATTTGCTGATCCGCTTGGCATTTGGCGATAAGGGAGCGGGTCTGGTCAATATCGCCTTTGCCATTTCACTGTTGGGGTGGTTCGGCCTCAACATCAATCTGTTCGCGCAAGCTGTTGGCCGGCTAAGTACTGAGCTGTTCGGCTTGCAAATACCTGAGCTTGCATTGGCAAGTTTTGCCGGGATCTGCATGACGGTAACAACGCTGGTCGGTTTCAAAGCCATCAATTGGCTCTCGACCCTGATGGTTCCCATACTTGCTCTTGTCACATTCTGGCTGATCGCAGGCACTCTTGGCGAGAAAGATTTCGCGGCGGTAATGGCGACTTCGGTCCAGCCAACGCTGACAATTGGCGGCGGCGTTTCCGCGATTGTTGGCGCCATTATTGTGGGTGCGATCATCCTGCCTGACATTACCCGCTTTGCAAAAACAACTGGCGGTGCAGTTGGTACAGCCTTCATCGCTTACGTCCCGATCCAGCTCTTTGTTATGGGGGCCGCTGGCCTCGCCGGGTCACTGGCACCCGGTTCCGAATTTCTCGATATCCTCATCGATTTGGGATTGGGGCTGGGCGCGATGATTATCGTGATAGCGGGCAGCTGGGCGCTCAACTCCCTCAATCTTTACTCAACGGTGCTAAGCGCGAAGGCGACTTTTCCTGCGCTCAACCGAACCCTGCTGACGGCTGCGCTCGGCGCGTTTGGAGTTCTCTTTGCTCTGCTCAACATTCTTGAAAGCTTCGTCGATTTTCTGATCTATCTGTCTGCCATTTTTGTACCGGTCGCAGGCGTATTGGTGATCGACTATTTGGCCGTGAGGCGGGATCATTACGCGCTCGAAAACCTCAGGCAGGGGCCGGATATCAACGTGAGAGCCTTTATCGCTTGGCTGGCAGGTGCAGGCTTTGCAATCGGTGAGATAGCCGGATCAATCGCATCCCCGTCTGGCTTTCCTGCCCTTGAGGCAGCGGCGATAACCGCGCTTACTTACGCCGCCTTGGTCTTGTTATCCGGCGCGCCTGACCGCGCGCGCGTTTCTTCCTGAGGCCCCGCATGCTGCGCATAGGGATAGATGTTGGCGGGACTCATACGGATGCAGCGCTGTTGCAAGGCGACAAACTGATTGGCGCCACCAAGGCAAGCACGAGCGCCGACGTGGTTAGCGGCATTTCGGCCGCGTTTGATCAGATCTTGGCAAAGGGCGGGGTAATCACGCGCGACATCGAATGCGTCATGATTGGAACCACGCAATTCACAAATGCAGTGATAGAGCGGCGCGAGCTTGCAAAAACGGCAGCCATCCGGATCGGGTTGCCATCAGGCAAAGGCTTAAGACCGTTCACTGATTGGCCTCAAGATATTGCAGGCGCTATCGGCGGAATGGATTTTATGATCCAAGGCGGGGCGCTATACGACGGCGCGGAACTGGCCCCGCTTGACGAGGATGCAATTGACCAAGCCATCGCGCAGATTGCCGCTTCGCCCATTCGCCAAATCGCGATTTCTGCGGCCTTTGCACCGCTCGATGTCAAACATGAGGTTTTTGTAGCGCGTAAAGTCAAAGCGGCGATGCCCGACGCCTTAGTGACATGCTCTCATACAATGGGCGGGCTAGGCCTGCTGGAGCGTGAAAATGCCGCCATCCTCAATGCCGCGCTCTTGCCATTTGCTGAAAGGGTTGTGGCCTCTTTTGAGCTGGCATTACAGCGGCGCGGTTTGACCTGCCCGCTCTTCATCAGCCAGAATGATGGTACGTTGATGGGCGCAAAATTCGTCCAAAGGATGCCCGCGCTAACCTTCGCTTCTGGTCCAACCAATTCGCTTCGCGGAGCGTGGAAACTCACTGGCTATGAAGATGCTTTGGTTGTTGATATCGGCGGCACGACATCCGACATCGGGGTATTGCAAGGCGGGTTCCCGAGAGAATCCTACAACATCGTTGATGTTGGCGGGGTTCGCACAAATTTCAGAATGCCTGATATTCTGGCGATAGGGGTCGGCGGCGGAAGTGTGGTGGCCAGCGGCGGCAAGCAGATCGGCCCTCATTCCGTCGGCCATAAGCTCGCACAAGAAGCCCGCATTTTTGGCGGAGATCAGTTAACGCTAACCGATATCGCCGTCGCAGCGGGTGCGTTTGAGTTGGGCGATCGGCGCAAGTTGGCGCAAATTGACCCCGCTCTGGTTCGCAGCGCGCGTGACACAATGCACACCATGCTTAATCAAGCGATTGACCAAATGCGGCCCGGTGGGCGCAAGCTGCCGGTCATTCTGGTTGGCGGCGGAGCGATGCTTGTCTCGGATAAATTTGAGGCGGCAACACAGACGATCATGCCTGAGAATAGCGGAACAGCCAATGCAATAGGCGCCGCGATTGCTCAGATCGGAGGCGAAGCCGAACAGATGGTTTCTTATGACAAAGTGCCACGCGCAAAGGCCATGGCCAAGGTTGAAGCCGAAGCGAGGCAGTCCGCAGTTTTGGCAGGCGCGGCGGCTGAGACTTTGAAAGTGATCGATAGGGATGAGGCGCCCGTGCCCTATATGGAAGAGGGCGTTATGCGCCTTCGCGTCAAGGTTGTCGGCGACTTAAAATCACTCGAAGGAGCGGTATGAAAATCGCCGCTGATGATCTTGACGCACTGGCGCTCGGTTCGGTCTTTCTTGCGACAGGCGGCGGCGGGGATCCCTATATTCCCAAACTCATCACCCGGCAGGCGTTGCACGAATTTGGGCCGGCTGAAATCATTGCGCCGCAAGACCTGAATGATGATGCCTTTGTATGCGCCATCGGCTCAGTCGGCGCCCCAACTGTTAGCCTTGAGCTTCTCCCAAGCATTGATGAGGCTGGAAAAACTCTTGCCGCTTTTGAGGTTCATTTAGGCCGCAAGGTCGATGCTGTCGCTGCATTTGAGATTGGCGGTGGCAACTCGCTTATCCCGCTTCTGGCAGCGGCTTCTGCAGGAATACCGATGATCGATGGCGATGGAATGGCGCGCGCTTTGCCCGAAGCGCAAATGATGACGTATGCCATCCAAGGCATCGCGCCAACACCAAGCGTTGCGTATGATTACAAGGGCAATGTATCCCATTTCGATTGTCCCGATCCGCTCGAATATGAAGCCATCATCAGACACCATGCGGTGACCCATGGCGGCATGATCACCACTGCGGAGCATCCAATGAGCGGGGCGCGGTGCAAACAGGCGATCATTCCCGGCACGCTATCTTTTGCCCTCAAGCTGGGGCAATTGTTACAAGCCAATCGCGGACCCAGCGAGGCTATCGCTCCAAAATTGGCCGAACTCTTCCAGGATAGTATTTATGGTGATTGCGGCTTGATCTTCACCGGCAAGGTCACGGATAAGAGTTCAAGCGTGGTCGGCGGCTACGACGTTGGCGAAGCCATAGTGCGATCACTCGGCGGCTCGGCGCGCGAAATGGTTATCAGCATCAAGAACGAATATCTCCTCGCCACGCTTGAAGGCGGCCTAGTGGCATGCGTGCCCGATCTTATCGTCATCGTCGATGCAGAGACGTCACAGCCGATCAATGCAGAACGTCTGCGATTTGGCCAACGCGTCAGCGTCTTTGTTGTTCAGGCGCCCAAGATTTTCCAGACAGCAGAGGCGTTGCAGGTCGCCGGGCCGAGGCATTTCGGCTTTGACCATGATTACCAGCCTTTTCGGGCAAAATAGCGCGCTCAAAGCTCGGTATCGTTGCAAAATTGTTACGCATGATGCGGCTTCGTATTCGTCATATTGTGCGGCGCAGCAATCCATGCTTAACCTTGGTCACCAAGGAAACAAACGAAGAAAGATTGCCTCATGCCCGCATTGAATGTTTCGTCGCGTGCTGCGCTGCTCATTGCTGCAAGTTCGATACCCTTCTCCGCTCAGGCTCAGCAGGCTGAGGATATCGGTGACGCTGAGGCCGCCGAAGAAAACACAATCATTGTTACCGGCTCGCGCATTAGCCGCGACCCGAACATTGGCGCACCGGCGCCGATCACCGCGATCAATGCTGACGAGCTCACTCAGACCGGTTCCAGCGACGTCGTGGACATTTTGCGTGATGTCCCCGCTCTTTCCACATCGACCAGCACCGAAGGATCGATCGATGGCGTCTTTTCAGAAGCTGTTGGACAGTCAATTCTCAACCTACGCGGTTTGGGCGCGAACCGGACTCTTGTCCTCGTCAATGGCCGCCGCCACGTCTCAGGCGTCGCGGGTGAGCAGGCAGTTGATGTCAACTCGATCCCGACCGCACTTATTGAGCGCGTTGAAACACTCACGGGTGGCGCGTCTTCGATTTATGGTGCCGACGCTGTCACCGGCGTTGTAAACTTCATTCTTAAGGACGATTTCGAAGGCCTTGAGGGTAATCTCCAAGGGGGCATTTCCGCCGAGGGGGATGGCTTCAGAATCAACACTGATTTGACATGGGGCATGAATTTTGCCGACGGGCGAGGCAATGTCACGCTTTCCGGCGAATATGCGCGCACCAGCGAAATTCAGTATGGCGATCGCGCTTTCTCTCGCGGCAACGGCATCTTTGATGATCAGGGCAACCCTGCCCTGCGCTTTCAGACCGGCGAACTTGGTGCAGATACGCCTAACCTCATCGCCAATGGCGGTGTCCTTGGCGGTCTGATCCCAACAACTGCAACCGGCTTTACGCCAACCGCTGCAGAGCAAGCGCTGATTGCCCGCGCAGCCGGATCGACCACCCGGTTTCTTGCCACCGATCCGCGCTTTTCGCTCTCGTCTGCTGGCGGCATCGTAGCCCCGGGCGATATTGGCCTGTCTAACGGCCCTGACCTCAATGGAAACGGCACGCCTGATTGTCTGGAAAGCGCGGTTGGCTTTAACAGCACTTTCGAGCCGGGGGCTTTCGGCCTTGCTGGCGGCTGCGCGGTGATCAACGCCGATGGCAGTCTCTCGGTCTATCAGGATGGCGCGATCACCGGTATTTTCAACCAGTTTGGCGGCGACGGCATTCCCAACAATTTTGATTCAAACTCGCTCACCCCTGAGACAGAGCGGTGGTCCATCAACGCGACCTTCTCCTATGAATTCTCGCCAGCAGCAGAAGTGTTTTTCGAAGGCAAATATGTGTCGAGTAGTGCTGAGTTCCAATCTCAGCCCAACACCTTTTACGATCTGCTGACAATCCGTGATGACAATCCCTATCTGACGCCTGAGCTTCAGCAATTTGTCGCGCCTCTGTTCTTTGGAAATGGCACCGATGAAGGGCTTTACCTCACTCGTGACCCGGCAGATTTGGGGCCGAACCGTAATCGCAACGAGTTCGAAACTCTGCGCTTCGTCGCCGGCATTCGCGGTGATCTTTCGGATCATCTCTCTTATGAGGTTTCAGGTAACTATGGGCGGTTCGATCAAACGAGCCTTGACCGTAACCGGGTCATAACCGACCGTTGGTTCGCCGCGATTGACGCAACAACCGACCCGGTCACAGGCGAAGCAATTTGTCGCTCCGACATTGATCCAACAGCGCCCGCAACCACGCCTTTCGGCATTCCAGTGGGCGATCCCGGCTTCTTTACGTTTAACCCGGGCGATGGTTCGTGCGCCCCAGCCAATGTTTTGGGCGGGGTCGGCGCGATCAGTCAGGAAGCAATCGACTTTATCACGGCCACAACAGTCAATGAATTCCGGCTCGAGCAAATGGTGTTCAGCGCGATTGTGACCGGCGATACAGGAGCCTTCTTTGAGCTGCCCGGCGGTCCCATTGGTTTTGCGACCGGTTTTGAATTCCGCGAGGAGAAAAGCGCCTCCCAGTTCGATCCACTCGTTCGCGGAGTTATTCCGGTAACCACGCCGGACGCGACAGCAGGTGAGCTAATCCGCAACAATCCCACCGCTGCCAACTCATTGGTCTTTGACCCCGATTCTATCGTCGATAATGAAGGCGGTGATTTCACTGTCTATGAGATTTTTGGCGAAGTCAGTGTGCCGATTCTCTCCTCAGTACCCTTTGCCGAAACGCTCGAGCTGAACGGTGCAGTTCGCTATTCGGACTACACAACAGTCGGTTCGACTTTCACTTGGAACGTCGGCGGATTGTGGGCTCCGTCAGAAGATATCCTCTTCCGCGGAACTTACGCTGTTGCGATCCGTGCGCCCAACATCTCCGAGCTGTTTAGTCCGGCACAAGGCGCAACCTTCCGCCCAGTTGATCCGTGTGACACAGCCGAGCTAGCGACAGCAGCCAATCCCGGTCTGCGGCAGTCGAACTGTGAAACGATTTTTGCCGCTCTTGGTATTGATCCCACACTTGGCACAGGCGCTTATGCTTATGTCGATCCATTGACCGCGCGTTTCTCTGGGTCAGTGGCGGGCAATCCCGATTTGCAGGAGGAGACTGCGACGACGTGGACAATCGGCGCGCAGTTCACACCTAGCTTCCTTTCGGGTCTCATTCTCAGCGTCGATTATTACAACATCGAGATCGAGGACGCGATCAACGCGGTGAGCGCGCAGGACATTGTCGACAATTGTGTCGACAGTGCAGACATCAACAACCCGTTCTGTGCGGCGATTGACCGGCGCGACGACAATGGCGGCTTCCGCTTTCTGCGTCAGTCGCAAATCAACTTCGCGCGTCAGGAAACAGCCGGCGTTGAGGCCTCTGCGCAATATCGGTTTGATCTTGGCGATCACGGCTTCACTTTGAATGCGAGCGGGACATGGGTCGATAAGCTCGACAATTTCTTCGATCCATCTGACCTGACTTCGGTCGATCCAGAACTGGGCGAATTGCAGCGGCCCGAATGGGCTGGCCGCGCTTCGATTACCTGGGACTGGGATCGTTTGAGCCTGACTTGGGCAACGACCTATCTCGACAGCCAAGGACTGCGGGCGGTCGAAATTGAGTCAGTCGGAGATGGCGGTACATTCCAGTATACCGCTGAAAACGGGCTCTCGAGCAACGCTTTCATCCATGACTTCTCGTTCAATTACGAGTTTAGCGATGAAATCGATATTTATGGCGGTGTGAACAATGTTTTCGATCGCCAGCCATTTGTGACCGAGCAAGCATTTCCCGTCAGCCCATTGGGAACGTTCTTCTTCCTAGGGGTCCGCGCTGGCCTCTAGGGGATTGCGGAAGTTCTAATCGGGGAAGGGTCAGCGACGGTAAATGCCGCCGCTGGCCTTTTCTTTTGCACTCACGCACTATGGAGATACGCGTCCTCAACTAGAGAGCTTGTCCATGAACCTATCCGCTAAGCCCTTTTTGCAGGTCTTAAACGCGGGGACGCCGCATTATGGGGCCCGTGATAATCGCCATCAGATTGATTGTTCGGATACGCGTGGCTAGGTCCGCTAGCATGACAAGCTTTTCAAAATATGTTTGGAAATCATTCGCGCAAAGCGCTTTGGTAGCCGCGGCTTTAACTTCGTCCGCTGCTCATGCTGATCGCGCAAGTGACGATCGTCTATATGCGCAAGAGTTTACCGATGCGCGGCAAGTGTTTTGGGATTGCATGCAGGATGTTAACTCGAAACCGGAATACGCCGCGATATTGAGCAAAACCATTCCCATCGATCAATCCACAAAGATTGAGAGAGAAGCATCTGGCGAAGCGAAATTTCGCGATAGGCGGTTTTTCTCAGAACAAGAGATCGCCGCGGTTTTGGGTTACGAAGCGGAGTTCCAAAAATGTATCGAGCCGTTCGGTCTGAACCGACCCGACAAGCGCGCCACGAGAAACGGCTTTAACTCGCTTACTTTGAGGCACTTCAATTGGCTGAAAAAAAGCACAGCGCAGCTTACAGAGCAGGCGCAGGCTATCACCATCGGCGAGTACAACCGCTATCGCCATTACCATTACTCGGTCTGGCAAAGCGAGATGGCACGCCTCTTTGGGATCGTTAACGAGCAACCAGCTGTTGAAACCGATCCACTGACATACGGAGCTTTCCTCCAACATGTTTTGGCCTCTGAGTCAGTCAGCTACGTCAATACCTCTGGCGTCCGATATCTCAAATTCGAGGCCGAGCAAGCGTTGACCGTAGCTGGGGCGTTTGGCGCTGAGAATTCGCCTAAGGGCATAAAGATGAAGATGCACCAATCCATTCCAATCGTGGCCGGGGAGGTCGAGCACGAGATTTGGCTTTCACCAGGCTATTCTAGCGGCAGAGTAACGAGCGTCAGGCCTTACGAGCGCGAAGACCCAACAACAAAGGGTTGGGTCTCTGTGATCGAGGGCAACGAAATGATCTTGGGAACGAACAACGGGAGCCGTGCATATGATTTGGACCGGCGAGAGCGCTTAGTCCTTACCAAAGACAAAATCGATCTGTTTCAAGAGGTCTTTATCCAAGGTGATTGGAGCGTCTTAGGACAGGATACCTATTGGCTTTTGAGCGATGAGGAAATTGATCGCCTAGGCAATAGATACCCGCCTGAGTTTGGCCGGTAAATAAGGGCTGCGTGCCGGCAATTAGGCCTCAATCCGGCTGCAAGGATCGACAGCCCTAAATGCCCAGCCCGCCCCCATTGGCCCTGGCTTCACAGGTCATTTGGGCAGGCGGCAAAACCAACATAGAGCTGGCGCAATGCCGCCCGAGCGTTTTTCGCTCAAAGTGCTGTAAAATATCAGGTAAAGGGCAAAGGCTTCGCTTTACAGTTGGACAATAAGTCAAGCGAAAGCGGCGCGCCAATACCCTGCGCCCACGAAAAAGGGCGGCATCCGAAGACACCGCCCTTCCATCCATGAGCGCTTCAAGTCACTCACAAAACTGGTGCGCAGACTTATTTCAGTTCTACGGTACCGCCAGCAGCTTCGATCTTGCCTTTGATCTCTTCTGCTTCGGCTTTGGCAACGCCTTCCTTGAGCGGCTTTGGTGCGCCTTCGACAAGTGCCTTGGCTTCGCCGAGGCCCAGACCAGTGATGGCGCGGACTTCTTTGATGACCTGGATTTTCTTGCCGCCGTCGCCGGTCAGGACAACGTCGAACTCGTCTTTTTCTTCAGCTGCGCCGCCGTCGCCGCCGCCAGCCGCTGGGCCAGCAACCGCTACTGCAGCAGCGGCGCTAACGCCCCACTCTTCTTCCAGCGCAGTCGCCAGTTCAGCAGCTTCCAATACAGTCAGTTTCGACAATTCTTCTACAAGCTTGGCAATATCAGCCATGATGTTTCACTCCAAAATATATGCGGGCCCTTGGCGTTATGCGTCCGGTCCCAAATTGCGGCGCGCCCGGTTCCCCTCGCGCGCTGATACGAATTAAAGACCAGCTTACGCTGCCTCTTTGGCGCCTTGGGCACCGAAGACGCGGGCAAGCTTGTTGGCGGGTGCGTTGACCACCTGAGCAACCTTGGTTGCAGGTGCATTCATCAGACCAACCAATTTGCCGCGCAGCTCGTCGAGACTTGGCATCGAGGCAAGTGCCTTGACCCCGGCTTCGTCGAGCAATTGCGCGCCCATGGAACCGCCGACAATTTCAAGTTTGTCATTGGTTTTGGCGAAATCCACCGCCGCTTTTGCGGCTGCCACGGGATCTTCGGAATAAGCGAGGGCCGTTGGGCCCGACAGCATATCTTCGATACCTGTGTAATCGGTGTCTTTCAGAGCGCGTTTAGCGAGGCGATTTTTCGCAACCTTGTAGGATGCACCGGCTTCACGCATTTTGCCGCGCAATTCGGTGGAATCCGCCACCGAAAGGCCGAGATTGCGGGTGACAACCACCACGCCGCTCTCGCTTAGCACTGCGTTGAGCTGGGCAACCGCATCGGCTTTTTGCGAACGATCCATGCCTTACTCCTTCTACTACATATGATTTGGGCGCGAACGGGCCGCGCTCAAACCGGCTCAAACGCCCACACCGCTCTTGCGGGATGGACATGTCCGTTCAATGATGGGGAAGAAGTGCCAATGCCGTTCGACTTGTAAGCATTGGGCTTGGAACATGCCGCAAATGGCCCATTCCAAAGTGAATTCTTGCCCCGTCTAGGCTGGAAATTAAGAGAGGCATTTTCCTCTCACCAACGGTCTTGGACGGCAGACTGCCGAAACAGTCAGGGCGCGCTGATACCTTGCGCGCCCTTGAAGTCAAGCAAATTGAGTCAGGTAAACCGCGTTTCTACTCGGCCCCGAACACCAGCAAATCGCCCGGTTGGCATTCCAGCTCGCGGCAAATCGCTGCGAGGGTTGAGAAGCGGATGGCCTTGGCTTTGCCCGTTTTAAGGAT
>CAZDHB010000068.1:0-3062 GCA_964505255.1 uncultured Porphyrobacter sp.
AGGCCAGCCTCTTGATTCGCGGCGTCTTGCGGCGCGCCCTCTTGCTTCTGGGCCTCCTGGGCGTCTGGGCTACTATCAGCCGCCCATTCCTCGGCATTATCCTCAGCGGATTGCGGGATCAGATCATCTAGACCGGATTGCGGCGCAGCCTGCTGAGCGTGCAAGCCCGGCTGGAGGGTTAAGGACAAAGCGCCCGCCGCTACTAGCTTCGCCGCTAATAGCTTCGACGCCAATGCCTTTGGCCCGGCGCAAAGCAAGGCGCGTTTTGCGGGCAAAAATCTGCTGAGAGCTACTGCTTTGGCTTGCCTGAAATCAGGCCTGATTGTCTGCGATACGGCAGTCGATTTTGTTGTAATCGGCTTGTTTGCCATCTTTGGCTGGCCGTTTCTCGCTTGCTTGCCCCGCGCCTCTATCGGCATTGGCTGAGGGGTTGCTTTCACTTTTAGCACCGGCCAGTCCAGCAAAGGCTGATCGGTCTTTTTGGGCCCCGTCTTTTTCGGCATTACCCCCGCGCGGTGCAACCGAGGCTGCGATAAGTTCGGATTGCTCTTCGCTGGGCATACGCTCCCACCCGCTTCGGGTGAGCCTTTCGAGGGGGCGGAAACGGACCTTATATTGCATCCGGTCCGAGCCCTCGACCCAATATCCAAGATAGACATAAGGCAGGTTCCGCTCAGCCGCGCGCCTGATGTGATCGAGAATGATAAAATTGCCAAGCCCTGCGCGACCTTCATGATCAGGATCATAAAAGCTGTAAATCATCGACAGCCCGTCGCCCTGAAAATCCGTAAGACATGCGCCTACCAGACGTCCCGGCGTATCTCCAACCCCTGGTTCGCGATATTCCAGAACATAGCTGGAGACCGGCGAATGCTCCACCATATCGGCAAAGTCGCTTTCCTCCATCTCGGTCATACCGCCGCCCGGATGGCGCACCGAGAGATAGCGCTGCAACAGCTCAAATTGTTCGGTTGTCGCCCAAGGGCGGCATTCGGTGACCACCAGATCCTTATTGCGATTAACGATCCGGCGCTGGCTGGTGGAAGGACGGAACGCCTCTGCCACCACGCGCACCGACACACAGGCCTGACAATCAAGGCAGCTCGGGCGATAGGCCACGGTCTGGCTTCGTCTGAACCCAATCCGGCCAAGCGCCTCGTTCAATTCGTCCGCATTATCACCGCGCAATTCGGTGAAGACTTTTCGCTCGCTCCGCCCTTCGAGATAAGGGCAAGGCGCAGGCGCGGTCACAAAAAATCTGGGAAAGCGGATCGGGGCAGTCACGGCTTTCGGTACCTTCCTAATTGCGACACGGTATCCCTCGGGCGGGGAATTGATGGACGGACATCTGGGGCCTTTGGACACAAAGCCTGAGCGAGCTTGGCACCAGACGACCGGAGCGAACCCAAGTTTATGGCGAATCCTTAGCCGAGGTTAAACCATGTTAACCATAAATTGGCCACAGGTGTCGACAAATGGCACGTTAACCCCGGCATATCTATCTTTCTGGCCGCCGCATGACCCGGCAGAGGCGGTTTTCAAGCGCGCGTCTACCCGCACTTGGGGCCTGTACATCCCGTTTAGCCCTACGGTTTAGGCCCTCAGCCCAGCTCAACCAATTCCGACTGATAGCCCTTATTGCGCAGCGCCACGAGCAAAGCATCAAGCTGGGTCCGGTCACGCGCCTCGCATTCAATGTCGGTAATCAGGCCTTTGGCCGGAAGCGAGGTGAAAATCCGCTGGTGGTAAATCTCGATGATATTGACCGAGTGATCGTCAAATTCTTTCATCACCTTATACAGCGCGCCGGGACGGTCCTGCAATCGCACCCTGATCCGCGCCAAACGGCCATCGCGGGCCAAATCGCGCAGCAATACATTGGCCAGCAGCCGTGTATCAATATTGCCGCCGCACAAGACCAGACCGACCGATTTGCCCTTGAATTGCTCTGGGTTGGCAAGCACTGCCGCAAGCCCGGCGGCCCCCGCCCCTTCGACAACGGTTTTCTCGATTTGCAGCAGCAAAGCCACCGCATGTTCCAGATCGCGTTCCTCGGCGAGCATGATTTGGTCCACCCTCTCGCGGATGACGGAGGCGGTGAATGTGCCCGGCTGCTTAACCGCAATACCTTCTGCCAAAGTGTCACCGCCGCAAGGCAGCTCACCTGAATTCATGGCATTGTGCATGCTGGGGAAAAGCGCCGCCTGAACGCCCACCACCTCGACCGGATGATCGATCGATTTGGCCACCGTCGACATGCCGGAAATCAGCCCGCCGCCGCCAATCGGCACAACCAGACAATCGCAGCTCGGCGCTTGCTCGAACATTTCCAGCGCGACCGTGCCAGCACCGGCGGCGACATGCGGGTGGTCAAAGGGATGGACAAAGGTCAGCCCGCGTTCTTCTTCCAAGGCCCGCGCATGAGCATAAGCCTCGTCATAGGTTTCCCCGTGCAGCACGACATTGCCGCCCACACTCTCGGTTTGCATGACTTTGACCATCGGCGTGGTTTTGGGCATGACGATGGTTACCGGCACATCCAGCCGGGTTCCATGATAGCTTAAGCCTTGGCTGTGATTGCCGGCCGAGGCCGCGATAACACCGCGTTCGCGCTGATCTTTGGGCATCAGCAAAAGCGCATTGAGCGCGCCGCGTTCCTTATACGCCGCAGTAAATTGCAGGTTCTCAAATTTGAGCCAGATTTCGGCGCCGGTAATCTCTGACAAGGTTTTCGAATGCATCATCGGAGTGCGCACGACCTGCGAGGCAATACGGCCCGCCGCAGCGCGCACATCATCGATTGTCAAATCCTCTGGCGTCAATTGTTTTGACCCTGGGCTTTCGCTCGTCTCTTTTTCACTCATAAGCTCCTGCGATAAGCGCCTCTTCGAGCAAGAGCAATCACGCAAAAGCCTTTGCCTTGGTATAGCTTTGCCCTATCGCATCCAGCCTATGGCAACACGGCAAAAAATAGCGTTCCTTGGATTGGGCGTCATGGGCGGCCCAATGGCCCGTCATTTGGCTCTCGCCGGGCATCATTTAACCCTTTTCAACCGCACCGC
>CAZDHB010000068.1:3162-7545 GCA_964505255.1 uncultured Porphyrobacter sp.
GCCGAGGTTTTGCTCGCGGAAACAGGGGCACTGGGCGCTATGCCAAAAGGGTCCTTGCTGATCGATCACACAACCGTCTCTGCCGATATGGCCCGCCGCGTTGCTGAGGCGGCTGAGGCGCGCGATATTGCCGCGCTTGATGCGCCGGTGTCGGGCGGGCAAGCGGGCGCAGAAAACGGCGCGCTGGCGATTATGTGCGGGGGCACAGATCAGGCGATGGAGCGCGCCCGGCCCGTCATGGAAAGCTATGGCAAAACCATTATTCACGTTGGCCCTGCCGGGGCTGGGCAAACCGCCAAAATGGCCAATCAAATGTGTATTGCGGGCGTGCTTGGCGGCTTATCAGAGGCTATTCGCCTGACGCAGGCCGCAGGGCTCGATACAGGCCGCACGCTGGAGGCCATTTCAGGCGGCGCGGCACAAAGCTGGCAAATGGAGAACCGCTGGCCCACGATGGTCAAAGGCGAATTTGATTTCGGTTTCGCGATCGATTGGATGCGCAAGGACTTGGGCTATGCCTTGGACGAGGCGCAGCGGCTGGGGCTGGACGCGCCGGTGACGGCGATGGTCGATCAATTCTATGCCGAATTGCAAGCCGGCGGCGATGGACGCAGCGACACCAGCGCTTTGATCAAAAGGTTGCCGCAAGGCGGGTCTTCGCAGGAAAGCAGCCCAAAGGGAGAAAAATCATGACCGCTCGTATTTTTGCCCCATTGGCCGCGCAAATTGCGTCTTCAAAATTTGCATTCTTCAAGTGTCTCGCGGCCGCTACTCTTTTGTCGCTCAGCCTGGTATTGGCGACGACAGCGAGAGCCGATCAACTCATTGAAAATGTCGAGGGGATCAGGATCAACGAAGCGGGAGAAATAGACCGTTTCAACGCTCTTTGGATTGACGATGAAGGGCGCATTGCGGCCGTCCTGGATCGCGGGGATCAGCGTCCCAAAGAGGTTGATTTCCAAACCGATGGCGAGGGGCGCGTGCTGATACCGGGCATGATCGATGCGCATTTGCACGTCATGGGGGTCGGGTTTGGCGCATTGACGCTCGATTTGTCGGACACCAATTCGCTGGAAGAAGCGCTCGCGAAGATCGCCGCATTTTCGGCTGAGAACCAAGGCCGTCCATGGATTTTGGGGCGCGGCTGGAATCAGGAGAAATGGGGCCTTGGCCGCTTTCCGACTGCCGCCGAACTCGACCGCGTTGTTGCTGACCGCCCGGTCTATCTTGAACGGGTTGATGGACATGCCGGATGGGCCAATTCGCTGGCCATGAAAGCCGCCGGAGTAACCGCGCAAAGCAAAAGCCCCGCGGGCGGACGGATCGAACGATTGGCCAATTCGCGCGCGCCATCGGGCGTTTTTGTCGACGCGGCCGAACAATTGATCCGCAGCGCCATTCCCGCGCCGCGCCCGGCAGAGCGGGACTTGGCTTTGGCTGAGGCACAAAAACTGCTGCATTCCCAAGGGATCACCGCCGCAGCTGATATGGGGACATCAATCGAGGATTGGCAGGCCTATCGCCGGGCGGGTGACCGGGGCACATTGTCCTTGCGGATCATGGCCTATGCCGGCGGAGCCGACGCGATGGAACTGATTGCAGGCAGCCGTCCGACACCGTGGCTCTATGACGATAAATTGCGGCTTGGCGGGGTGAAGCTTTACCTTGACGGCGCGCTCGGCTCTCGCGGGGCATGGTTGAAGCGGCCCTATGCCGATGATCCAGACAATACCGGATTGCCGCTGATGAGCGAGGCTCAGCTACGCAACACATTGGTGCGGGTTTTGGTCGGCCAGTTTCAGCCCGCGATTCACGCCATTGGGACAGCCGCCAACGCCGAGGTGCTGAGCGCTATTGGCGATCTTGCAGAGAGTTTCCCGGGGGACCGCCGCTGGCGGATTGAACACGCACAGATTGTCGATCCGGCGGATTTGGAGCAATTTGGGCGGCACGGGATTATCGCCTCGATGCAGCCCGTCCACCAAACCTCAGACAGGCTGATGGCCGAGGCGCGGCTGGGGCCAGACCGGCTCGTCGGCGCATATGCTTGGGCGAGCATTTCGGGCCTTGGAGCGAAGCTGGCATTCGGATCGGATGCTCCGGTTGAATCGGCTGATCCTTTTGCCGGATTGGCGACCGCCTTCACCCGAACCGATGCCAATGGCGAGCCCTTTGGCGGCTGGCTTCCTCAAGAACGGATTTCGCGCGAGCAAGCCTTGACCAGCTTTACCGCCGATGCAGCATATGCGGGCTTTGCAGAGGGGCGCTTTGGCCGGCTGGTCGAGGGAGAACGGGCAGATTTTCTGTTTGTCGACCGCGATCCGCTGCTCGCCAGCCCGGAACAATTGCGCGCGACCAAGGTTTTGGAAACTTGGGTCGGGGGACAGCGCGTATTCTCGCACTAAGTGAGATTGCGATCTTGCGCTGATGCCGGAGCGCGCGCATGTGTCTCAAGGCACGCTTCGGCCGGAGTGGCTGCGGAGTGACAAGACCCCTGTTGTAATTGAGTCACATTTGAGAGCCTTTGGCCTCGCCGGAGTAAATTTAACTCGCTGGTAACCAATTCATCGCTAAAGGGACTGCGAATTTCTCTAACTACGCGGTTTTAAGCATGCCGTATGAAAGAGATAAGTAACAAAGCATTCTTCGGAAGCACGTTTGAAGACTGGCTTGAGCCGTAATGGCCAAAGAGAAATATGATTGGACTTATGACTATGGTTCGCAAATTGGTTCTGGCTAGCAGCGCAGCCGCGCTCGTCGCAGCACCCCTCGCCGCTGAGAATGCTCTGGGCGAAGCGGGCCGCGCAGCCGCGCCCGTCGATCAAGCTGCCGAGCTTGGCGACAGCAATTCGATCTATTTTGTTCTCGGCATCGCTGCGGTCGCTGCGGCAATCCTGTTTTTGTCTGACGACGATGACGAGCCGGTTAGCGTTTAATACAGTTCATTAAATCGGCGGGTTTACTCGAAATTCAAACACGATGAATTGACAGCAAGCCTAAGGATTTTTGTTGAAGGTTTTTGTCTGCCAACCTATTTAAAGCGGCGGGCGGGGAAGAAGAATACCAACTCTCTTAAAGGAGACAGACCATGACTATCCGTACCCTCACTGCTGCTGCCGCAGCTGTATCACTTGCCGTTGCTCCTGCTATCGCTGCAGAACGCATGAACGCTCCTGCTTCTGCTGAAGCTGAAATGGGCGGTAAAGGCTCTGGCGTTCTTGTTGGCCTTTTGGCTGCAGCAGCCATCATCGGCGGCATCATCATCGCTGCTGACGGCGGCAGCGACAACGATCTTCCAGTTAGCATCTAAGTCTAACTTTTAAATCTCCCAAAAAAGCTGGGATTTAAAAAGAGAGCGGGGCCTTTTGGCTCCGCTTTTTTTTGCGCCTTTGAGTTTTCAGCACACCTCACCTACTGCCCTAACGCTCTTCCTCAGCGCAGATCCTCAGCGCGCCGCCCCAACGCGCGCATTGATGGAACCGGTTTTGAGCAAGCCGAACTTGCCGATAACGCAGTCAGACCTCGCTCGGCTCGCCAGTCTCTGGAGGCTCGGGCGGCTCGTCATGCTCTTTTTCACTGAACCGCATCAGCAAGAGCGAACCCTCGAACAGGATCAATAGCGGCACTGCGAGCAGCAGCTGCGAGCCGGGATCAGGCGGGGTAATGATCGCTGCCAAAGCAACCACCAGAACAATGACATAGCGCCTTGCACCAGCCAATTGAGCGCGCGAGACAATCCCCGCGCGGTTTAGAAGAAGCAGCAGAACCGGCAAAAGGAAGCTGATGCCGAACGCCAGAATGAATTGCATCACGAGACCAAGATACTCATTGGCCGTGGGCAATGCCTCAATCGTGAGACCGCCTGCCTCCCCTTCGAAGCCCAAAAACCATTCGAATGCTGTGGGCATGACCACATAATAGGCGAGCGCCGCGCCCGCTGTGAAAAGGATCGGCGTGGCCAGAATAAAGGGCAAGAAGGCGCGTTTTTCATTGGCATAAAGCCCGGGCGCTACAAAGGCCCAAAGCTGATTGGCAATCACCGGAAAACTCAGGCAAAAACCGCCGAACAAGGCCACTTTCAACTCGACAAAGAAAACCTCGTAAAGCTTGGTGAAAATCAGCTGCCCTTCGTCATCGGGAAATGCGTGCTTGAGCGGCTGAATCAGAAATCCAAGCAATTCATCGGCAAAATACAGACAAACAGCTGAGGCGATAATCAGGGCAAAAACCGCCCGCACCAGCCGCGTCCTGAGCTCGACCAGATGATCGAGCAGCGGCGCTTGCGTTTCGTCAATATCGCTCACTATGCTCATGCCTTGGACGCACCCTTGCGCTTGGCTTTAGAAGCACGTTTAGGAGCCGTCTTGCGTTTCGCTTTCGGAG
>CAZDHB010000068.1:7645-9889 GCA_964505255.1 uncultured Porphyrobacter sp.
AAAGCTTCTGGCGAAGTCTCCGCCATAATCGCCGCGTTACGCTGCTGCCATTCTTTCTCGGCCTCTTCCAATTCTGCTTCGCGGATCATCGCATCGACGCCGCTGCGAAAATGGGCCGACATTCGCCGCACCTTGCCCATCCACTGACCCGCGGTCCGCAGCGCTTTGGGCATATCCTTAGGGCCGATCACGAGGATCGCGACCACCACTACCAACAGCAATTCTGCGGCGCCGATATCAAACATGGTCGGGTGTCGTCATGGTGTCGATTGGGGGCCTAAGCCTGATGGCGCTGCGCACATGCCGTCTAAGCCGCCCTCTCACAAGCGGCCTTGGCATTGTCAGGATGCAGGATCTGAAGGTTTGGTTGAAGTCTGCGCCGGAGCGGGATCAACCGTTTTGTCGCCAACACCTTTTACAGGATCAGTACCTTTTGCCGCATCAGGACCTTCAATCCGGGCGGACGGCTCAGCCGGCTCATCCTCGTTCAAGCCCTGTTTGAAGCTTTTGATTCCTTTGCCAAAATCGCCCATCATTTCTGAAATGCGTCCGCGTCCGAACAGCACCAGAATTAGGATTGCAATAATGGCGATTTGCCAAGGGCCAAGCGACATTGGGTTACCTTTCTAAGCTCAGAGCAACACTCTCTCAGATAGCTATATAGGACCGGTTAACGCCGAGCGCCAGCTATCTAGACGCCTTTGGCCAAAACCCCGCTAGACGGGGGTTTCTGCCGCCGGCACATCATCAAGCGGCCCCTCGCCAGTGTTTTGCTGGATATCGGGGTCCGTGTTAGCTTCTTTCTCTGCGTCCTCTTTCTCAGCCTCTTCTGGCTCAGGCCTATCGGGGTCAGTCTCGTCATCACCCATCAGCATATCATACGCATCATCAACCGGATCAAGCAGGCCTGTCGCCCTGAGCTCAGCAATGCCGGGCAAATCCTTGCGCGAGGCCAATCCGAAATGCTCCAGAAACTCGGGCGTTGTGGCATAGATGGTGGGGCGGCCCGGAACCTCGCGCCGACCGGCAATTTTCACCCAGCCCGCTTCCATCAAGACATCCAGCGTACCGCCCGAGGTTTGCACACCGCGCACAGCTTCGATCTCGGCGCGGCTGACCGGCTCGTGATAGGCAATAATTGCCAGAACCTCGGTCGCGGCCCGGCTGAGGCGGCGCACCTGTTCGCGCTCACGCCGCAGAATATGCGCAAGATCGGGCGCCGTCTCGAAATGCCAGCGCTTGCCGCGCTCAACCAATTGGACACCGCGCGGCGCATAGTAAATCGCCAATCGGTCCAGCCCGGCACGCACATCGCCCAGATCACAATCTCCTAGAAAACCCGCCAGAGCCTCCGCCGTCATCGGTTCTTCGGCGGCAAACAAGGCTGCTTCCAACGCGCGTTCCAAAGCGTCGGGGTGATGCGGATCTGCTGCGTCAGGCTGCGTCTCGCTTGGCTGGCTTTGTGTGTTTTCTTCTGGTGGCGTATTTTCACTCATGCCGCACTCGCTCCCCTCGCACGGCGCAATTTCAGCGGGCCGAACACCTCGTCCTGTGCCAATTCCGCTTGTCCAATACGCGCCAGCTCCAATGCTGCAACAAAGCTTGATGCGATGATCGAGCGGCGCAATTGCGGCTCAGCGCCTTTGGGCAGGAATTCCTCCAGCAGCATCCAGTCAAGCGTCACGCCCAGCATCGAAGACACCCGGTCAAGCGCGGTTTCAAGCGTCATCACGGGCCGCTCGCGGACCATATGCACCGCCGGCGCATTGCGCGCTTTTACCTGACCATAAGCCTCGATCAGGGCAAATTGATCGCATTGCCAGCTAGTCTTGCGATCAATCCTGAGGCCCTCGCAGGCCCCGCGCGCAAAGACATCGCGGCCCAGCCGGTTGCGCGCCATCAAACGCGCGCCCGCCTCTCGCATGGCACCGAGTCTCTGGAGCCGCAATTGCAGCTTCACGGCAAGTTCCTCGGCGCTCGGTTCTTCCTGCTCTTCCTTGGGCAAAAGCATGGCCGATTTGAGATAGGCCAACCATGCCGCCATCACGAGGTAATCCGCCGCCAATTCCAGCCGCAAGGCTTCGGCCTGCTCGATATAGCCAAGATATTGATCCACCAGCGCAAGGATCGAGATCGAGCGCAAATCAACCTTTTGGCGGCGGGCCAGATCAAGCAGCAGATCAAGCGGCCCTTCCCATCCGTCTAGCTCGATATAAAGCGCGTCATCTGCGCCGCGCGTGGCGA
>CAZDHB010000068.1:9989-13260 GCA_964505255.1 uncultured Porphyrobacter sp.
TGAGGCCCTCGATCAGATACTGATCGCCCGGCGTGCTGGCAGGGGCGCTGCCAGTCGCTTTGGCCGAGGCAGCTTGTGCCGGAGTATCTGCGCCCTCGCCGCTCACGCTGCCTCCGCCGCATTCAAGAGCGCGTCACGTTTGGCCAAAAGCCCCGCGATCTCAGCCGCTAGATCGCCCTTTTGGACGCAGGCTTGATGGTTTGAAATCGCCGCCTCTACCGCGCCAAGCCGCATTTTCGCAGGTTCGGATATGGTCGGCACAGCTTCTACAATCGCATGCATATCATCGAGCTTAGCCCAGCAATTGAGCACCAAATCGCATCCTGCCGCGATGGACTTTGCGCTTCGCTCGGCAATCGAGCCATCGAGCGCCTCCATATCAATATCATCGGTCAGCAGCAGACCATCAAACCCGATGTCGCCGCGAATAACCCTATCGATAATTGTCTTGGACAGCGTGGCCGGATGTTGTGCGTCCCATGCCGTGAACAGCAAATGTCCGGTCATCCCAATTAGCGCCGAGTTCAGCGCACGGAACGGCGCAATATCCTGTTCCAGAGCATCCCTGTCAGCCGTCACCGTTGGCATGGATTGGTGTGTGTCAGTCGTGGTGCGGCCATGGCCCGGCATATGTTTCACGCAGCCAATGACACCGCCGCTTGCCAGCCCATCAAGGATCGCCCGGCCCAGCGCTGCTACTTGCACCGGATCATAGCCCAAGGCGCGGTCGCCGATCACATCATGCGCGCCCTCCTGACGAACATCGAGCGGCGGATGGCAATCCACCGTCACCCCAACTTCGGCCAGTTCAAGCGCCAACGCCTCAGCATTGATCCGCGCAGCCTCTATCGCTGTGGCAGGGGCAATCTGGTAAAGAGTGTCAAACACTTCACTTGGCGGAAAGCCCGCCCAGACCGGCGGTCTCAGCCGGGCGACACGCCCGCCTTCCTGATCGATGCAAATAAACAAATTGTCTTTGCCATGCAGACTGCGCAATTCATCGGTCAGCTTACGCAATTGCGCCTTGTCAGAAATATTGCGGCCAAACAGGATATAGCCCGCAGGGTTACAGGCCTTGAAAAAAGCGCGTTCATCAGCATTCAAAGAGAGGCCGGCAATCCCGAAAATGGCGGGTGTCATACTGGGTAAACTCGCAAAACTGGTGGCCCTGCGCAAGCGATAAAGGGGCGCCAGATGTGGAAATTAACCGGCACTTTGACCAATATTGAATGCCAAGGGCGTTTTCGGGTCTGCGCCTAGCACCAAAAGCACGGCGAGAGCGTTTAAAAACCGCCGAAAAATTGGCGTCAAAAACCGCTCGGCCCATTACCTCACTAAGCAGTGACTTCACCAAGCAGTTACTTCACCAAGCTGTTACTTAACCAAGCAGGGCAGCCCTTCGGATTTGAGCTGACTGCAAAGCCGAGTTGCAGCAGATGCACTGCCGGCTGCGGCCTGCAGACGGTAAACCGTACCAATATCAGCCTGCCCTTGAATGATCCGGTGTTCAACGCCGCTCAAAGCGTCCGTTTGCCGCTTCAGCGCCGCCCAGCCCGATTGTGCCGCCTCGCGGGTCGGAAAGGCACCTACCTGCACGGCTGTGCCGCGCGGCAAAGCAGATGAACCCGAATTGCTGGCAGCAGCCTGTGTCGGCGTCGGAGCCGGTGCAGGATCGGCTTTTTCGGCTTCCTGAGTGGTGGCAATCGACGGGCTTGCCTCTGGATCAGCATTATCCGGCTTATCTGAGTCCGCATCTGGGTCCGCATCTCCGGCCTCGGCCAATCGGCCTTCGCGGGTTTCACCCTCGCCAACCGCAAAGCTGGTGTCACCTGTGCCCTCAAACTCCTTGCCGCCCGGATCATCGGGGCGCGATTTGTAAGGCTCTTCAGGGGCCGCGATCAGCGATCCATCCGCCTCTGGGCCTTCGCTGGCCCCGCGATTGCTGAACCACCAGATCGCGCCAACCAGCAGGGCCAGTGTCGCGGCCATAAGCAAGCCGATTCCGATCAGCCGTGACATGTCAAAACCGGCAGGCTCTTCATCTTCATCGTTTTCCAGCCAAGGCAGACGCTCTTCGCTGTCATCAAATGCCAGCTCGTCATCGACATAAACGCCGTCTTTGTTCATTTCGGCCTCGTCTCTACCCATAGCCTATCTACCCCAAACCCTTACGCCCGTCCCGGCAGCACAATCCGACCGGACAATTTCGGTTGCACAATTTTGGTTGTTGGGGCGCAATCTCTTATCCCCTAACAACCCTGAGCCCCTAATCACCGGGCCTTTAACAACCGCGGGCTAAACCGAGAAATACCACTCATTTCAGCTATTTGAAGGGCCAAAACGACTAGTCGGCCCTGCAAATATGTACCCGGCATCACATTTTCTCGACCGCCTCGACGCCCAAAACACCAAGGCCATTACGAATAACTTGCCCGATTTGCGCTGCTAGGAACAGGCGAGCGCCCGTTACTGTCTCATTTTCGGACTGAATGATCCGTTTGTGCGCATCATCATTACCCGCGTTCCAGTAACTGTGGAAGCGCGCGGCCAGCTCGCCAAGGTAAAAGGCGATCCGGTGCGGCTCTCTGGCCGAGGCAGCGGAGAGCACAATGCGCGGGAATTGAGCAGCGCTGCGGACAAGCGCCAGATCATTATCGCTGAGCATTGCAATCGCCTGAGCATCATCACCAGCAGCGCTCGTCATCCCTTCCTCAGCCGCTTTGCGCAAGGTCGAGGCAATTCGCGCATGCGCATATTGCAAATAAAACACCGGGTTATCCTTGGACGCCTCGATCACCTTGGCGAAATCAAATTCCATCTGGGCCTCAGGCTTGCGGGTCAGCATGGTGAAACGCACCACATCCCGGCCCACTTCGTTCACGACATCAGCCAAAGTCACAAAACTGCCCGACCGTTTGGACATTTTGACCGGTTCGCCATCACGCAGCAAATGGACCATTTGCACCAGTTTCACATCAAATGGCACGTCGCGCCCAGCGCCCTTGGTGAGAGCCGCAACAGCCGCCTTAATCCGCTTGACCGTGCCAGCATGATCGGCTCCCCAAATGTCAATCAGCGCATCGGCTGCATCGGCTTTTTGGAAATGATAAGCGAGATCAGCCCCGAAATACGTCCATTTGCCATCGGACTTTTTGATCGGGCGATCCTGATCATCACCAAATTGAGTAGAGCGGAACAGCGGCAGTTCAACCGGCTCCCAATCCTCTGGCGGAGCCTTGCCCTTGGGCGCTTCTAAGACGCCGTCATAGAC
>CAZDHB010000069.1:0-12667 GCA_964505255.1 uncultured Porphyrobacter sp.
TGATGGCCTGGCGATTGTCAGCAAAGGCTTTTTCGCGGAGTAACGCGGGGTTCCCAAGTGGCCGCGGCCGGGGGCTTCACATACGGTTCCCTAGTCGTTCAGTTCTCTGGGCGTTCAGTTCTCTAGGCATTTCTGGCCATCAAACCGCCATCAACCGGGATGACTGCGCCGGTGATATAGCTCGCCGCAGGCAGGACCAACGAAAGCGTCATATGGGCGACTTCCTCCGGATCGCCATACCGCCTTAACGCAGTCCGGCGCTTGGCAAATATGGCCTTGTGTTCCTCTGGCACCTTGGCGGTCATTGCCGTGTCGATCGGTCCGGGGCAGATGCAATTGACGGTGATCCCTTCCCTGCCAAGATCCACTGCCAATCCGCGGGTGAGGCCTGTGACGCCGGTTTTCGCCGCGACATAAGCGCTGTTGCCCGGTGTCGCGCCAAGCCCTTCTGTGGAGGCAATATTGACGATCCTTGGCGCGTCGCTTTGCCGCAAATGGGGCAAAGCTGCGCGAACCATGCGTTGTTGCCCCGTGAGCATAACGGAAAGCGCCTGCGCCCAAGTCTCTTCGTAAGCATCGCTTTCATCGAGCGGGACAAAGCAGGACACCCCCGCATTGTTGATGAGGATATCGATCCCGCCAAAATCCTCGGCAATGAGGGTTACGGTCGCAGCAATGGCTGCGGCATCAGACACATCCAGTGCGTAGCCTTTGGCACCCGCTCCGCATTCCTTGGCTACGGTGTCGCAAGCGGCAGCATCGAGGTCGGTGACGGCCACTTGTGCGCCTTCGCTCGCCAACAAAAGCGCGGTCGCCCGGCCCATACCGCTGGCCGCGCCGGTGACGATAGCAATCCGGCCTGCGACGCTGCGGGAACGGTTCGCGCTCATCGGAAGGGCGGCTCGTTAAAGGCGCGCAGCTTGCGGCTGTGGAGGCTTGCCCCTTCGGCGCGCAAATGGCGGCAAGCGGTCACACCGATTTGCAAATGGGCCGCGATCGCTTCCTCGTAGAATTTGTTCGCTTGTCCCGGCAATTTGATCTCGCCATGCAGCGGCTTGTCCGACACGCATAACAAAGTGCCATAAGGCACGCGGAAACGGTATCCTTGCGCGGCAATCGTTGCGCTTTCCATATCGATCCCGACCGCCCGGCTGAGCGATAGCCGCCGCGCGCTTTGCGTATAGCGCAGTTCCCAATTGCGATCATCGGTTGTGACCACAGTGCCGGTGCGCATCCTGCGTTTGAGATCGGAGCCGTCCTCGCCCGAAACCTCGCCTGCGGCCTCGTTGAGGGCGCGCTGAACTTCGGCAATGGCCGGCAGGGGGATTTCTGGCGGCAGAACCGGGTCGAGCACATGGTCATCGCGCAAATAGGCATGAGCCAGCACATAATCGCCGATCTTCTGGCTGGGTCTCAGCCCCCCGCAATGGCCGATCATCAGCCATGCCTCCGGCCTCAGCACCGCCAAATGATCGCAAATCGTCTTGGCGTTGGAAGGCCCAACCCCGATATTGACGAGCGTGATCCCGCAGCGGTCTTCGCCCACCAAATGATAAGCAGGCATTTGATGGCGGCGCCATGCCGTATCGGACAATTGCTCGCGGGCATTATCCCGCGCTTTGTCGAGATAGAGGCCGCCCGCACCGGCCAAAGCCCGATAGCCGTTCTGGCCCAAATTTGCGCCGGCCCAATCAACAAATTCATCAACATAGCGATGGTAATTGGTGAACAGAATGAAGCGCTGAAAATGCTTAGGGTCAGTGCCGGTGTAGTGCGCGAGCCGGGCCAAGCTGAAATCGGTTCTGAGGCCGTCAAACAGCGACAAGGGGATGGGGTCGTCTGCCTCACCCAGCTCGATCCCGTCGGCCAGTTCATCGCCAATGTCTGCCAGATCGGTTGAGGGGAAGAAACGCGCGATCTGGTTGGGGTCTACTCCGGCCAGCTCTGCGCCAGCCTCGCCGTCAAGCACATAGGGAAAGGGGATTTCCTGCGTGCTGGAACCAACCGAGAGTTCAACGTCATAATCATGCGTGATCAGTTGCAATTGTTCGGTCAGGTAATCGCGGAACATTGCCGGGCGGGTGACTGTGGTGGTGTAGACCCCTGCCTCGTTCAACCGGCCAAAGGCCCTGCTGCGGTCTTCTGGCTGCGCGCCTCCGCGAAAACGCAGGCGCAATTCAGGATAAGCGTAGGAACCGTCGATCCGGCGGCTTTCCTGCGGCACAGTCTGATCTCTGCCAAAGGCCATCACATCTTGCCGGAGCCGCTGAACCGCCGCGTCATAAGTGCTTTGCAATTGATCAAGGATGGTGTCGATTGTGCTCATGGCACTTCCTTCTATTGAGGCGCGATCAAAAGCACCACAAAAAAGGGCGCAAGGTCATTTAAGACCCCGCGCCCCTTTGAATTGGCGTTGCTGTTTAAGCAGCGGCGATGCTTAGCTTTCGCTATCCGTTTCCGGTTTGGCTTCGGCTTCAGCTTCAGCGTCTGGCGCTGCTTCGTCAGCTGTTTCCGCATCATCTTGAGCAGGCAATTCAGCGCCTTCTTCAAACATGTCTGCGGGAATTTCGCCAGGCTCCAGCGTCGGATCAACGCGGGTTTCCTGCGCTGCTTCTTCTGCTTCTTTTTGCTCGTCAGCGAACATTTGCGCCAGAACGTCAATGCCTTGGCTTTGCAGTTCCGCTTCGTCTTCGCTGCGGGCGACATTGGCTTTGACGGTCACATGCACCTCTGGGTGCAAGGCAACGGTCACATCATGCATGCCGATCATTTTAATCGGGCTGCCGAGGATGACTTGTTTCTTGTCAACCGAATGGCCTTGTTCTTCGAGGCCTGCAACAATGTCGCGCACGTTGACAGAGCCGTATAGCTGACCAGCGTTGGACGAGGCACGCAGCAAGACGACCTCTGCACCGTCAACCTTGCTACCAGCGGCTTCTGCTTCTGTGCGGCGTTCGGCGTTCTCTTTTTCCAGCCGCTCGCGATTGGCCTCAAACACCTTTTTGTTGGCGTCATTGGCGCGCAGCGCTTTCTTCTGCGGCAAAAGGAAATTGCGAGCGTAGCCGTCCTTTACAGAGACAACATCGCCAATCGTTCCCAGCTTCTCGATCCGCTCAAGGAGGATAATATCCATTGTTTCGCTCCTCTTACTTCACGATGTACGGCAAAAGGCCGATGTGACGTGAACGTTTGATCGCTTTGGCCAATTCGCGCTGTTTCTTGCCGGACACAGCAGTGATACGCGAAGGGACGATTTTGCCGCGTTCCGACAGGAACCCTTGCAGCAAGCGAACATCTTTATAATCAATCTTTGGCGCGCCTTTACCCGAGAACGGGCAAGTCTTGCGGCGGCGGAAAAACGGACGTGCCATTAGTCTTCTCCTCGCTCTGGACGGCGGCTACGCTCGCGGTCATTTTTGCGCATCATCACGCTCGGCTCGCTCTCATGCTCTTCAACGCGGATGGTCATGTAACGGATAACGTCTTCGTTGATCCGTGTCTGACGCTCCAGCTCTTCAACGACGGCGCCCGGGCCATCAATGTTGAGCAGCACAAAATGCGCCTTGCGGTTGCGGTCAATTTTGTAGGCGAGTGATTTCAGACCCCAGGTCTCGGTCTTGGTGACCTTACCCTTGTTCTGCTCGACAATTTCGGTGGCAGTGGCGGCCAGTTGGTCAACTTGAGCCTGACTCAAGTCCTGACGCGCCAGAAACACGTGCTCATATAGAGCCATGGCTTCTGTATCCTTGTACTTTTAACCGATCGCTGACTGATCCGCGACAACCGCGGGGCCCCTCCGGCTTTCTTCGTTTCGCCCCCAATCACAAACCGTGACATAAGGCGATGGGCGCTCTTAGCGGATCATCACCCAATTGCAAGACTTAGCTTTGGCGATTGCGAGCCTTTGTCGGTTTTGGGTAGAGCGCGTCCCATGTCAAAGCCAATTCTTTACACCTGCGCCCAATCACGCGGACTGCGTGCGACTTGGGCTGCGCATGAAGCCAATGTTGATCTTGATTTGCGGCTTTTGCCGTTTCCCCCGCGCTATCTTGCGCCGGAATATCTCGAGATTAATCCGCTCGGGACGGTGCCGCTGTTGATCCATGGCGATCAGCAAATGACCGAAAGCTGCGCGATTGCGGTTTATTTGGCGCAGATCGGAGAGAATGCGGATCTGGTGCTGAGGCCGGATGAGGCGGACTATGCGAGCTATCTCGATTACACCTATCATGCCGATGCGACGATCACTTTTCCGCAAACGGTTTTCATGCGCTTTGCCATGTTCGAAAAAGACAAAGGACTTGAGGAGGCCGGGCACGCTTACGCCAAATGGTTTCACAAACGGCTGATCAAGATTGAGCAGCGGCTGGAGACGCGCGAGTTCTTATGCGGTGATCGCTTTACCGCGGCTGATATCTGTATTGCTTACGCGCTGATCCTGGCACGCGCGGTGAAGCTCGATGAAGGGGTGCCAGATGCGCTTAAGGCTTACCGCGACCGGATGACGGCAAGGCCTGCATTCAAAGCGGCCGAAACGCGCGAGCGGGAAGCGGCAAAAGCGATTGCTGCGAAAGCTGAGTAAAGTCGGCGTTCAGGAAATTGCCATTCAGGCGGCCTGATCGGGCGTGACAGGACGCTGAGACAGCTCCAGGCGCTGCAACTTTCCTATCGGGTCACGCGGCAAAGCATCGACAAACTCGATATAGCGCGGCCGTTTGTATCCCGCGATTGCCCCCTTGAAGCGCTCGGTAATCTCCTCCCGGCTAAGGCTCATACCCGGCTTTAGGACGACAAAGGCTTTGACCGCCTCACCCCAGCGCTTGTCAGGCACGCCGGCACAGCCCGCATCGGCAACCTCGTCCATTTGCGCGAACACGGCGTCGACTTCGGCTGGATAAACATTTTCGCCGCCGGTCTTGATCAATTCCTTTGCGCGGCCGAGCAAATATCCCAGACCCCGGTCATCCATCGTGCCAAGATCACCGGTTCTGAGCCAGCCGTGGCCGAGCGCTTTTTTACTGGCCTCTTCATTGCGCCAATACCCCAGCATGACCGAAGGCGAACGCAGGCAAATCTCTCCCTCCTCACCCGGCGGGAGCGGGCGGCCTTCCTCGTCAAGAATAGTCATCATGATATGCGGCATTGCCCATCCAATTGAACGCGGATTGGCAAGCATGTCCGGATAGTCGATCGCGGTGCAAAATCCGCAAATTTCGGTCTGGCCATAGCCGCCTACGACCCGGCAATCCCATGCCTTTTCAAAACCCTCATACATTTGCGGCCCCATGCCAGCCCCGCCGGTATAATTGGTCAGCGGCATTTTCCCGCCGCGCACGGCCTCCATCTCGAACCATGGGAAAGATATGGTGGGAAAAGCGCTGGTGGTGGTGCAGTTTTCACGGTGGACAAGCTCCAGCACAGCGGCGCTGTCATCGTCGCGGCCCGCAAAAACCGTGGTCCCTCCGCAGGCCAGCATAGCGACCACTTGCTGCATCCCGACGACATGAAACATGGGGTTGATCGACAAGAGCCGTTCCTGCGGTCCAAACCCGCGCCTTTGCGCAAAGCCAAGGCCGGAGGTTGCAACCGCGCTGCCTGATTGCAAACAGCCCTTGGGTTTGCCGGTCGTGCCGCTGGTGTACATCATGTAAAGCGCGCGCGCCGGATCGAGATCGGGCATTGACTGTCCGTCTTGAACTCTGCCGCTGAGGGCCGGCTCATCGCCACTCTTCGCGGCAATCTCTTCAAAAGCGCCGTTTTTGTAATGCGCTTCGTCGACTTCGATCACTTCGCCCGCCTGTGCCTCGCTCAGCAGGTCTTTGAAACGCGGATTGGCGAAGGTCATCGCCGGTTCGGCATTGCCGCATATCCAGCCGATCTCTGCCGGAGCAAGTCGCCAATTGAGCAGCACAGCGATTGCCCCGATCCGGCCGCAAGCAAGCAGGCAAGTCAGATAAGGGGTCCCATCGGTTAGCAGCAGGCCGATCCTGTCACCCGGGCCAATGCCTTTGTTGCGCAGCCAATGGGCAAGGCTCTGCACTCGGGCGTCCAAGTCACCATAGGTCAGCCGCTGATCGCCATCGATGACCGCTTCACGTGCCCCAAATTGCGCCGCGCACAGATGGAGCAAGGTATCGAGCGAAAAATCACGTGCTTGCATGACGGATGTTTTCCTTTTTTCTGGGTAACCTTCGGGGCGGCGCGGCGGCGGGTTAGCGTACAAAAGCATGCCGCCGCCGGATTTGACCATAGGCGATTTAGGTAAGCCAGCTTGGGCCAGCTTGGGAAAACCGCGTCATCGCCCCCTTGTGCCCGGCGGCTGGGGAGGGCAAAGCCAAACTGCCTAAACGGCGTGATATGCGTGCTCTGCGCAGAAGGTGAGGGGAATTCTATGCCATCCGGATTGGTCGCACTGCTTGACGATGTGTCGATAATTGCGCGCACGGCCGCTGCCTCAATTGATGATATCAGCCTCGCAGCGAGCCGCGCTGGAACCAAGGCCGCAGGCGTTGTGATTGACGATGCGGCGGTTACGCCTTCCTATGTGACAGGTCTCAGCCCTGCGCGCGAATTGCCGATTATCTGGAAAATCACCAAGGGCAGCCTCAAGAACAAATTGCTGTTTCTGTTGCCCGGCGCGATGGCGCTGAGTGTCTTTCTGCCGCAAGCGATCATCTATCTGTTGATGCTGGGCGGGGCCTTCCTTTGCTACGAAGGCGCGGAAAAAGTGATGGAGAAGCTGGGCGCTGAAAAGCACGGCAAAACGGTTGAGGATACGATTACTGATCCGCAAGAGTTTGAGGATCAGCGGGTCAGCGGAGCCATCCGCACCGATCTCATTCTGTCGGCGGAAATCATGGCGATTTCGCTGAATGAAATTACCGCGGTCAGCGATGATTTGTGGGTGAGGGCCGGAGCCTTGGCGCTGGTCGGTATCGCGATCACGGTGGTGGTTTACGGGACTGTCGCCTTAATCGTGAAAATGGATGATGTGGGTCTGCATTTGGCGGAGCGGTCCTCTGCCGCGGCGCAGTCGATTGGGCGCTTTTTGCTAGCCGCGATGCCGATTTTGCTCGTCGCTCTTTCGTTTATCGGGACAATCGCCATGCTTTGGG
The DNA here is from genome assembly GCA_964505255.1 of uncultured Porphyrobacter sp. Lineage (GTDB taxonomy): Bacteria > Pseudomonadota > Alphaproteobacteria > Sphingomonadales > Sphingomonadaceae > Erythrobacter. Next base: position 7,116 of record CAZDHB010000069.1, read on the forward strand.
TCGGCGGAGGCATTATCCTGCATGGCCTGCACGAGCTTGGCATTCACGCCCCATCCGATTTTGCGCACGGCATTCAGCACGCGGTTGAGGCGGTTACGGGTCCTCTCGCGGGCTTCCTCGGGTGGCTGACTTATGCAGCGGCCTCGGCCGTGGTTGGACTGGTGCTTGGCGTTATTCTTGCGCTGTTTTTGCACAAAGTGCTGAAATTCGGACATGATGAGGGCGCATCAATCGCAAAATAGCAGCCCGATTGTGGGCGTGATCCGGCGAGGTAAGCGGGTGCAATTGGCCCCAAGAGATTAATCTTAGCCGGCACGCAGTCCCAAAGCGGAACGAGCTGTTTCGACCCGCTGGATTACGCCGCGCAGCTGCCCCATGTCACACAAATGAAATGCTTAGCAATTACACCTAATCTGGAGCTGTTGTGAGGTGCAACGCGCCTCGCAACTGACTTACGATGGTTAACCTGTTCGCTTCTGCGGGCCCGGCATTTACGCGAATCGCCGGGGCCGTAGAAGCGAGCAACTTGTCTTTTGGCGAGTTGCTGAAATCCGCATCTGATCCGCTTGGCTTGCTCGCCTTAAGCAAAATGGCCTCTGAAAGCGCCGCGGGGCAAGGTCAGATGGATGCTTTGGCTGGTCTCGCGCTCAGGGCCTCCGATATGACGGGCGCAATCGCGCAGGTGCCTGGTGTCATGCCAGCGGTTCTGGTCTGCGGCTTGCTCATTATCCCGCTTATTTACGATGCGCTTTTCTATTCTATTTTGAAGCAGCGGTTTATCCTGCTGCATATCGCGATGGTTTTCGCCATGCTGCTATTTGCAGTCACGACGCCGGGACTTGGCTCAACTTTGCTGGCTGATTTCCCTTCGGCTTGGGTCAAGCGCGTTAATCTGATGAGTTTCTCGCTTGCCGGTTCCGGCGCTTTGCTGCTGGCGGATTATATGCTGGAGCGCCGGTTTCATCGCCTTTACTCCTCCAAAATACTGCGCGGTCTTGCAATCCTGATTGTCCTCGCAAGCCTTTTGGTGTTGCTTACAGGTTGGCTGCCGGATGACCGCGATACCGCGCTCTATTTGGCGGTGTTCTTTGTCCCGGGTATCTATGTCTTTGGCCTGCTGGTTGATGCAATCGGGCGGGGCAGCCGAGTGGCAGGCTGGCTGCTCTTCAGCATGACCGGGGCGATTGCTGCGGGCGTTGTTCTGTTATTCGAAGCGCTTGGCGTGATATCATGGGGCGTCAACCCGTCCGGCCCCGCTTTGGTCGGTGTCGTGGTTCTGGCGGTGGTAACCTCGCTTGCTGTGGGTGACCGCTTCGTAGAAATCCAGCGTCAGCGAGACAGGGCGCTAGACCGGGCAAGCGAGCTTGGACAAATGGCATTGACCGACAGTCTCACCGGCTTGCTTAATCGCCGAGCGTTTGAGCGCCGCCGCGCCGCCCTGAGCGATGCGGAGGGCTTGCTGGTGGTTGATATCGACCGGTTTAAGCAAATCAATGATACCTTTGGCCATCAGGCAGGCGATGCTGTTTTGCGGCATATGGCTCGGACAGTTCGGCAAGCCATGACGAGCTATGGCCATTCTGAAATTTACCGCATCGGCGGCGAGGAATTTGCCATCATCTGCCGCGCTGAACGACCTGCGCAATTGATGACGGTGGCCGAAGATGTGCGCGAGCAGATTGCCAGTGAAATCCTGTCAGTCGGCGATGCAGAAACTCTGCCTTACACGGTTAGTCTGGGGGCCGTTATGGGCCGCGGACAGGAGATGAGCCTTGCTTTCGCCGAGGCGGATTCTGCGCTTTACGGTGCAAAGGCGATGGGCCGGGACCGCTCAGTGCTGTACCGTCACAATCCCGCCGCGGAAATTGCCGAAGAGGCCCAGGATGCTTCTCCTGCTGCGGAATAAGAAGGGCATTCTGCGCTTAGAAGATCCCGCCTCAACCCAGTTTCGCCAGCAAATCGCGGGCAAAAACCGACAAAGTATCATCGCGCGCACCCATGATGACAATTCGGTCCCCCGCTCTGGCCTGCTGCGTCAGGTATTCGCCAACCTCTTCGCGGCTTGGAATGTGCAGCGCGCTGCCACCGGCTTGTTCGATAAGGCCAATGATCCGCTCGCTGCCCTCGCTGCGATCAACGGTTCCGCCAAAATAGACCGGATCACACAGTATCGTCAGGTCTTCATCATCCAGAAGATCTGCAAATGTCTCAGCCAGCTCAGCGCCCATTTGCCGCAAGGGTCCGTATCCATGCGGCTGGAAAAAGGCCAGCACGCGCCCCTTATGCGCCTTCAATGTGCGTAAGGTGGCGGCGCATTTCTCGGGATTATGGCCAAAATCATCAATCACCGTGACACCCGAATTGCTGGTCCCGACAATATCGAACCGCCGCGCCAGTCCGGCAAACTCGCTCAATGCAGCGACAGCCGCTTTTACCGGGATGCCTGCCGCTGCAGCGCCAGCAATGGCGGCCAATGCATTGGAGAGATTGTGCCTTCCCGGCAAAGCCAGCGTCAGGGCGTGCTCGCTGCCATCATGACGATCAATCACCATCGCGGCCTGACGGGTTGGCCCCTCGGCAATGCTGCCTTTGGCAATGCCGATCTGCGCCTTTTCCTGCTCGATGCCGAAAGTGATCACCTCTTTGGCTTGCGGCAGCAGCGCCAGCGCCTCTGCATTGTCGGCATTGATCACCGAAATCCGGCTGCGCCCAAGGTAGTCTCCGAAAAGAACCCGCAGCTCATCCATACTTTTGTGATCGAGACTAACATTGAGCAGCACACCGACAGCGGGTCTGTATAAAGCGATAGAGCCATCGCTTTCATCCACCTCGCTCACATAAATGCTCTCACCCCCAACGACGGAACTGGCGAAAGGGCGGGCATCGCTCACAAAATTCTTCATCACCGCGCCGTTCATAACGGTCGGCTCGCGCCCGCAGGCCTGCATGATCCAGCCAAGCATTCCGGTGACGGTGGATTTGCCGCTAGTACCGGCAATCGCAATTCCTGCGCCTGATGTGTTGAACAGGATGGAATTAAGCTCGGCCCGGGTCATCCTAAGGCAGCCTAGCGCGCGCGCCTGGGCGATTTCAGGCACGCTATCCTCAATCGCGGCAGAAGCGACGACGATTTGATCTGCGGATGTGATTCCGCTGCCATCTTGCGGGACAAGGGTGAAGCCCTGCGCAGTCATGGCGGCGAATTTCTCTGGCGTGCGGCCTTGATCGAGGCTGCGGTCGGAACCTGCAACATCGGCCCCGCGCCCCTTCAGTATCTGCGCCAGCGGGAGCATGCCCGATCCGCCAATCCCGACAAAAAAGAACGGCCGGGACAAAAGCTCTTGAGGTGTGGGGAAATCACTCATCTTTTGCGCGCTATTGAGTTGCGAGCACGATGACAAGCGGGCTAAGGCGAGTTTTATGCCGCGCATTGCAATCTGTGCCCCTGCAACTCCGCTAAAACGCGAACATGCCGATGCGGTGACTGCATTGGCTGAGGCCGAGTTTCCTGATCTGGAACTGGTGTTTCATGAGCAGTGCTTTGCCAAGGACGGGCATTTTGCAGGGCCTGATGCGGTGCGCGCAGCGGCGCTGCTGGAATGCGCGAATGATCCCGGCTTTGATGCGGTTTGGTTTGCCAAAGGCGGGTATGGTTCGAACCGGATTATTCAGTCATTTATGACCGGCGTTAAAGCATCTGCGTATGACAAGACGTATATGGGCTATTCCGATTGCGGGTTCTTATTGGGCGCTTTGCATAAGGCCCAGATCGGCAAAAGCGTGCATGCGCCCATGCCGGTCGATATTGGCCGGGCAGGCGGCGAGGCGGCAGTGCGCCGGGCTTTGGCATTCCTTATGGGCGACACCTCGGGTTTAGAGCCTGGGCTGGATGATCGGCCAACGCTGGCCTTTAATCTGACCACATTGGCGATGATGATCGGGATGGAACACATGCCTGATGTCGCTGGCCATGTGATTATATTAGAAGAAGTGTCGGAGCATCTTTACGCGATTGACCGCCTGTTCTGGCAAATTTCAAACAATCTTGGCGATTGCGCTGGAATTCGCCTTGGCGAGGTGAGCGATATTCCCGAAAATGACCGCCCCTTTGGCCGCAATGCGGAAGAAATCGCCAGCCATTGGTGTGCGCTAAGCGGCATTCCCTATCTCGGCCGCGCAGCCATTGGCCATTCTGCAGGCAATCACATCGTCCCCTTTCATAGCGCGCTTTAGCGTAGCGAATTTCCATTCAGGAGCCTTTTGATATCATGACCGCATTCATCTTCCCCGGACAAGGCAGCCAGAAAATCGGCATGGGCGCAGAACTGGCAGAGGCTAGCCCGGCGGCGCGAGCCGTCTTCGAAGAAGTCGATGACGCGCTTTCCCAAAAACTGTTTGCGATCATGCGCGAGGGGCCAGAAGACGCCTTGACCCTGACAGAGAACGCGCAGCCCGCGATCATGGCCAATGCAATCGCCACTTTGCGCGTGCTGGAGGAGGAATTTGGCGTGAAGCTGGCTTCGGCGGCGAGCTGCGTCGCAGGCCATTCGCTTGGTGAATACACCGCCTTATGCGCGGCGGGCGCGTTCGGCCTCGCAGACACCGCAAGGCTGCTCAAATTGCGCGGGCAAGCGATGCAGGAAGCGGTTCCGGTGGGCGAGGGGGCAATGGCGGCGCTGCTTGGGGCGGATATCGAAAAAGCGACCGCTTTGGCCGCAGCGGCTGCCGAGGGGGAGGTGTGCGAAATTGCCAATGACAATGATCCCGGCCAAGTGGTCTTGTCGGGCCATGTTGGCGCAATTGAGCGCGCGATTGGTCTTGCCAAAGAGCACGGGATCAAACGCGGCATCAAATTGCCGGTTTCGGCGCCGTTTCATTGCTCTTTGATGCAGGCCGCCGCAGATCGCATGGAAGAGGCATTGGCCGCCACACCGCCTGCCGGATTGTCGGTGCCGATCTATGCCAATGTGACCGCAGCTAAAGTGAGCGATCCGGCCGAAGAGCAGGCTTTGCTGGTGGAGCAGGTCACGGGCCGTGTGCGCTGGCGCGAAAGCGTTCTGGCGATGCGCGCCGATGGGACGGAGCGTTTTGTGGAGCTGGGCGGTAAAGTGCTGGGACCGATGGTTGGCCGGATCGACAAGGAGGCCGAGGTGATCAGCCTTGTGAGCATGGAACAGATCGAGGATTTTGCCAAAACGATGCAATGATGTAGCTTCTTACGGGGGCTTGGATTGGGAGAACTACAATGATCCGCCGTTTTCTCGCGTCACTGACATCGGTTTTGGCACTGGGGCTAACATTGGGTCTGGCTGGTTGTGCAGACATTACGCCGCCACAAGCCGCGAGCGCGGTATCGGACGGCAATGTGCCTACATTTGGCAGCGAAGCGGCTTTGGAAGCATTCGCGCAGGAGGGCCGTGCCCAGCAAGCCATTGCAGTGGCCGAAGCTGCTAGCGATGCGGTGATCGTCACGGCTTCCAAACGCGATGACGGCCCGAGCATAACCAACAATCAAGAGGCTGGTGTTGACGAGGGCGGCTTGGTCAAAGCAA
>CAZDHB010000070.1:0-12560 GCA_964505255.1 uncultured Porphyrobacter sp.
GCTTACGAAGTGCTGGAGCGCACCGGGCTTCCCAGCATTATCCGCCCCAGCTTCACCCTAGGGGGAACCGGCGGCGGGATTGCGTACAACAAGTCCGAATTTGAAAAGATCGTGCGCGAGGGGCTGGAGGCATCCCCCACGACCGAGGTGCTGATCGAGGAATCGCTGCTCGGGTGGAAAGAATACGAGATGGAGGTTGTCCGCGATAAAAAGGACAATTGCATCATCATCTGCTCGATTGAAAATGTCGATCCGATGGGCGTGCATACCGGCGACAGTATCACCGTTGCCCCTGCGCTGACGCTGACTGATAAAGAATATCAGATCATGCGGACCGCCTCGCTCAATGTGCTGCGCGAAATTGGCGTAGAAACCGGCGGTTCCAACGTCCAGTTTGCGGTGAACCCTGCCGATGGCCGGTTGATCGTGATCGAGATGAACCCGCGTGTTTCGCGCTCCTCGGCCTTGGCCTCGAAAGCGACCGGATTTCCGATTGCGCGAGTCGCGGCGAAATTGGCTGTGGGCTATACGCTGGACGAGATCCAGAACGAGATTACCGGCGCGACTCCGGCCAGTTTTGAGCCGACGATTGATTATGTCGTGACCAAAATCCCGCGTTTCGCCTTTGAGAAGTTCAAGGGCGCTGATGCAACGCTTTCCACTGCGATGAAATCGGTTGGTGAGGTGATGGCGATTGGGCGCTCTTTTGCGGAATCCATGCAAAAGGCGCTGCGCGGCCTCGAAACGGGGCTGGACGGGTTTAACCGCGTGCCCGCGCTTGAGGGAGCTAAGCGAGACGAACTCACCGCTCAATTGTCTCAGCGCACCCCGGACCGTGTGCTCAAAATTGCGCAAGCCTTGCGTGAAGGGATGAGCGTTGAGGAATTGCAACCGATCACCGGGTTTGATCCGTGGTTCCTCCGCCAGTTCGAGGCGATTGTGGCTGAGGAAAAGGCCATTACCGCGGATGGTTTGCCGGGTGATGCTCAGGAATTGCGGCGGATAAAGGCCATGGGCTTTTCCGATAAACGGCTGGCGGCGCTGGCTGTGCGCTCGGTCGGGGTTCCGGGCGGCATGGGCGAGGCTCAGGCCTCGCGCGCGGGGCTGGTGCATGACGCTATGCGGGCCATGGCGGGGGCAACCAGCGAAAGCGAGGTTCGCGAATTGCGCGAAAAACTCGGCGTTAGGCCGGTGTTCAAACGGATCGACAGCTGCGCGGCGGAATTTGAAGCGATTACGCCTTACATGTATTCGACTTATGAAGCGCCCAGCTTTGGCGAGAGCGAGGATGAGGCCTTGCCGAGCGATGCGAAAAAGATTGTGATCCTTGGCGGCGGACCGAACCGCATCGGACAGGGGATCGAGTTTGACTATTGCTGTGTCCACGCCTGCTATGCCTTGCGCGAGGCGGGGTTTGAGACAATCATGGTCAATTGCAATCCCGAAACCGTTTCGACCGATTACGACACCTCTGACCGGCTCTATTTCGAGCCTTTGACCGAGGAAGATGTGCTCGAAATTTTACGCGTTGAACAATCACGCGGCGATCTGGTCGGGGTCATTGTCCAGTTCGGCGGGCAGACCCCGCTGAAGCTGGCGGCGGCGCTGGAAAGGGAAGGCATTCCCATCCTTGGCACTTCGCCCGATGCGATTGACCTTGCCGAAGACCGCGAGCGTTTTGCCAAACTGGTCAATGAGCTGGAATTGAAACAGCCCGATAACGGTATTGCGAAAAGCCGCGATGAAGCAGCGGCGGTGGCGGCCCATATCGGCTATCCGGTGCTGCTGCGGCCCTCCTATGTGCTGGGCGGCAGGGCGATGGAGATCGTCGATAGCGAGGCGCAGCTTGATGATTACATCAACACCGCCGTCAATGTCTCTGGCGACAGTCCGGTGCTGGTCGACCAATATTTGCGTGACGCGGTCGAATGCGATGTCGATGTCGTTAGCGATGGGGAAGAGGTCCGCATTGCTGGCGTGATGCAACATATCGAGGAGGCAGGGGTGCATTCCGGCGACAGCGCTTGCACCATTCCGCCTTACAGCCTGTCCGATGCCATTGTGGCCGAGATGGAGCGGCAGGCGAGGGCGCTTGCGCTTTCGCTTAACGTGCGCGGGTTGATGAATGTGCAATTCGCGGTGAAAGACGCAGAGGCAGAGGGCGACCCGGCGGATAAGGTCTATCTGATCGAGGTAAACCCGCGTGCCAGCCGGACAGTGCCATTTGTGGCGAAGGCTATTGGCCGTCCGATTGCCAAGGTCGCCAGCCGCGTTATGGCGGGCGAGAGCCTCACTCAGTTTGAACCCTTCAACATTCGGCCCGAACATATGGCCGTCAAAGAGGCTGTGTTCCCCTTCGCCCGTTTTCCCGGCGCTGACCCGGTCTTAACGCCGGAGATGAAGAGCACCGGCGAAGTTATGGGAATTGACGATGACTTCCCATCGGCATTTTTGAAATCGCAATTGGGTGCAGGGCTGGTCTTGCCGCGCGCTGGCACTTTGTTTGTGTCGGTTAAGAGCGGTGACAAGCAGGTTATCTTGCCCGCGGTGAAAACTCTGCTCGAGCAAGGTTTTAAAGTCATCGCGACCGGCGGAACACAGACCTATTTGACCGAGCAGGGGCTGGATGTTGAACGCGTCAACAAAGTCGCCGAAGGCAGGCCGCATATCGTCGATGCAATTATCGATGGTGATGTCGATTTGATCTTCAACACGACAGAGGGTTGGCAATCCTTGCTCGATTCCCAATCGATCCGCGCATCGGCTTTGGATAAGAAGGTCCCCTATTACACCACCGCGACCGCTTCTGTTGCCGCGTCAGAGGCGATTGCACGCGTTTCGCCAGAGGAGCTTGAAGTGCGCTCGCTCCAAGACTATTATACAAACTAAGATATCCCGAATTCACTTTCCGGACAATTCGTTCATTCGGTACCGTAGCTTTACGGTATAGGGTTTCATTGCCGGGTAAGTGCCAATAAGTGATTGAGACGAAAGGAAGAAGTCTCGTGGAAAAGGTACCAATGCTCGCTGAAGGCTATGAAATGCTCATGGCTGATCTTAAGGCTTTGCGTGACGAGCGCCCGGTGATTGTCGATGCCATTGAGGAGGCGCGGGCCCATGGCGATTTGTCGGAAAACGCGGAATATCACGCGGCAAAGGAACGGCAGGGCCAAGTCGAAGCGCATATTTCAGACATAGAAGACAAGGTGAGCCGGGCTCAAATCATTGATCCAACGACGCTTTCGGGCGATCGAATTGTGTTCGGCGCCACGGTCACGCTGCTCGATGATGATGACAAGCCGATCACCTATCAAATTGTCGGCCAGACAGAAGCCGATGCCAGCAAGGGCCGTATTTCTTACAACTCACCGATTGGCCGGGCATTGATTGGCAAGCAGCTGGATGACGAGGTTGAAGTGACGGTGCCTTCGGGTGATCGCTTTTATCTGGTCAGCAAGATCGAGTTCAAGTGAGCCTTTTTTCCATCGCGTAATTGTGGATGGCGACGGCCTCTCCCTTATGCTCGATTGCGAAATCGCGGCGATGGGTTTTGACATAGCCTGCTCTTTCGAAGGCCCCGACCGCCAATTCGCTTGCTTCGGTGTAAAGCCGGGTCAGGCCGTGAGCGAGGGCGGCGTCCTCTGCCATTGTTAAAAGCTGCTCGGCGAGACCTGCGCCCGTGGCGCTCGGATGACAGTAAAGGTGGTCCAAATGGCCATCAGTTGGGGCGCTGTTTCTGTTTGGCGCGCCGGCTGCGTCTTCATCAATTTCTAGCAAAGCATATGCCAGCGGCGCGTCTGCTTCGTCCGCCGCCACAAAGATCATATGTCCATCTGCGGCTCGCTGTTTATAGCGTTCGGCACCGGGGTGACGGCCAAGCCATGCGGCGATCTGCTTGGGCGAGTAAGCGCGCGGCCCGATTTGCGCGATCGCTTCGCGGCAAATGAGGCTGAGCGCTTCGGCGTCGCTCGATTGAAAAGGGCGCAGCTGTGCGGCCATGGCTTGTCCAATAGTGTGCTTGCTGGAACGCGCCGGTCAAGGGTCGCACTTGAAAGACAGCAGGCTAAAACCCGAGCTGATTACAGGCTGGGATCAAGCAGCTTGTGTAGATGCACCAGCACATATTTCATTTCGGCATCATCCACCGTGCGCTGGGCATTCCCGCGCCATGCGTCTTCGGCGGTTTCATAGTCGGAATAAACACCGGCGACGTGAATACTCTCCGGGTCTTTGAACTCGACCGAGCGGGGGTCAGTCACGCGGCCACCCATGACGAGATAAAGTGTTTGCTTGGTTTCTGTCTCTTCCATGACAATGGGTCTCTTCAAGAATGAGGGGGCGACAAGACAATTACGCCTTGCGCTTGGCTGGGGTCGGCATAGCCCAAGCTGCGGCTCTGACAAACGGATGTGCGGCCGCTATCACCACCTTGTGACCATCACCCTTTTCAGGAAATAGGAGCACGGCCCTCAGGACGGCCTAAGACTCAGCGTTTGAGCCGTGCCTTGGCATCGCGGATCGTCCGGCCAGATTTGCGGCTTGCCCGGCGGGTCGCGGTCTTCACAGCATCATTGGCGACTTCCGCTTTATAGGCCGCATCGCGTTTTACAGCGCGGGCCTTAGTGCTGAGCGTGTCAGTCACATCTTCCAGCCTATCCGTGCTGCTTTGCTTTGCATCGCTCGCCGCTTGGTTCATCCGGTCGAAGGCTGCGAGACCAAACGCCAGCGCGGCCTCTTTCGCGATTGATGCGGCCATGGTGGATCGCTGCGCAACCTGTTTTCCGGCAGCGCGCCCCGGTTTCGTCATGGCGCCAATGAGCAGACCGACGCCGATGGCACCAGCAACCACTGCAATGGGGTGTTCCTTCGTGAATTCGATCGCATCATCCGCGGCCTTTTTCGCGGTCGCGGCAAGATCGCGTTCTGCCAAGCGTTGCCGCCCGGTCTCGATCCGCTCTTTCAAAGCGTCGCGTTTGCTGGCCAGCCGCGGATAAGCCGCTGGATCAGCCAATTCGGTGTCGACGAAATCGGGATCGGTGTAATCAGAGTTAGGATAATTCATGGCAGTCTATCCCTTATTGGATTGCGGCGGCGTTCGCGTGTCTTTTACAGCCTTTGTCTGACCTTAAGCTTAAGCGGTTGATCAGGCGGTCCGAGAGGAGTGTCGAGGCCCTCAAACACGCCAAATAAGCACCCGATATGTTGCATGGCTATGACGCGGTGCATTGGAAATTTGCGCCGCGCTCGCTCAATTGCCGTTATGCTCATCGCTCAGAGCATCCGGATCAATCTCGCTATCGGGTTGAAGCTTGGGATCCTCTTGCGCATCATCCGCATGCCCCGGAGCCGATGTTGCCCGCTCGGAATTCAGCAAGTCGCTGATCGGATTGCGGGCAAACCAGAGGACGAGGGCTGCAACAATTGCCGCAAGCGCGCCCTTGTTATCGGAAGCGGTGGCGGCGGCTTCCTCGTAAACATCGCTCGCGCCTTCGCTCAATCGCTCGATCGCGCGCGCAGCGAGCCCTTTGTTAGAGAAGTTTTCGCGCAAATGCTGCCTGTCTGCCTCGACCAGAGCCTTGGCGGCGTCGCGCAATGCCTTGTCTTCCAGCATTTGTCTTTTGAGAGAGTTCACGATGGCTCATCCTTGGGAGAGCCGGGTTCCTCCTTTGCGAAGGCGGAGGAAATATCGCCGATTTTCGCTTTGATGAGCAGACCCAAGATTGCAGCACCGAGCAAGAGGGCAAGAGTGACGATCCCTGTCGCGGCCCATGGATCGATGATCTGCGATAGCGCAATGACCGCGCCCACGACCATGGCGATGAGCGCCAGATGCACGAAACCCAGCGCGAATATAGCAAAGACAGCGATATATTTGACACGGTTGCCGGTCCAGGCGGCGCGGCTCTTCTGAAAGGCAATTTCCGCTGCGGCGTATGTCTTGCCATCTTCGATAGCGGCTTTTACGTCATCGCTGAGCGGAGGCAGATCGCTTTCCTGGTCAAAAGACCGTGTTTGTTCAGACGATGGATCATCATGGGAGCCCGGCGCACTGGCTCCGGCACCGCTGGCGGGTGCAGTTCCTTCACCAGAGCCTTCCTCAACCCTCATTGATTGTCCTTGAACCTCAGGGGCCGATGCGGCGAACAAAGGTTCTCATCGGCCCGTGTTTTGATGCGCCTTAGCGGCGGAACAAACGGGATAGCATAAATCCGGCCACCGCGGCGATCCCAATCGCAAGACCCGGGCTTTTACGCACAGCTTCGCGTGCGTCCTCGGTCAGGTCATCGACGGATTTATCGTCCAATTTGGCGGCGGTATCCGACAAGGTTTTGGAGGCGGTGCGGGCGTAATCGCCGTAACGTGCACCCAATTGCTCATCCACATAATGCGCATTATCGGCCACGGCTTGGCTAAGGGTGCGCAGGCCATCGCTGGCCTTTTCCTTGCCCTCGGTTGCCAATTCCTTGCCTTTGACCTTGGCATCTGCGCCATAGGCCTTGGCATCGGTGACCCAGTCTTCGCTCTTGCCGCGCGCTTCGCCGCCATAAGCCGCTGCGCGGGATTTGCCTTCTTCTTTGAGGGCTGCAGCGCCTGCTTTGGCTTCTTCGAGAGCAGCGTTGAAACGGGATTTGGCTTCGGTGGTGTTGGATGAATTGGCCATGGTCTTGGCTCCCTTTCTAGCAGTTTTGGAAGCGGCGCGTTTCGCCGGAGTGGGTTTGGTTGATGAGGCGGAAGTGCGGCGGGTCGCCGCTTTGCGTGTCGCCGGCTTTTTGGCTGCGGCCGGTTTGGCCGCGCTCTTTTTAACAGGCGCTTTTTTCGCCGAGGTCTTCGCCGTGGCCGGCTTCTTCGCTGACGCCTTTTTCACAGCGGTCCGTTTGGGGGCCGCTTTCTTGGCAGCCGGCTTTGCGGTCGATTTCTTTGCTTCGGCCATTGTATTTCCTGTCTTCGTTCTTTGTTTCGGCTCTAGATCTAGGCTGTCGTTCGTTTTTCTTTAGGACAGCTTACAACTGCTCTCTTGCATATTCGGTGAATTTGAAGCCTCTAAACATCAAAAAATAAGCGTTGTGCGACCTTGCCGATAATAGGCTGGGCGCATAATGCGCCTTGTGACTTAAATGTAGTGGTGTCTTACGCAATTACAACACCCCAAACGGAGAATTTTACGCTCATGACTGCGATCATCGATATGCACGGCCGGGAAATCCTTGATAGCCGCGGCAATCCAACCGTTGAAGTTGATGTCTTGCTGGATGACGGCAGCTTTGGCCGCGCCGCCGTGCCCTCGGGTGCATCAACCGGTGCGTATGAGGCGGTTGAATTGCGCGACGGCGACAAGGATCGCTATTTGGGCAAGGGCGTTTTGAAAGCGGTGGATGCGGTCAATGGCGAAATTGCCGAGGCGCTGCTGGGTCTGGATGCAGAAGATCAACGCGATCTGGACAGCGCGATGATTGCGCTGGACGGTACACCAAACAAGGCGCGGCTTGGCGCGAATGCCATTCTGGGCGTCAGCATGGCCACTGCGAAAGCGGCGGCGAATGCGCGAGGTTTGCCGCTTTATTCATATGTCGGCGGTGTATCAGGTCATGTTTTGCCCGTGCCGATGATGAACATTATCAACGGGGGCGAACACGCCGATAACCCGATTGATATTCAGGAATTTATGGTCATGCCGGTCGGCGCCGACAGCATTGCAGAAGCGGTGCGTTGGGGTGCGGAAATTTTCCATACCTTAAAGAAAAAACTTCACGCAAAAGGGCTGGCCACAGCAGTTGGCGACGAGGGCGGTTTTGCCCCGGATCTGGCCAGCACGCGCGATGCGCTCGACTTTATCATGGCGTCAATCGAGGAGGCGGGTTTTAAGCCGGGTGAGCAAGTCGCCTTGGCGCTGGATTGTGCCTCGAGTGAGTTTTTCAAAGATGGCAAATATCAAATCTCGGGCGAGAACCTCTCTCTAAACGGGGATGAAATGGCCGCCTATCTGGCGAAATTGTGCGATGATTATCCGATCCGCTCGATCGAAGACGGCATGGATGAAGATGATTTCGCCGGTTGGAAGGCGCTGACCGATTTGATCGGAGACCGCGTGCAATTGGTGGGTGATGATCTGTTCGTGACCAATCCCGCGCGGCTTAGCGATGGTATCGAGCAGGGGCTGGCAAACTCTTTGCTGGTGAAAGTCAATCAGATCGGGACTTTGTCCGAAACGCTCGATGCGGTCGATATTGCGCACCGCGCTGGCTACACCTCGGTCATGAGCCATCGTTCTGGCGAAACGGAAGATGCGACCATTGCCGATCTGGCGGTGGCGACCAATTGCGGCCAAATCAAAACCGGCTCTTTGGCGCGGTCTGATCGGCTCGCGAAATACAATCAGCTCATCCGCATCGAAGAAGAACTGGGCGCCAGCGCGCATTATGCCGGTTCCGCCTGCTTTGGCTGAGCGATCAAAAACGATGATTGCGGTTTGAGATTTCTGGCTTAGTCTCCCGGCATGCCTTTTCGGTGCCGGGAGATAATGGGCCAGTCTTGAACGCATTTCCAACCCATCCCGATGCGGTTACGCCTGCTTGGCTAAGGACCGTGACCGGTTGGCCAATCAAAGGCCTCAGATGGGAGCCGATTGGCACTGGCCAAGTCGGCGATAGCGTCCGGTTCCACTTGGACGTCGCCGATGACGGACAGGCTCCCGCAACGCTTGCCAGCAAATTTCCTGCTGCGAACGAGGCCAGTGCGGGCACAGCTGCGATGCTCGGCCTTTATGCCAAAGAGGTCGCTTTTTACCGCGAGGGCGCCGGAGCGCTCGATGTGCGCGTGCCGCACAGCTTTTTCGCTGAGGCAAGCGAAGATGGGGCAAGTTTCGCGCTTATTTTTGAAGATTTGGGTCCTGCTCGCGGGGGGGACCAAATCGCTGGCTGCACGATTGAGGATGCTCGGGCAGCGGTTTGTCAGGCGGCGGCGTTTCATGCGCCGAGCTGGGGGAATGCGAAATTTTTAAAGGCCGACTGGCTCGCCCCGAGGGTTGGCGCGCGGGAGCAGATTGCCGCGCTATACCCTGAGGCGCAGAAGGTTTTTGCCGAGCGATATCAGGACATTCTCGAGCCTGAGTATATGCAGCTATGCGAGGATGCGGCCGAGGCGAATATCTGGGAAAGAGCGCCGGCGGAACCGCAATGCCTCGTCCATGGCGACTTTCGGCTCGATAATATGCTGTTCGATATCCACGGCGGGAAAGAGCCCATCGCAATCCTCGATTGGCAAACGGCTACCGCTGGCCGCGCAATGATTGATATTGGCTATTTCCTTGGCTGCGGAATTGGCGACGAATTGCGGCGCGCGCATGAAACCGAATTGCTTGAGCTTTACTGCGCTCAAATGAGCGAGCGCGGCGTAGCGTTAACGCGTGAGGATATCTGGCAAGATTACCGGATCGAGGCGCTGCACGGGCTGACCACAGCCGTGTTCAGTGCCGCCTTTGTCGAACGCACCGAGCGGGGCGATGCTAACTTCCTTTCGATGGCACGCGGGGCCTGCGCCTTGGCACTGGAGCATGACAGCCTCGGCGCGCTGAAAGAGGAAATGGGATCATCCTAGCCGCAGGGTTTGGCGCTTTCCCGATAGATTCAAAACCAATAAATTCGCAACCAAAGGAATGACAATTGGCACTCAGCAAAGGCGATGATTTTCCGATCCATCAAACGGCCGAACCGATTGCCTATGCGGGGACCGACCGCAATTTTTACGACCGCTATTTCTTCAATGGCTATGCGCCGGATGGAAGCGGTTTTTTCGCAGGAGCCTTGGGGGTCTATCCGCAGCTTGGCATTATGGACGCTCATTTCTGCGTGATCCGCGAGGGTGTTCAGCATTGCATTCATGCCAGCCGGACCTTGAACGCAGAACGGATGGATTTGATCTGCGGCCCGATTAGTATCGACATAATTGAGCCTTTGAACGTGCTCCGGCTGTCCGTGGCAGAGAGTGAGGGGATTTCTGCGGAATTGGAGTTTTCGGCCCGCGCCTTCCCGATTGAGGAGCCGCGCTTTACGCAGCGGATCGGCACAAGGGCGTTTATGGACTACACCCGGATGACGCAAAACGGATCATACAGCGGATGGATTTCGGTCGATGGAGAGCGGGCGGCGCTATCCGCAGGAACAATCGGCACGCGTGATCGAAGCTGGGGGGTGAGGCCGATTGGTGCGCGCGATCCGCAGCCTATTCCGGAGCAGCCGATGCCCGCGTTCTTCTGGCAATGGACGCCGCTCAACTTGGCCAGTGGCAGCTTGTTCTTCCACATCAACGCCGACACGCAGGGCAATCCATGGAATACCCGCGCAGCTTGGGCTGTTGCTGGAGCAGGGGCGGCTGATATCGTGGAAGGGGCGGGCGTGCTGCAATGCGAATTGGAAAAGGGCACGCGCTGGCCCGTGGCGGGACAATTGAGTCTGGAGCCCTCATTTGCCGATAAAATGGGCGAGGCTGCGGCAAAGCACCCGATTGCGCTGGAGAAAATTGGCCAGTTTCAGATGAAGGGGCTGGGCTATACGCACCCAAAGTGGGGCCACGGCATTTATCACGGGGAGGAGGCCGCCGAACGCGAGGATATTGAACTGGCCGGCTTGGACCCCTTGGCACCGGAAAATTTGCATGTGCAAATGCTCGTCCGATTGCGCGGCGGTGAGGGCGGTGAGGCGGATTTGGGAATCGGCGTCTTTGAACAGCTGATTATCGGGCCTTATGCACCGCTGGGTCTGTCCGAGTTTCTTGACGGCGCCCCTTAGGGATTGCGCGCGCGCATAGGCCCAGCGCATGGGCCCAGCGTTTCAACCAAGGCCGGAGCAAAATCTACCCGGCAAACCGGTTTTGCAATTCCAGCAGCGCGATGGCGGCTTTTGCGGCCTCTCCGCCCTTGTCCTTTTTGGCAGCATCGGCGCGGACCAGCGCCTGATCCTCATCCTCGGTCGTGATGATGCCATTGCCAATGGCGATGCCGTCCATCGTCAGCGCCAGAATGCCGCGCGCGCTCTCCCCGGCGACAATTTCGAAGTGGTAGGTTTCGCCGCGAATGACGACACCGATGGCCACAAAGCCGTCATACTGACCGCTCTCAGCCGCCATCGCAATTGCACCGGGTATTTCAAGCGCGCCCGGTACGGTCAGGATTTCGGCGGAATGGCCAGCGTTCTCGAGTGCAGCGCGCGCTCCGGCGATTAGCATGTCATTGAGGTGGTCGTAAAAGCGGGCTTCGACAATCAGGAACTGGGCCATGAGGATCTTTCAAACAGAGGAGGGGGGCTTGCGTCAGAGCCTATTCGGGAATGGGCTTATGATCGATAATGTTGAGGCCGTAACCGCCAATTGCGACCAAATGCGGCTGTGAATTGGATAGGAGGATCATGTCCTCAACACCCAGATCGGCCAGAATTTGTGAACCGATACCGACATTGCGAACCTCGTCCTCTGCGCTGTAGCTATCGGGATCGGCCGGCCTGCCGGTGATGAGGACGATGACGCCCGAACCATGCTCTCCGACAACTTGCATGGCGCGTTGCAACGTGCGTTTGCGCGGTCCGGGTTGACCCAAGAGGTCGTCAAAGATCGAGATGGGATGCACGCGGGTGAGGGTCGCTTCGCCCGGCGTCACGCGCCCTTTCTGCAAAACATAGCTCTCGCTACCATCGACCGTGTTGCGGTAAGTGAGCATCCGCCAAGCGCCGCCGTAATCGGAAGTGAAGTCGCTTTCGCCGATATGTTTCACAAGGTGATCATGGCGCATCCGATATTCGATCAGGTCGCGAATAGTGCCAATTTTGAGATCATGCTTGCGGGCAAAGCCGATGAGGTCATCAAGGCGCGCCATTGTCCCGTCATCATTCATAATTTCACAAATGACACCGGATGGATTGAGGCCGGCTAGCCGCGAGATATCGACCGCCGCCTCGGTGTGTCCGGCACGCACCAGAACCCCGCCATCACGGGCTGTGAGAGGAAAGACATGGCCCGGTGTGACGATGTCCTGCGGCCCCTTCATGGCATCGATTGCGACCGCAACAGTGCGCGCCCGATCAGCTGCGCTGATGCCCGTGGTGACGCCTTCGCGCGCTTCGATGGAGGTGGTGAAGGCGGTCTGCATGCTTTCGCGGTTATCGCGGGCCATCGGCTCAAGCCCAAGGGTTTCAACGCGCGCACGGTCCAGTGCGAGGCAGATTAGCCCGCGGCCATGGGTGGCCATGAAATTGATCGCATCAGGGGTTGCCATTTGTGCCGGAATGATAAGATCGCCTTCATTCTCGCGGTCTTCATCATCAACCAGAATATACATTCGGCCATTGCGGGCCTCATTGATGATCTCCTCTGCACCGACCAGAGCAGGGCGATCATCGCTGGCGCTCAGGAATGCCTCCAGCTTGGCAACGGTCTCTGTGGTTGGGTTCCAGCTGGCCTCGGTGCAATCACGCAAGGTATTGGCATGAAGTCCGGCGGCGCGGGCCAGACCTGCCTTGGAGATTTCACCATCAGTGACGAGCGAGCGTACGCGTTCTAAAGTAGACATGTCA
>CAZDHB010000071.1:0-9177 GCA_964505255.1 uncultured Porphyrobacter sp.
CCGAGCCGCAAAAAGTCGCGACCCGCAAGGCCAGCCAGATGGCGTTGGAAGTGCTGAACCCGCTGGTTCCGGAAACCCTTGGCGGCAGCGCCGATTTGACCGGGTCTAACAACACCAAAACTGCCGGTATGAACGGTATGTCGGCTAAGGATTATGGCGACCGCTATGTCTATTACGGCATTCGTGAATTTGGCATGGCGGCGGCCATGAACGGCATGGCGCTGCATGGCGGCGTGGTGCCTTATGGCGGGACCTTTTTGGTCTTTACCGATTACGCGCGCGGTGCAATCCGCTTGTCTGCCTTGCAGCAATGCCGGGCGATTTATGTGATGACCCATGACAGCATCGGCCTTGGCGAAGATGGTCCAACGCACCAACCGATCGAGCATTTGCAATCCTTGCGCGCTATGCCCAACCTCTTGGTCATGCGTCCTGCCGATACGGTCGAGACGGCGGAATGCTGGTCAGCCGCGCTTCGGCAAAAGGACCGTCCCACCGTATTGGCGCTGAGCCGGCAAGGCTTGCCGCAATTGCGGCTTGAGGCGAGCACGGAAAATTTGTCTGCCAAGGGCGGCTATGTCGTCAAAGCCTGTGATGAGGCAGCTCAGGTGACTTTGATTGCCACAGGGTCGGAAGTGGCTTTGGCCTGTGAGTGCGCCGATGCGCTCGCCGCGAAGGGGGTCGCTGCAAAAGTGGTCTCGATGGTTTGCACAGAGCTGTTTGACGAGCAGCCGCAGCAGTATCGCGATGATACACTGGGCAAAGAAACGCTCAAGGTTTCGATTGAGGCTGGTACGAGCTTCGGCTGGGAACGCTACACAGGAACGGACGGCGTGAATATTGGTATGAACGGGTTTGGCGGTTCCGCACCTGCCAGCGATTTGTTCAGCCATTTCGGATTTACCGCGGACCAGATTGTTCCGCAGATCATTGACAGACTTAACGGATAAAGCAGGAGTTTTTCATGGCGACTAAGGTTGCAATTAACGGATTTGGCCGGATTGGCCGTCTTGTGGCACGGGCATTGCTGGAGCGTGATGATCACGATCTGGATCTGGTGTCGATCAACGATCTGGCTGATACGCAGTCCAACGCTCTGCTGTTCCAGTATGACTCAACCCATGGCCGTTTTCCCGGCACGGTTGAGACATCGGACAATGCGATCATCGTCAATGGCAAATCAATTGCTGTCACGAGCGAACGTGACCCCGCCAATCTGCCGCACGCTGCGCAAGGCGTGGATATTGTGCTGGAATGCACCGGCTTTTTCCAAAGCCACGAAGCTGCCGAGCCGCACCTTAAGGCAGGTGCCAAGCGGGTGTTGATCTCTGCTCCGGCGAAAAACGTATCCGCGACAATCGTTTACGGCGTAAACCACGACACGCTGACAGCAGATGATGTGATTGTATCAAACGCGAGCTGCACCACCAATTGTCTCTCACCGGTTGCGAAAGTCCTGAACGAAACGGTTGGGATTGAGCGCGGGTTTATGACCACGATCCATTCCTACACCAATGATCAGCGCATGCTGGACCAGATGCATGGTGATATGCGCCGGGCGCGCGGCGGGGCTCAGAATATGATCCCGACCACCACTGGCGCGGCGCGGGCTGTGGGTTTGGTGCTGCCGGAACTGGCAGGCAAGCTTGACGGATCGTCTGTCCGCGTCCCGACGCCCAATGTCAGCCTGGTTGATCTGGTCTTTACCCCGGGCCGCGATACCTCGGCAGAGGAGCTGAATGCCGCGCTGAAGGCAGCCTCAGAAGGACCTATGGCCGGCGTTTTGGCCTATACCGATCAGCCGCTCGTCAGCAGCGATTTCAATCACTATCCGGCCAGCTCGACAATCGACAGCCTCGAAACATCGGTGATGGAGGGCAAGCTTGCCCGTGTGGTCAGCTGGTATGACAACGAGTGGGGCTTCTCCAACCGGATGATCGATACCTCCGGTGTGATGGCAGGCCTGCTTTAAGCGCGCACCGTCGCGCCTCTTTGGACACGCATCAAAGCTTGGGCCTCAAAACAAGGAAGCACCATTGGCAAACTTCAAAACGCTTGATGATTTGGGTGATGTGACCGGCAAGGTTGCATTGGTTCGGGTTGATCTGAACCTGCCAATGGACGGCGGCTCTGCGACCGACGTAACGCGGGTCGAGGCGGTCAAGCCGACCATTCTTGAGCTGAGCGAGAGGGGCGCAAAAGTGCTCTTGCTGGCGCATTTCGGGCGTCCGGGCGGCAAGCGATCCTCCGTCTTGTCGACCAGCATGGTGCAAGGCGATGTCGAGGAAGTTTTGGGCAAGGAAATCATGTTCGTGCCAGAGGTCATGGGGCCGGTGGTAGAGCAATCCTTGGGCATTCTTGCTGCAGGCGACATTGGCCTTCTCGACAATGTGCGCTTTTGGCCAGGTGAAGAGGCCAATGACGGCGAATTTGCCGCCGGGATTGCGGCCCATGGCGATTTCTATGTGAATGATGCCTTTTCCGCCGCGCACCGTGCGCATGCATCGACCGAAGGGCTGGCGAAACTGCTGCCTGCCTATGCTGGACGGGCGATGGAGAAAGAACTCACTGCGCTCGAGGCGGCTTTGGGCAAGCCCAACCCGCCGGTTGCAGCGGTTGTTGGCGGGGCGAAGGTTTCGACCAAGCTGGCGGTTCTGGAAAATCTTGTCGGCAAGGTGCAGCATTTGATCATTGGCGGCGGGATGGCGAACACCTTCCTTGCCGCGCGCGGTGTCGATGTGGGCAAGAGCCTGTGCGAGCATGACCTCACGGGCACAGCCAATGCGATTCTGGACAAGGCCGATCATGCTGGCTGCACGGTGCATCTGCCTTATGACGTCGCGGTGGCAAAGGAATTTGCGGCTCATCCCGATAGTTTGCGCATCTGTAATGTGCACGAGGTGGGCGCGGATGAAATGATCCTCGATGTCGGCCCGCAAGCAGCAGAAGCCTTGGGCGATGTTCTTAAGACCTGCGCCACCTTGGTCTGGAATGGCCCGATGGGCGCGTTTGAGACAGAGCCTTTCGATACCGCGACAGTGGCCTTGGCCAAAACGGCGGCGGCGCTCTCGCAAGACGGGTCGCTGATATCGGTGGCTGGCGGGGGCGATACAGTTGCGGCGCTCAACCATGCAGGGGTTAGCGGACATTTCAGCTATATCTCAACCGCTGGCGGCGCTTTCCTAGAATGGATGGAGGGCAAGGAATTGCCCGGTGTGGCCGCGCTTTCGGCCTAATCCAAAAGGAGCTTGGCTGATGGCTGAAACCCGCGCTCTTTTCTCCACTCCCCTCAGCGTTGATACATTGCAAAGCGCAGAGGGTATGGCGGTCTTGCGCGATGCCATTGTGCAGCGGCAAGAGCGCGACGCCGAAGGCATATCCGTTTCCAACATCAATGGCTGGCATTCGGCGACCGATATGATCGATTGGGGCGGCGAGGCGGCCCGGGCGCTGGCGTATAAGGCGATGACTATGGCTGATGCGCTGACCCTCGATGCCAAATCGCCGGATAAAAGCCGCTATGGCTGGGTGCCGGAAATGTGGGCCAATGTCAGCGGTAAAGGGGCGGCGAACCAGTATCATTACCACCCGGGCAGCTTCTGGTCGGCGGTTGCCTATATTGACGATGGTTACGAGGGCAGCGAGAACGCAGCGCTCGGCGGGGAATTGCAATTGCTCGATCCGCGAATGCCAATGGTGCGCATGACCGCGCCGGATTTGCGGATGAAAGACACCAGCGGCGCTGTGCAGCACAGCGAATTGTCGATCCGGCCCAAGACCGGGATGATCGTGCTCTTCCCAAGCTGGCTGCAACATGCGGTGCGCCCGTTTTACGGCAAGGGTTTGCGGATTTCGATTGCGATCAATCTCATCCCCGGCCTGTCCAAAACATAAGCTGCCGCGAAGGTCGCAAAGACGCCATGCTGGGCAAGGTACGCGCGCTTAAACCTTCTTCGCAAGACTTGTCTCAAAGCTGGCATAGGGGCAAATCTCCCCCTTTTCGTCCATTGCCGATACACAAATGTCTGGCTATCACGCGGCCATCACATTTGTGCCTTTTCGGGTCTTGATTGAGGCCTGAATATAGGGGCGAGGCAAAGAACAGAGGGCGAGTACAAAAGGGCGGCATCAGTCGCTTAAAAACAGTCCCGAAAATCGCAATTTTCAAACCAGCAGATGCAATAGCATCGCTTGTGACACAGCAGGAAGATCAGACCATGACATTTGATGAAATGAAACAGCAGATTGCCAGCGGCAAGGGCTTCATAGCAGCGCTCGACCAGAGCGGCGGGTCCACTCCCAAGGCGCTGCGCGGTTACGGCGTAGAAGACAGCGAATGGAGCGGCGATGAGGAAATGTTCGCCCGCATTCACGAAATGCGCAGCCGGGTTATCACCGCCCCCAGCTTTGGCTCGGGCAAGGTGATCGGCGCGATCCTGTTTGAGCGCACGATGGACGGCGATGTTGATGGCAAGACGACTGCGGACGCCCTGAAGGCGCGCGGTGTGGTGCCTTTCATCAAGGTCGACCAAGGGCTGGCTGACGAGGAAAACGGCGTTCAATTGATGAAGCCGCTCGACAAATTGCCTGCGCTTCTCGAAAAATCGGTCGGCAAGGGCATGTTCGGCACCAAAATGCGCTCGGTCATCAAATCGGCAAATCCTGCCGGCATTGCGGCGATTGTTGCTCAGCAATTCGAAGTCGGCAACCAAATCGCAGATGCGGGCCTCATGCCCATGCTGGAGCCGGAATATGACATCACAGCCGAGGACCGCGCGCAGGGCGAAGACATCCTGCTGGCGGAAATCATGAAGCATCTGGACGCTTTGCCAGAAGGCCGTCAGGTCATGCTGAAGCTGTCCATTCCGGCAACTCCCGGCCTTTATGCCCCTGCGATTGCGCATCCCAATGTGCTGCGCGTGGTGGCCTTGTCTGGCGGGTACTCAACCGATGATGCCTGCGAGCATCTGGCCAAGAACCCCGGCATGATCGCCAGCTTTAGCCGCGGTCTTTTGCAGGACCTGCGCAAGGGTCAATCGGATGCCGAGTTTGACGGCGCTTTGGGCGGTGCCATCGATCAGATCTGCACTGCCTCGATCGCTTAAAGCAAAGCGCTGCTAAAACCATTGGCGTAAGGGGTTGGTGGCATAAGGGATTGGCGGGAAGGTCGCGGGCAGCTAAGCGGGCCCGTATGACAAAGACTCCCGCCGTTCCCGATTGCCAGCTCTATTTGATATCGCCGTTAGACGTTTCAGGCGCGTTCCCTACGCGTCTGGAACGGGCGCTTAATGCTGCGGCAGAGGCAGGGCAAAGCGTTGCCGCCTTCCAATTTCGTGTGAAGGGGCTGGGCAGTCATGAGGCGGCCGATTTAGCGGCGCCCTTGCAGGATATTTGTGCCGCGCATGACTGCGCCTTTATCGTCAATGATGATGCGGCCCTTGCCAAACGTCTCAAGGCGGACGGCGTGCATCTGGGTCAAAGCGATGGCGATCCGCGCGAGGTGCGCGCCGATGTGGGCTTGGACATGCAGATCGGTGTGACATGTCACGCCTCGCGCCATTTCGCGATGGAGGCGGGCGAAGCGGGCGCAGATTATGTCGCATTCGGTGCTTTTTTTGACAGCACAACCAAAGATGCCGGGCACCGCGCGGAACTGGAATTGCTGGAATGGTGGGACCATCTGTTTGAAATCCCCAGCGTGGCGATAGGCGGCATTACGCCCGAAAACTGCGCGCCGATAATTGCCGCTGGCGCTGACTTTCTGGCGGTTTCAGGTGCGGTCTGGTCGGGCGACGAGGTGCAAGCGGTTCAAGATTTTGCTAAGGTGCTCAGCGAAACGGGCAAAGCGAAGGAGTAGGGCGCGTGACGTTTGTCGATCGGCTGTTGACGATTGTTATCACGGCTACGCTCACCAGTGCGGTGTGGATCGTTGCTGGCGGCAGCTTGATCGAAAATGCCGACAGCCCGGGCCAGCGCGAGGTTACTCGCCCTTCGGAAGCTTTACCGAGCCCGGCTGCGGGTGCGGACAATGCGAGCGGCGAGGTGCCTCTGGATGAGGCAGATGAGGTCAGCGGCCAAGAGAGCGCGCCAGCGGTTTTGGCGAGCGCGCAGCAAACAAGTGAGGATGCTGAGGCAAAGGCGCCCACTGGCACTGCCAGCAATGCGCCGTCGCTCAACACGCAAAGCGCAGGCAGCCAGCCAGAGGCGGAAACCCGCAATTTGCTCATTCCCGTGCTGAACATTCGGGCCGAGGATTTGAGCGATACGTTCCGGTCCTCAAGCGAAGGGGCGAACGGTGTCCTGCACGAGGCGCTTGATATCATGGCCCCGGTGGGCACTTCGGTGATTGCGGCGGCACCGGGAGTGGTGGAGCGGCTTTATCGTTCGCGTTCGGGCGGGAACACGATTTATCTGCGATCTGGCGACCGCGAGACGATCCATTATTACGCCCATCTCGATAGCTATGCGCCCGGTCTTAAAGAAGGCCAACGCATCAGGCGGGGGCAGCGCCTTGGCACTGTCGGCAGCACGGGCAACGCGTCAAATAAGACCCCGCATCTGCATTTCGCGATTTTGCAAACGACTAAGGATGCTGAATGGTGGGAACCGGCCAATGCCGTAAATCCCTATGATTTGCTGGCCAATCAATAGGCCTCAGCGCGGCAAGGCAGATTTCCTGTGACAACGAAGCGGGCCAAGCGTTTCGTCAGAGCGCAATTCCTGTAGCAATCCCGAACCATGCTGCTTCATCCGCATGTCTTTCATCGGTCCGCGCGTGAAGGTCACTATATTATCGGTCAAAAGGTAAGTGCCGCTTCCGGCCATTGTCCGATAAGTCGACGCACTGGCGATATCGAAGCCTTTTTGCCGCTGGACAATCCATGCAGCCCCTGCTGCGCTGCCGGGTAGGGCGCATTCGTAGCGGCCTTGCTGAAGCGTATCGAGCCGCGTTTGCGCCGCTGCGGATGCCGCAAGGCTGCCAGCCAGAACAGCCAAGGCGATGCCGGGCGTGGTGAAGCGGTGCCGCTCTTTATCCGGGGTCATGGCTAAGCTAGATATCGTCACACTACATCTCTTCGTTTGGGCAAGCTGTTGGGCGCAACCATACCGGCAGGACATTGATATAGGCTGTATTGCATCATCGGCATGCTCACGTCACTTGCTCACGTCACTTGCTCAGTTGAGGGGCCTCGGCTAAGCGCCGTTTCAAACTTCACAAGACTGGTGGGCAGTGATCTTTTGCATCTGGCAGCCCATTCATCAAACTCAAAGGCACATCCGTCATGAAAATCAGCGGCGTTGATATCCGTCCGGGCAATATCCTCGAATATGAAAACGGGATTTGGAAGGTCGCCAAGATCCAGCACACCCAGCCGGGCAAAGGCGGGGCCTATATGCAGGTCGAGATGAAGAACCTTCAGGATGGCCGCAAGACCAATGTCCGCTTTCGCAGCGCCGATAGCGTCGAGCGCGTGCGCATGGACACTAAGGAATTCCAGTTCCTTTATGAGGATGGCGATATGCTCGTTTTCATGGATCAGGAAAGTTACGAGCAGATCATGCTGCCTGCTGATCTGTTGGGGGATGCGCGGCCCTTTTTGCAAGATGGCATGCAGGTTCAGCTAGAGCTGTGGGAAGAAAAACCGATCAGCGTGCAATTGCCGACTCAGATCGAGGCGGAAATTGTCGAAGCCGATGCCGTGGTGAAAGGGCAGACCGCCTCCTCCAGCTATAAGCCGGCAGTGCTCGATAATGGCGTGCGCATCATGGTCCCGCCGCATATTGGCGCCGGAACCCGCATTGTCGTTGATGTCTACGAGCAAACTTACGTCGGCAAGGCAGGGTAAGCCTCATGTCGATGTTTTCAGGTTTGGTGCGCGTTATGGAACGCGCGGCCCGCAAGGCTGGCAATCGTCTGCGTAAGGATTTTGGCGAGGTTGAACATTTGCAAGTCAGCCGCAAGGGGCCGGCGGATTTTGTCTCCAAAGCCGATATGCGCGCAGAACGCATTCTTTACGATGAATTGCTTCATGCCCGGCCTGACTGGGGCTTTGTTATGGAAGAAGCGGGCATTATCGAGGGCGATCCCGATAAGCCGCGCTGGATTGTCGACCCGCTTGATGGAACCTCGAACTTTCTTCACGCCATTCCGCATTTTGCGATTTCGATCGCCGTGCAGGAACCCAAACTCGGCGGTGCAGGGGCAAGCGGTGATCCTTGGGGTGATGTGACGGCCGCCGTCATTTACCAACCGATCCTCGATGAGACCTTTTGGGCCGAGAAAACGCGCGGGGCATGGCTCAGCGATGGGCGTTTGCGTGTTTCCTCGCGCGGGCAATTGTCGGATGCGCTGATTGCGACGGGTATTCCGTTTCAGGGCCATGGTGATTTTGCCGAATGGAGCCGGATTTTCGGCGCGATTGGACCCGAGGTGGCGGGCATTCGCCGTTTCGGGGCTGCCTCGCTTGATCTCGCTTATCTGGCGCAAGGCCGATTTGACGGGTTTTGGGAAAGCGGCCTCAATGATTGGGACACTGCGGCTGGCTGTCTGATTGTCCGCGAGGCGGGCGGTTTTGTCAGTGATTTTCGCGGCCGCTCTATGCCCATTCATTCGCGCCAAGTGCTGGCGGCGAATAATGCGCTGCACAGCAAATTGCACAAGCTGTTGGCGAACAGCCTGAAGTGACAATTTGCCCATCTCAAGCGCCGTTTTGAGCGCGCAATCGGCTGGTGCAAGTCACATCCCATAAAGTCAGGGGTTGAAGCGGGGCGAGAGCGCCGCTAACAGGCCGCCTTGCGTATGCGCCCGCGTGCCTCTGTGGTGGAATTGGTAGACGCGCTCGATTCAAAATCGAGTTTCTTCGGAAGTGCCGGTTCGAGTCCGGCCAGAGGCACCATTCTTTCGTATCCTCGCAGCTGATCCCTACGCTGCGCTTCGGGGCTGCTGCGGGCGGGCAGTCGCCCTTGCGAACTCTTCGAGTTCGAGCTCGCTTTGTCCCAAAGCGCGATCTTTCGTATCCTCGCAGCTGATCCCTACGCTGCGCTTCGGGGCTGCTGCGGGCGGGCAGTCGCCAATATTCGCAGAAGGCTGTCCCGATTTGGGACGAATCTGTTTTTTCGCTTATGGATGTAACCTAGCGCCGCGCCGCAGCGAACCTGATGGGCGCAAGGGTATGT
>CAZDHB010000071.1:9277-11911 GCA_964505255.1 uncultured Porphyrobacter sp.
TATGGATGTAACCTAGCGCCGCGCCGCAGCGAACCTGATGGGCGCAAGGGTATGTGCAAGTGCGTTTTGTGCGTGGATCTTGTGACGATTGGGTATTTGGGGGAAATATGGCTTATTCTGAACTTCGGTCACATCGCGCGGAGCTTGGCCTCGCATTATTAGTCACAGTCGCGACCCAGATCTTCTACATCACGGTTATCTCTGGCGGCGAAAACGTCGATGGTCTGCGCATGATTGTCTGGACGCTGGAGGCGATTACCTTCTCTGTCATTGCCATGACGGCCTTGGTTCTGAGCGGAAATGCCGCTTTTTCCAGAGCGGCATTTGCAGCAATAGCGATTGGCGCTGTGACCAATATTATCCAGGTTGGCATGGGGCTCGCAGAGTTTGGACCCGCGCGAGAGGCCGCAGATGAGGCGGTTTTTGGCACCGTGATTGCCGGCGCGTTCTTTTTGTATTTCCACGGCAAGGCGATGTTTGGTCTGGCAGCTATTCTGATTAGCCTAGCCTTGTTTGCGCGGCTTGGCGGTATCGCCAAGATATTGGCAGGCCTCACAGGCTTGGCTGGCTTGATTGCGGCGATCATTAATGTGCTGGGCATGGCTCAGGGAATGGAATTCGTGCAGATTGCAGGGGCGGCAGGGACATTATCGACCGCCCTTTTGGGGGTTTTGCTGCTGATTGTTCCGGCAAAACTGATGCACGGATCAGACGCGCACGAGGCGGTGTGAGGCCCAAATCTGCCTCATTGCAGCCTCTTTCGCTGAGCACGGGATAAGCAGAAAAGCCTTGTAATTCGGCGCTGCGTCTGGGAATTCCTCTTCCCAGAAATGATCGCTGCTCCATCCTATCATGCCATCGCGGCAATGTTGATTACGACAGGCATGTTCGTCGCATTTGCGCGGGGACGTTTGTCGGTTGAAATTGTGTCGCTTTTGACGATTGCGGTGATCGCGGTGGGTCTGTTTTTCTTCCCGCTGGACGGGGCAAAGCCGGCCGACGGGCTGCAGCTCGCATTTTCCGGCTTCGGACATTATGCGCTGATTACCATTTGCGCGCTGATGATAATGGGGCGCGGTTTGGTGGTGACCGGAGCGTTGGAGCCTGCCGCGAAAGTTCTGGAAAGAGCGTTCAAGTTCAACCTGCAATTTGGCCTTCTGCTGTCTCTTTTAATCGCGCTTTTCCTATCCATGGGCGTCAACGACACGCCGGTGCTGGTGCTGCTTTTGCCGATTTTCGTGAGCCTCGCGGCGAAAGGCGCGATGCCTGCGTCCAAAACGCTGATCCCGCTCAATGCAGCAGTATTGATTGGCGGCATGGCGACCACCATCGGGACCTCCACCAATATTCTGGTGGTGTCGATCGCTACCGACCTTGGCATGCAGCCGATGGGCGTGTTCCATTACACCCCGATTGTGCTGGTCGCAGCGCTAGTGGCCTTGCCCTATTTGTGGCTGGTGATGCCGCGTTTGCTGGGCGATAACCGGGTCGAGAATGCGGGCGTTTTGAGGCGGTTTGTCACCCGGCTGAGGGTCACCGAAGGCAGTCTTTTGAATGGCAAGGAGATGTCAGAGCTCCTGCCGCGCCTGCCCGAGGGGCTGGAGTTTCATGATAACGTCCCCGGTCTTTTGAAGCCGGGCCAGCGCTTGCGAGTGTCCGGCACGCATGAGACGATTGAAGAGGCAATCCGGACCTTGCGCAGTGACGCTGCGCCCAGCTGGGTGATCGACCGCATCCGGCGTCAGTCGCAGGAAAGCCGGGTCGATATTGCGGTGGTCGAGATGACCGTGACGGCCGATTCGCGCCTCGTTAATCGCACTTTGCCGACCTCTGGCATTGCTGATCTTTATGGCGTGGCGGTGATCGGCATTCATCAGCCTGAACGTATTCTGGGCGAGCGGGAAGGAAACACGCTTGGCGGGGACATGCGTATGGCAGAAGGCGATGTTCTGCTGGTGATGGGCATGCCTGCCGATCTGCGCGAATTTGCCGCGGCAGACAGCCTGCTCACGCTTGAGGGAATGCGCGAGCTTCCGCGCCGCTCAAAAGCATGGCTGGCGGCGGCGATTATGTTGGGATCGGTTGGTACCGCTTCGGTTGGGCTGTTGCCGATTGCCATCTCGGCGCTTGCTGGCGCGATTTTGATGTTCGTCACCGGCTGCGTAAAATTTGACCGGGTGGGCCGCGCGCTGTCTGCCAAAGTCATCGTACTGGTCGCGGCCAGTATCGCGGTGGGCCGGATTGTGCTGGAAAGCGGGGCAGCGGACTGGCTGGGGATCTTGCTCTCGATGGGACTGCAATACCTCAGCCCTGCGGCCGTGCTGGCAGCGATCATGCTGTTTGTGACTTTTCTGACCAATTTCGCTTCCAATGCGACGGCGGCAACGGTCGGCACGCCGATTGCTTTTGCCATCGCAACCAAACTTGGCTTGCCGGCAGAGCCGCTGATCCTTGCCGTGCTGTTTGGCTGTAACCTGTGTTATGCGACCCCCATCGCATATCAGACCAATATGCTGATTATGGCCGAGGGGTCATACGAGTTTAAAGATTACATTCGGACCGGCGTGCCGCTGGTCTTGCTGATGGTCACCACGCTTTCGATTGCTTTGGTGGTGACCTATGATTTGTGATTGC
>CAZDHB010000072.1:0-1735 GCA_964505255.1 uncultured Porphyrobacter sp.
CCTCAGATGTTTGCTCTTCGGGAGACGCCGCCGGTGTGGGCGAACATCCAGCCAATGCCAGCGGTAGCGCCAATATTGCGCTCGCGGTGAGAAGGGCGGCGCCTGAACAGGGGTTGGGCTTAAAGGAGTTGGTTTTCATCCACCCCATGTGACAGCGGAGGCGCTGCATCGCAATGGCTGCGCCCCCGCCTTTACACGTCAACTATACTCCGTTTGGCGGTACCAAACTTAGGCGGCGATCGGCTCAAGCGATCCTGTACCGCTGGGTGTTTCGGTTGTTTCGCATTCGCCAGCGCCGACATATTTCCAGGCATTGCCCTGATAATCGACGGTCGATGTGCCGGCGCAGCTTGTACCGGGACCTGCGGCGCAGTCATTTTGGCCAGCAAGCGAAATACCATAGCATTTCTCTTTAGCGCCATCGTCGGCTGCTGCCATCATCTCAGCCTCTTCACCGGCTTCTTCGCTCATCGCTTCGGTGTTGGTCTCCGCATCAGCCATAGCGGCCTTTTCAGCATCTTCAGCCGGTGCGCTGCACGCAGCAACGGCGAGGCCAGCGAGAATGGCGGTGCCAAATGCTGTTTTCGATTTGAGAGTGTTCATTGCAATATCCCTTTATCCTAGACTTGGGGACGCGAAATGGATGCGTTCCCCCAGGCACGTGTTCGCATCGCGGCCCGTAAAGGTTACACAAAAAGGTTGCTCAGTCTGGTAAGGGTCGATGCGCGGGCGGACATGGTCTTGGCAAAAGGGCTTTGCCAGGCAGCTTTAAGCGCGGTATCGCTCGTCATTGAGCAGCAAACCATTGAAGAGATCATGAGCAGCGACATCACAGCCCCCTCTCAGACGCAAAAGGCGCAAACCCTGATTGAGGCACTGCCTTACTTCCAGCGTTATGCGGGGCGCACGTTTGTCGTCAAATACGGCGGGCATGCGATGGGCGACGAGCAAGCCGCGATGGAGTTTGCGAGCGATATTGTCCTGTTGAAAGCGGTTGGGATCAATCCGGTGGTGGTGCATGGCGGCGGACCGCAGATCGGCGCCATGCTCAAACGTCTGGGCGTCGAATCGAGCTTCGTCGACGGTTTGCGCGTAACCGATAAGGCCACCGCCGAGGTCGCGGAAATGGTTCTTTCCGGCGCGATTAACAAGCAATTGGTGGGATGGATCGCCAAGGCAGGCGGCAAGGCCATTGGCCTCTCCGGCAAAGACGGCAATCTGGTGACCGCCACCAAGCTTGAGCGGACGGTCAAAGATCCTGAGAGTATGATCGAGCAAGCGCTGGATCTGGGCTTTGTGGGCGAGCCTGCGGCGATCGACACCAGCGTGATCGACACCGCCAGCGCCAATGGCATGATCCCGATTGTGGCCCCGATCGGGGCAGGGCAGGATGGCCATACTTACAACATCAATGCTGACACGATGGCAGGGGCTTTGGCAGCGGCTTTGGGCGCAGCGCGCTTGTTCTTGCTGACCGATGTTGCAGGCGTGCTCGACAAGGATGGCAAATTGCTGACCGATCTGGGGCCAGATGACGTCGCCCAGCTGCGCGAGGATGGCACGATCAGCGGCGGCATGATCCCCAAGCTGGAAACCTGCGTCAAAGCGGTTGAAGCGGGCTGCGAAGCGGCTGTGGTGCTCGATGGCCGGGTGCCACATGCCATGCTGGTCGAATTTTTCACAGCGCGCGGTGCGGGAACCTTGATCAAGGCCCAAAATTAGCGGCCAAAATTAG
>CAZDHB010000072.1:1835-10417 GCA_964505255.1 uncultured Porphyrobacter sp.
GTAGCGTTGTCCCGTTCTTCCGCTGGCCCTTGCTAGGCCTTGCGTAGGCGGCCAAGGCGTCTTACCTGAATAAGACGCAGCGGCAAGCTCATAAGGATTTCGCACCAATGCAGGCGCTTTTCACCCTTTATCAAATCGTCTCGATGCTGACCAATGTCCTGGTGATGCTGATCATCATCCAGTTTATCATTGGATTGCTTTTCGCGTTCAACGTGGTCAATCAATCGAACCAGTTCCTCGCCAGTTTCTACGAGGCGATCAACAGCCTGCTCGACCCGGTCTTGCGTCCAATCCGCAATCTGATGCCGCAAACCGGCGCGATCGATTTCTCGCCCTTGGTGCTGATCATTCTGCTCAACATCATCTTGCTGGTGCTTGACGGCATTATGCGCGGGGCCTGAACGGGTGGCTGAACGGGTGGCTGAACGGGTGAGTGCGCAGAAGATTGACGGCAAGGCTTTTGCCGCTGACTTAAGGGCGGCTGTGGGCGAACACGCCGCCGATTTTGCCGAAGCCGCTGGCCGCAAAGCCGGTCTGGCGGTGGTGCTGGTGGGTGATGATCCGGCCAGTCAGGTGTACGTCCGCTCCAAAGGCAAGGCCACCCTCGCGGCGCATATGAACAGTTTCGAGCACCGTTTGCCTGCCGATACGGATCAAGCGGCTTTGCTGGCCATGGTGGAACAATTAAACGCCGATCCGGCGGTTGACGGAATTTTGGTGCAATTGCCTTTGCCCGATCATCTGGACGAGCAATCGATTATCGCCAGCATCCATCCCGATAAGGACGTGGACGGGTTCCATGTGACCAATGCCGGGCGGCTGGCCGTTGGACAAACGGGCTTTGTGCCGTGCACGCCGCTGGGCTGTATTATGCTTTTAAGAGACCGGCTGGGCGATCTTTCAGGGCTGGAGGCGGTGGTCATTGGCCGCTCCAACATTGTGGGCAAGCCGATGGCGCAATTGCTGCTCGATGCCAATGCAACCGTGACCATCGCGCATAGCCGGACCAAGGATCTGCCCGCCGTTGTGCGCCGCGCGGATATTGTTATCGCGGCGGTCGGCAGGGCGGAAATGGTCAAGGCTGATTGGCTAAAGGAAGGGGCAACGGTGATTGATGTCGGGATCAATCGATTGCCGCCAGAACCGGGCGCAGACAAAGGCCGCTTGGTTGGCGATGTTGCCTTTGACGAGGCGGCCGAGCGCGCCGGAGCGATCACGCCGGTGCCCGGCGGGGTTGGCCCGATGACGATTGCAGTGCTGCTCAGGAATACGCTGGTTGCCGCTTTTCGCAATGCTGACCTGCCTGTGCCAGAGGGCCTTTAGGTGGGCGGCATGATCACTTGTAAGCGCGCCTTGCTTGTCTTGTGCGGGCTCGCCCTTGGGGTGACGGCTTGTGCGCCAAGCGGTCCGCCCCCTGCGCTTATCAAACGGGCTGAGCGCGCTTTGCTTGATGCACCGGGCGAGGCGCAGCCCAGCACGATTGTGGCAACCGAGATTGCCTATGCAAAAGCGGCGGTGAGAGACGGCCAATGGAGCGCTGCGGCGGATTTTGCAGCGTCCGGCGCGCGGCTGCATATTGACGAAGGGCCGGTCGATGCAGCGACATGGCTGAGGGGGCGAACAAACCCGGCTATCGCCAAAGGCTGGGCGACCCGGTCGGTGGTGATGAGCTGCGATGGATCGGTGGCTGCAACCCAAGGCCGGTTCAAGGACGCCGATGGTTTCGTCGGCACCTATTTGGCGATCTGGCTGCGTCAAAATGACGGCACTTATCGCTGGGTCTATGATGTGTCGGGCCGCGATAATCCTCAGCCAATACCCGAGGTTCCTGAGGAATTGCCCGAGGGGGCCATTATTGTGCAGGCGATCGATACAATTTCCGGTCTGGTGGCGGATTGTGTGCGCGGCGCGCGCGAAGTGCCTCCGCCGCCGGCAATATCGCTTTCGGTTGAAGGCGAGCAAGGCGCGTCCTTGTCGCGCGATGGTACGCTGCGTTGGCGCTGGGAGCACCGCGATGACGGGACGAAGTTCATCAGCGTGGCGTTTTATTCCGGCGGGAAATGGAAAACTGCGCTTGAGGAAAGCCTGTAATAGCCTCCGCTGCGCGGTGCTCATGGCTTAAAAAAACGAGTTTTCATGCCAGACCGGGTCAACGCGTGCTTGAGGCGGGCTGCGACTGGGCCTAAGGGCTGAGACTATGAGCGAGCTTTTCATCTCTGCCTTTATCACCTTGTTCGTGGTGATCGATCCGCCCGGATGTGCCCCGATTTATGCAGGGCTGACGAAGGGGGCGAGCGCGGCTGAGGCGCGCAATATGGCCATTCGGGCAACGCTTATTGCGACCATTATTCTGGTGGGTTTTGGCCTGTTTGGCGAGGATTTGCTCAGCGCGCTGCATATCAAGCTCGACAGTTTCCGCATCGCCGGCGGTTTGATGCTGTTCTGGATCGCTTTTGAGATGGTGTTCGAGAAACGCACTCAGCGCCGCGAGGAAAGGGCCGAGAAAGTCGCAGCAGACCCCGAAGTGGATGACGTGTCGGTCTTTCCCATGGCTATGCCGATGCTGGCTGGACCAGGCGCGATTGCGGCGATTATGCTTTTGATGAATGAGGCAAAGGGTTTTGAGCAAGGCATGATCGTGATGGGCGCCTTGTCGAGCGTCCTTCTCATTACCATGCTTGCGCTTATCGCAGCGGGGCCATTGATGCGGGTCTTTGGCGACAAGGTCGAGGCGGTGATTACGCGGCTGCTTGGCGTGCTTTTGGCGGCGCTGGCGATCCAATATGTGATTGACGGGCTCAAGGGCAGTTTTGCGCTCTGAGAGCCAGCGCGGGCCTGCTCAAACGGCTGTCTATTGCAGGGTTACTTTGTCATCGCCGCCATCGCGCAGCGAAAAGAACTGCATCAATTGCACCAGCATATCGCAGCGCGCCGAGATACTGTCGGCTTCGAGCAAGGCTTGCTTTGACGCGACATCAAATGGTGCAATTTGGGCAACGCCATTGACCAGCGAATAATCATCCAGCCGCTCCACTGAATCCCAATCAACGCTATAGCCTTGAGTGTCAGCAAAACGGCGCGCTTCTTGCTCCAGCCCCGCACGCTCAACTGCGGCGAGCGGGATAGTGTCGTCATCCTCGATAACCTCCGCCTCAATCTGGCGGAAGGCGGTTGCGACATCCAGTTCCCGAACTAGGCGAAAACGGGTCTGCCCCTGCAGCAGCAGGTTAAACCGGCCATCTTCCATCGCCTCGACATCATCGATCCGGCCAATGCAGCCGACCTCATATAGCGGTGCGTTATCGCCGCCACGCTTGGGTTGGATCATGGCGATCTTGCGATCACGGGCCAGCGCATCACTGGTCATCGAGCGATAGCGTTCCTCAAAGATGTGCAGCGGTAATTGCAATCCGGGAAACAGGATCGCGCCGGGCAAGGGAAAGATGGAAAGCCGCATGTCTTTTAAATCGCCGATCAGCTAAACAGGATTTTTGAGAGCCGCCGACGGGTCGCAACCACCCACTCGTCTTCTAAGCCTATGGCCTCAAAGATCTGGAGCAATTTTGTGCGCGCAGCACCCTCGTTCCATGTCCGGTCCGCCTCGACCATGGTGAGCAGCGCATCAGCCGCCGCATCGCGTTCGCCCGCGCTATAAGCGGCCTCGGCATAAGTGAGGCGCGCTTCCATATTTTCCGGATCAGCGTCTGCCGCCGCTTTCAATCCAGCCAGCTCGTCATCGCCCACTGCATTGGCGGCAAGGGCCAGCGCCGATTTTGCCGCCTCCATTGCGGGATCTGCCGCCACTTCCGGCATTGCCATCGCGGCATCCAGCGCAGCGCCTGCTTCTTCGCTGCGACCTGCTTGTGCGAGCGATTTGACGAGACCTGCTTGCGCGGCGGCATGTGTTGGCACCATTTGCACAACTTGCGCAAAGATCCCCGCGGCTCTTTCGCCATCCCCTTCGCTAAGCATTTGCTCGGCCATTTCGATAAATTGCGAGACATCCTGCTGCGACTGAGCGGCGGGATCGCCTGCGCTGGGATCAAGCGGAAGCTTTTCCAGCAATTGATCGAGTGTTTGTTTCAATTGCCCTTCGCTGCGGGCATTGGTGAGGTCCGCCACCGGCTGGCCCTGGAACAAGGCATAAACCGTCGGGATGGATTGCACTTGAAACTGGCTGGCGATGAACTTTTCTTCGTCGACATCGATCTTGACCAGAATGACGCCCTTATCGGCATATTCGGCCGCGACTTTTTCGAGGACCGGGCCCAAGGCCTTGCATGGCCCGCACCACTCAGCCCAGAAGTCCAGGATGACCAATTTGGACATGGATGGTTCGACAACATTTTGACGGAACCGGTCTACGGCCTTTTGTTCCTCGATATTGAGCGTCGCCCCTGCGCCAGCGCTGGCCATCTGTGTTCCTTTCACGATTCTCTTGCTTTGTGACGTTCCATGTGGCGTCTTATCGAGCGAATGTGAAGGGGGGAGCTAGTCTGAGCCCAAGCGTCAGCCACAAGCGCGCCGCATTCGCTTTGTAAATTTGCAGCGGCCGCGCATGGTCGAGGGGAATTTACGCTTGCACGCGGTGCAACGCGCTGCTAGTGGCGCGCCTCCCTACCCAAGTTTTCGCAGATTTGCACGGGCTTGGGGGACGCTAATGAGCGGGCGTAGCTCAGGGGTAGAGCACAACCTTGCCAAGGTTGGGGTCGGGCGTTCGAATCGCCTCGCCCGCTCCATTATTTCAATGATTTGCGGCAAGGCCGGGTCATTTCCATGAAAAACTATGAATAGCGGCGCGCGCCGAAGGTCGCCATTTCCAAGTGTCGCTTTTTGTCGCTGATATAGGGCATGCCAACAGATCACGCATCAGCGCCAGTGAAACGGCTTTCAGCTACCGGGAGTAAAGCTGAATCCGCAGCCAAAACTGCAAGATCAGGCCAGTCTACCGCCGATAGAGACGCACTAAACAAGCATTAATACTATTCTTTTATTGTTTGGCCCGTCGTTAGAGGGCGTCATGAACTGGTTTCTTTTATATCTTCGGACTGCTTTGGCATTTGTAGGGCTTTTGTTGAGCTCGGCCGCCTTTGCTCAATCCACGATCATATATCAGGACGATTTTGAAGGCGCAGTCACCGGCTGGACGGTCAACAACACTGATTTTGACCCCGATGTAACGACCTTTCTGGGCCGATTTGACAATTCACCCAATGCAACAGGGCGAACATTTGCCGTTCCGCCCAGCACAGATCGGGTTGAAATTGTGTTTGATTTTTATCGTTTCGATAGCTGGGACGACACCGCCCAATACGGGTTTGACCGGTTTCAGATCGATATCGACGGTACGCAGATTTTCTCGCTGCCTTTTCCCAACCCGCAAGCGGCGCGGTCTGGCAATCAGGGCAATGTAAGCTGGTCGCATGTCCCGACCACGGGAAGGGTGGAGCTAGCCTTTGGCACGGGCCAATATTGGTTCGATCAGCTGCATCGCTTTACCCTTGTTATTGATAATCCCGGGCCGACCCTGGACCTGACCTTGCGCTGCGCGGTGAACCAGGGGGGCAATGATGAATCTTGCGGCTTTGACAATATGACCGTTACGGCATTTTCCGTTATGCCAGACATTGAGGCGCAAAAGGTTTCGGCAATGGTCGGCGGCAATTTTGCCATTCCGGGAAACCTGGTCGATTATACCATCTCGGTCAGCAATATCGGGGGCAGCGCTGATGCAGATTCGCTCGTGATTGTCGATACTATCCCATCGGACCTCACGATCTTTACCGGGAATTTCGACGGCTCTGGAAACTCGGTTCAATTTATTGACTCAAGTGCTCCCCCGTCTGGGCTTAGCTGTTGCACTGCGGCCCATATCGAATATTCAAATTCGACCACGCTCCCGCCCGTTTTCGGCTATACCCCGGTTTCCGACTTTGACCCGGCAGTGACTTACCTCAGAATAACCCCGAGCGGCACTTTGCGAGATGCGCAAACCGATCCGGTCGATGTCGACTTTGTTTTCAGGGCAATGATTAAATAGCATCAGCAGCTCGGCTGACTGTGGCGCTGAGGCAACGGCTGGCCGCTGAATTGCGCTTTTCTCGCGCAAGCGGACCTGCTTGCTCTTGCTCTGAGGCCCGGCATCGGTCATGCAGATGATATGACATATCATGACGCATTGCTTCGCCCGCGCCTCGGCGCATCGCTCCTCACTCTCGGTTACGCCTTGTCCGGCTCCGCGCTGCTTGCTGCGGAAAACACGGCTGCAGAAAACACGGCTGGGGCCAATACTGTGGAGGCGGCGGCTGAGACAACCACTGCTGCTGATGACGGCTCAGACGCGCAGCTGCCCAGCGACCGGATTGTGGTTAGTGCGGCGGGCGTGAGCGAGCTTGATCTGCTGGCCGGCTCCTCGGTCTATGACGAGTATGACATTCAGCGCGAGTTCGACGGCCAGATCGGCGAAGTCTTGGCCAAGCTGCCGGGGGTTTCGGCGACCGGTTTTGCCCCCGGTGCCTCGCGTCCGGTTTTGCGCGGCTTTCAAGGGGAGCGGGTGAAAGTTCTGATTGATGGGCTGAGCACCGCCGATGTATCCAACACCTCGGCCGATCACGCGACCACAATCGAACCGCTCAATGTCGAGCGGATCGAAGTGCTGCGCGGCCCGGCGGCTTTGTTGTTTGGGCCGCAAGCGATCGGCGGCGCGGTCAATGTGATCGACAAGCGTATTGCGCGCGCAATGCCGCAAGACGGCGCCGAGCTGGATTTTCTGGGCGGCATCGATACCGCGCGTGACATGCGCAATCTGGGCGCAGGTTTGACCCTCCCCATTGGCAATGTTCTCGCGCTGCATGCCGATGGCAGTTACCGCAAGACCGATGATCTGGAAATTGGCGGCTTTCAGCTTGCCCCTGCGCTGCGCGAGGAATTGCTCGAAGAAGCAGCTGAAGAGGAGGCCGAGGGCGAGTTTGAAGAAGCTGAGGAATTTCGTGAAGCGGCCGAGCAAAGCGGTTTTATCCCGAACAGCGCGAGTGAAACCTATTCGTTTAACGCTGGCCTGAGCCTGTTTGCCGGCGACAGCATTTTCGGTGCTTCTGTCGGCTATTACAACAGCGACTACGGCTTGCCCGGCGCACCGGGTGCGGGCCATCATCACGAAGGTGAAGAGGAAGGCGAGGAAGAGGAAGGCGAGGAAGAGGGCGAAGAGGAAGAAATCGTCACCATCGGACTGGAGCAATGGCGCGCTGACGCGCTGGCCGAGATCGATTTGGGCGATGGCTTCTTCAGCAAGGCCAAAATCCGGCTCGGCTACTCGGACTACGCGCACACCGAGTTCGAAGGCGACGAAGTGGGCACAGTCTATGAGACCGAGAGCTTTGAGGGGCGCTTTGAGCTCATTCAAAATGACGCCGGGGCAGCAAGAGGATCGGTTGGTGTGCAATTTGCCCAGCGCGATTTTGAGGCCATCGGGGCAGAGGCGTTTGTAGCGCCCAACGAAACCAGCCAATTCGCGGTTTTCCTATTGCAGGAATATGGCACCGGTCCTTTCCAAGTGGAGGCCGCGGCGCGCGCGGAATTTACCGATGTCGAGGCGCAGTCCCTAGGTATCGAGCGTAGCTTCACCGATTTCTCGGGCGCATTGGGCCTTGTCTATGCGGCTAGCGAAAACATCCGCGCCGGGATCAATGTCTCAGGGGTCGAGCGCGCCCCGGCGGGCGAGGAACTGTTTGCCAATGGTCCGCATATCGCGACTCAGCAGTTTGAAATTGGCGACCCGACCCTGCGTAGCGAAAAGGCTTTGGGAGTAGAGGGCTATATCCGCGGCCAGTTTGGCGCGGGCCAGTTCAATATCACCGCATATCAACAGTGGTTTGACGATTATATCTATCTGAGCGGCACCGGTGAGG
The DNA here is from genome assembly GCA_964505255.1 of uncultured Porphyrobacter sp. Classification (GTDB taxonomy): domain Bacteria; phylum Pseudomonadota; class Alphaproteobacteria; order Sphingomonadales; family Sphingomonadaceae; genus Erythrobacter. Next base: position 9,743 of record CAZDHB010000072.1, read on the forward strand.
AAGAGGATGAGCTGCCGGTTTTTGTCATCTTGCAACAGGACGCGAAGTTTTTCGGGATTGAGGCTGAGGCAAGCTTGCCTTTGGTCCAGTCGGGCGATTTCCAATTGCTGGCCGAGGCAAGCGGTTCCTATATCGAGGCCGAACTGGACGATGGCACTCCGGCCGCGCGGATCCCGCCACTCGAATTGCTCGGCGCGCTAGAGGCGCAGGCGGGCGCATTTGACGTGCGCGGCGAAATTCAATGGTTTGGGTCGCAAAATGATGTCGATGCGTTTGAAACACCGACAGACGATTTTGCGCTGGTTAACTTCTCGCTTGGCTATCGCCCCATTGCAGGCGACGACAGTGTGCAGATTGTGATTGCTGCGAAGAACATTTTCGACAGCATAGGCCGCCGGCACGCCAGCTTCACCAAGGACTTTGTGCCGCTCGCGGGGCGTAACATATCGGCCAGTGTCCGCCTCAGCTTTTAAGGAGACGGCTCAGCACCAGCTTGCGGCCGTGCTGCGGTCAATGGCCCTGGCGCGCCCGCCGATCAGATCGTGCCTAGTGAATTTTGGCCTTAGCAATTTGGCCACATCTGGGGCACCAAAATGACCGGGCCCGTTTCCTTGTCATGACCGTTTCTTTGTCATGCAGGAGGCCCGGTCAAATTTGACGCTAGGTCTAAGCAGC
>CAZDHB010000072.1:10517-11890 GCA_964505255.1 uncultured Porphyrobacter sp.
CCGTTTCTTTGTCATGCAGGAGGCCCGGTCAAATTTGACGCTAGGTCTAAGCAGCCTCTTCGATGGCAAAGCTTATCTCGGCATTGGCCTCGAGCCGCTTCACGAGATCCTCGCCGAGGAAAGAGCCGGGTGTCCCCACGCCCCCTGCGGCGCCGCTTTCAAGCAAAGCCATGGCCGTCTCGCCGATCATCCGGCTGGTTGAGCCATAACCCGGGTCATATTTGCCTTTGACACCCAAATGCAGTGTTGCCCCATCGGCCATCTCGCCCACGAACAGGACGTCATAAAAACCGTTCTCGCGCTCTTCCTTGCTGGGTCCCTCGCCAGGCTTAGGCGGCTTGGCCCCAAACGGGTTCTTGAGCATTTCTGCTGCTGCTTGCGCGGCTTTCTCACCGATTTCCCCTGCGCTGGTCAGCATCATTTCATCATATTTGAAATCCTCACCATAAGGGTGCCCAAGCAGGAAATTTGTCCGGTGAACATTCTTGGTGTTGATCGCGGCCATGATGAAAGGCGCGGCCCATTTGCCCAGCCCTTCGTCATATTCAGGCAAGAGACCTGCTGGCTGATCTGGTCCGGTAAAGCCGGGGGTCAGGCCAAATGGGCTTTGCAAAATCGGGATCAGCTTGGGGTTCTTGGCGACCGCTTTCATCGTCGCTGTCAGGCTGGCGGCGGTCCCGCCAGAGAAAGTCCCGGCCATCGCCCGAACGCGCCCTTTGACCCGCGGGGCAGGCGCGCCAAATTTCGCCTTGGCTTCTTTTTGCAGCATCATCACGCCAAGATCGAAGGGGATCGAGTCGAATCCGCTGGAGAAACAAATGCGCGCGCCGCTTTTTTGAGCAGCCTCATGATGGGCGTCGATCTTCTCGCGCATCCAGCCGGGCTCTCCGCAAAGGTCGGTGTAATCCGTGCCGGTCTTAACGCAGGCCTCAACCAATGCATCGCCGTATAGTTGATATGGCCCAACCGTGGTAATGACGACCTTGGTCCTATTGCACATGGCCTCAAGACTGGCCGGATCATCCGAATTGGCAACGATCAGCGGGGTGTCTTCGCCTGCGCCAATCTCGCCGCGCACTTCTTCGAGCTTAGTCAGGCTGCGGCCGGCCATGGCCCATTTCGGGGCATCTGGCTTGCCCGCATATTGGTTCAGAAAATGCTCGGCAACCAAGCGGCCGGTATAGCCGGTTGCGCCGTAAATGATGATGTCAAACTCTGTTGCCATTGGGGCTTCTCCTTTGCCCTTAAGAATGGCCCGAGCGAACTCTCAAGTCAAAGCCGTTACGGCACGGCGGCAAAGGGAATACGCGGCAAGACGCCCGTTTGGCTGGAGATGGCAAGCAAGCGGCCATCTTCTGCAAAGTGGCGCGCGC
>CAZDHB010000073.1:0-11840 GCA_964505255.1 uncultured Porphyrobacter sp.
GGGCCGCTCCTGTCGCTTTTTGCCAAACATCCTCAAAACCCGCGCTGATCGAGGCTTAGTCTGATCAGGCCTGCAAGCAGGCCGGCTTCGAGCCAGCACCAAATGCGGCTTTGCCTTGCGGGCAATGTGGCGCTAGGGCGCGCGTTCAACCTTGCCAGAAGCACTATGCCAGCGAAACATGCGTTATGACGGACCTGACTGACCAAAAAACCAGCACGCTTGCTGCGATTGCCGCAGCAGATACGCCCGGCGCGCTCGAGCAAGAGCGGGTTGCCGCTTTGGGCAAAAAAGGCTGGGTTAGCCTTGCCCTCAAGACCTTGGGGACCATGAGCCCTGAGGAGCGCAGCGCTGCTGCCCCTGCCATCCAATCGGTCCGCGGCGAAATTGCCGAGGCGATCACGGCCAAGAAGGATGCGCTGGAGGCCGATGTGCTCCGCGCTCAGCTTGAGGACGAGCGGCTCGATATGACTTTGCCGGCGGTAGAGTTTCCGCGCGGCAGTGTCCATCCGGTCAGCCAGGTTATGGATGAGCTGGCAGAGATTTTTGCTGACCTTGGGTTTTCAGTGGCGACCGGGCCTGAGATCGAGGACGATTGGCACAATTTCACTGCGCTGAATATGGACGAATCGCATCCGGCCCGCGCGATGCATGACACGTTCTACTTCCCTGACAAGGACGCTGAGGGACGGTCCATGCTGCTGCGCACGCACACATCGCCGGTGCAAATCCGCAGTATGAAAGAGGTTGTTGATCAGAACCCGGGGGGCGCACCCATCCGCATTATCGCGCCCGGCCGCGTTTATCGATCAGACAGTGACGCGACCCACACGCCGATGTTCCATCAGGTTGAAGGTCTGGTGGTCGATAAGGGCATTCACCTTGGTCACCTCAAATGGACGCTGGAAACCTTCCTCAAGGCCTTCTTCGAGCGCGAGGATATCGTGCTGCGCCTGCGCCCCTCCTACTTCCCTTTCACTGAACCCTCAGTCGAAGTCGATGTCGGATATGCCAAATCGGACGGTCGCCGCGTGGTCGGCGGATCGGGCGATGATGAGGGGCACGAATGGATGGAGCTGCTCGGCTCCGGCATGGTCAACGCCCGCGTGCTAGAGGCGGCAGGCGTTGACGCGCAAGAATATCAAGGCTTTGCTTTCGGTGTTGGCGTCGACCGGCTGGCCATGCTCAAATACGGCATGGATGATCTGCGCGCCTTCTTCGATGGCGATGCGCGCTGGCTGTCGCATTATGGCTTCTCGGCCTTTGATCAGCCAACCCTTTCTGCTGGTGTAGGAGCGAGAGTATGAAGTTCTCGCTCACATGGCTGAAAGACCATTTGGAAACATCGGCAACGCTTGCTGAGATTACCGAGGCGTTGAACGCGATTGGCTTGGAAGTCGAAGGGGTCGAGGACCCTGCCGAATTGCTTGCCGGCTTTACCGTTGCCGAAGTGCTGACAGCCGAAAAACACCCCGATGCGGATAAGCTGCAAGTGCTCAGCGTCTCCACCGGGGGCGGCGATACATTGCAAGTTGTTTGCGGCGCGCCCAATGCCCGTGCGGGGATGAAAGGCGTGCTGGGCCTGCCTGATGCGGTTGTCCCTTCAAACGGGATGAAATTGCGCAAAAGCGCCATTCGCGGTGTCGAGAGCAATGGCATGATGTGCTCCGCGCGCGAGCTGGAGCTTGGTGATGATCACGATGGGATTATCGAGCTTCCAGCTGACGCCAGCGTTGGCAAGAGCTTTGCCGATTATCATGGCTCATCGCCCATTATTGACGTTGCGATCACGCCTAACCGGCCCGATTGCATGGGGGTTTATGGGATTGCACGCGATCTGGCAGCGGCAGGGCTTGGCACGCTTAAACCCATTGCGTTCCCGAAGTTTGAATCTGCTGGTGACTGTCCGATAGAGATCCGCACGGATGATCCAGAAGGCTGTCCCGCCTTTTACGGGCGCGCGGTGAAGGGCGTCACAAACGGGCCCTCGCCAGACTGGTTGCAGCAACGCCTGCAAAGCGCAGGGCAAAAGCCGATTTCGCTCTTGGTAGACCTCACCAATTATCTGATGCTGGCCTATGGCCGTCCGGCGCATGCTTATGACCTTGCGAAGCTGAGCGGTGCAGTGGCCGCGCGCCGCGCGGTGGACGGCGAAGAATGCCAAGCGCTCAACGAAAAGACCTATACGCTAGACCCAAGTATGACGGTCATTGCCGATGAGGCAGGCGTGCATGACATTGCTGGCATTATGGGCGGGCTGCATTCGGGATGCTCGGACGAAACGACCGATGTCCTGCTCGAAATCGCTTTTTTCAATCCGGCGCAGATCGGGGTCACCGGGCGCAAGCTAGGCCTCGCATCCGATGCACGCACACGGTTTGAGCGCGGGGTTGATCCGGCCTTTCTCGATGACGGGCTGGACTTGCTAACAGGGCTGATTGTGGAACTTGGCGGCGGAACGCCAAGCGAAGCGGTGCGCGCTGGCGCCCCCCCGAGCGATGCAAAAGTGGTTGCTTTTGATCCGGCACTGACCGCGCGCCTTGGCGGCGTGGAGGTGGCCGAGGATGAGCAGCGGCGCATTTTGCAAGCGCTTGATTTTGAGGTGGATGGAGATTGGCCAAAGAACAAAGACGTGACGTGCCCGCTGCGCCGCCACGATATTGAGGGACCCGCTGATCTGGTTGAGGAGGTCGTGCGTATTCATGGTCTCGATAATGTCGAGAGCGTCCCTTTGCCGCGCGCCGATGGCGTGGCCAAGCCAACCGCAACGCCGCAGCAGATGGTCGAGCGCAAATTGCGCCGTGCAGCAGCTGGCGCCGGACTGAGCGAGGCGATCACATGGTCTTTCATCTCTGAAGATGAGGCGGCACTTGTGGGCGGGGGGAATTGGACGCTCGATAACCCGATTTCCGAAGACATGAAGGTGATGCGCCCGTCGCTTTTGCCCGGCCTGCTTAGCGCTGTGAAACGCAATCTCGATCGCGGGGCGACCTCGCTTCGATTGTTCGAGATCGGGCGGCGTTATCTCAGCGATGGCGAGCACCCATCTTTGGTCGTCGTGCTGGCCGGGGACAAGGAACCGCGCCGCTGGATGAGCGGCAAAGCGGTGCCCTTCGATGCCTATGATGCGAAAAGCCATGCCCGCGCGCTGCTGAAAGAGGCGGGCGCACCGGTCAACAGGCTGATGACCATGCCGGTAGACGAGGATGAGGCGGGCGCGCTGTATCACCCCGGCCAATCGGCGACCTTGCGGCTCGGCCCGAAGAACCAGCTGGCCAGCTTTGGCATGATCCACCCCTCCTTGCTCAAGAGCTTCGGGATTGATGTGCCGGTGGCAGCGGCCGGGATCCATCTCGATGCGATCCCGGCGAAGAAGGTCGGCAAAGGCACGGCCAGCTTCGCTCGGCCAACTTATGCGCCGTCCGCGCTGCAATCAGTAACGCGCGATTTCGCTTTCCTTGTGCCAGCCGATCTGGCTGCGGCTGATCTGGTGAAAGCGATTGGCGGCGCGGACAAAGCCAATATCGTTGGCGCGCGTGTCTTTGACGTGTTCGAGGGAGAAGGCGTGCCGCAGGGTAAGAAATCGATTGCGCTTGAAGTGATCCTTCAGCCGCAGGAGAAGTCTTACAAAGATGCCGAGATCAAAGCGATTTCTGATGCGATAGTGGCAGCAGCAGGCAAACAAGGGGCAGAGCTGCGCGGTTAAACGCCGGACTGAATGTCTATGTCGAACAGGCGCACTTTCGCGATCATTTCGCACCCCGATGCGGGTAAAACGACGCTCACGGAAAAGCTCTTGCTGCAAGGCGGAGCGATTCATCTGGCGGGCGAGGTTAAGGCGCGTGGTCAGGCCCGCAGAGCGCGTTCGGACTGGATGAAGATTGAGCAGCAGCGCGGCATTTCCGTCACGTCCAGCGTGATGACCTTTGACAAGCAATATGACGGCGAGACGATCACTTTCAACCTGCTTGATACGCCGGGCCACGAGGATTTCTCTGAGGATACCTATCGCACTCTAACCGCGGTCGACAGTGCGGTGATGGTGATTGATGCGGCCAAAGGGATCGAGCCGCAGACCCGCAAATTGTTCGAGGTCTGCCGCTTGCGCAGCGTGCCGATCATCACTTTCGTGAATAAGGTCGACCGCGAGGGCCGGCCGGTGTTTGAATTGCTTGACGAGATCGCCGATATGCTGGCGCTTGATGTCAGCCCGCAAATGTATCCGGTGGGGATGGGCGGTCAGTTCGAGGGCGTGCTGGATTTTGCCAGCGGTGCGATTGCGCGGCCAGAAGGCCCTTCGAAGGAATTTCTCGGCACGCGCGAGCAAGACGCAGCGGTTCCAGAGATGTTTGCCGAGGAGATTGAACTGGCGCAAATCGGCTATCCGGAATTTGATTTGGAAGCGTACCGCAATGGCGATTTGACGCCGGTCTATTTCGGTTCTGCCTTGAAGAATTTTGGCGTGACCGAATTGATCGATGCGATTGCCCATCATGCGCCGCCGCCGCGGCCTCAGCCTGCGGGCGATGAACTGATTGCGCCTGATCACGGCGAGGTATCGGGTTTTATCTTCAAAGTGCAAGCCAATATGGACCCCAATCACCGCGACCGGATTGCCTTCATGCGGCAAGTGTCAGGCACTTTTAAGCGCGGTATGAAACTGACCCCCTCTGGGCTTGGCAAACCGATTGCGGTCCATTCACCGATCCTGTTCTTCGCGCAGGATAGAGAGATCGCTGACACGGCTGAGGCGGGGGATATTATTGGCATCCCCAATCACGGCACTTTGCGCGTGGGCGATACGCTGAGCGAGAAAAACGAGCTGCGCTTTACCGGCCTTCCCAATTTTGCACCGGAGATTTTGCGCCGGGTGCAATTGAAAGATCCAACCAAGACCAAGCAGCTCAGAAAAGCGCTGGATGATTTGTCCGAGGAAGGCGTCATCCAGGTCTTTTACCCAGAGATTGGCGCGCAATGGGTGGTCGGCGTGGTTGGCCAATTGCAATTGGAAGTGCTTATCTCGCGCCTTGCTGCTGAATATAAAGTCGAGGCTGCGCTGGAGGCTGCGCCTTTTGCTACAGCGCGCTGGGTCAGCGGGCCAAGCGAGGCCGTGAGCAAATTTGAAGAGTTCAACCGGGCCAATCTGGCCAAAGACCGTGACGGTGATCTGGTGTTCATGGCCAAAAGCCCGTGGGATGTGAATTATGCGGCAGAGAACAATACAGAGCTAAACTTCTCCGCCACCAAAGAACGCTAGCAAGCCGGGTACACTTGCAGGCAGCACGGCTTCGCGGCATGAGAGCCGTATGAGCATCACTGGCCCCACATCGCAAACCTTCATTTCCCAGCGGCTGAAGCTGCATTATCTCGACTGGGGCAAATATGATGGGGCGGGCAAAGCAAAGCCGCCGCTGATTATGGTGCACGGCGGGCGCGATCATGCGCGCAATTGGGATTGGACTGCCGAGGTTTTGCGCGAAGATTATCACGTAGTGGCGATGGATCACCGCGGGCACGGCGATAGCGAATGGGTCAGTGACGGAAATTACCGGTCCAACGACATGATTTACGATCTGGCTCAATTGATCCATCAATTGGACGAGGGGCCGGTGCGGATCATCGCGCATTCGATGGGCGGCAATGTCGCGCTTCGTTACACCGGCACTTTCCCCGATATGGTCACCAAGCTGGTCGCTATCGAAGGGCTCGGCCCCAGCCCTGAATGGCGCGCCGAGCAGCGCCAGACCCCCTACCCTCAGCGTGCGGCAGAATGGATCGCCAAGAAGCGCAAAGCATCAGGCCGGACGCCGCGCAAATATGAAAGCATCGAAGCCGCTTTTGCGCGCATGATTGAGGAAAACTCCTACCTCACCGAGGCGCAGGCTCGTCACCTCACAATCCACGGTGTGAACCGGAATGAGGATGGAACCTATACTTGGAAATTTGACCCCCATCTCAATGTCTGGGGTGTGGAGGATATTGGCGATGAGTTCATTGAGGAAACATGGGGCGCGATCACTTGTCCCACTCTGCTGCTTTATGGCGCGGACAGCTGGGCCAGCAATCCTGCCAAGGATGGCCGGATCAAGCATTTCAATACGGCCGAAGTGATCGAGTTCGAGAAAGCTGGCCATTGGCTCCACCATGACCAGTTTGACCGCTGGATTGCGGTCTTGAAGGATTTTTTGTGACCGGCGCTGGTGCCGCGCGGTCTTGATGGGGTCCTGATGCACTCGTGATGCATTCGTGATGCATTCGTGATCTATAGGGAGATGGGGTAATGGCCGAGTTTTCAAGCGAGCTATCGGATAAGCACATTGCGATGATAGCGGCCCAGCCGATGTTCTTCGTCGCCACCGCTGCATCATCTGGCCGGATCAACCTCTCCCCCAAAGGCTATGATGCCTTTCGGGTGCTGGGGCCGAGACAAGTCGCTTATCTGGATCTCGGTGGTTCGGGCAATGAAACCCATGCGCATTTGGCGGCCGATGGGCGGATCACCTTGATGTTCAACAATTTCCAGCAACCTGCCAATATTTTGCGTATCTATGGTCGCGGGATGCCTGTGCTGCCTCAGGATGATGGCTGGGGTGACCTCGCCTCGCATTTCACACTGCTGCCTGGAACCCGCCAGATTTTCGTCATCGATGTCGAAAGCGTGCAAACAAGCTGCGGCTGGGGCGTGCCGAAAATGACTTTCGAGGAAGAACGTGACACGCTCAAGAAAGCGCACCGGCAATCCGATCCGCAAGAATGGGCGGCGAAAATGGCCAAGCGAACTGCCAGCATTGATGGCCTGCCGACCCGACCGACGGACCGCTATATTGCTGGTGAGCCGGCCCAGCCCTAGCCTTAGCCCCAACCTTAGCCTTAGCCCCAACCTTAGCCTCAGCCTCCTTGTGAATGATATGTGACCCGGCATGCGTCTGACCTTTGCCAGCTACAACATCCACAAGGCCTTGGGGCTGGACCGAAAGCGAGATCCTGATCGGATTCTCGCGGTTCTGCGCGAGCTCGACGCGGATATCATTGCCTTGCAGGAAGCCGATCGGCGCTTTGGCCCGCGCGCAAGTGTCATTCCGCGTGCCTCCCTTGACGATACGCCTTGGCGCGCTGTGCAGCTGGCTGAGCGGCCCCGAAGCCTTGGGTGGCACGGCAATGCTTTGCTGGTTCGGCGCGAGCTTACTATCGTCGATGCGGGGCGCGTTGCCTTGCCTTGTCTTGAACCGCGCGGCGCGGTTTGCGCGGTTGTCGAACTGAGCGGCAAGCCAGTGCATATTGTCGGAGCCCATCTCGATTTGTCCGGTATGCGCCGCCGAGCACAAATGCGCAGCCTCTTGGCCCATTGCGAGGCAATGGAGACCCGCTTCAAGGGCGGGCTGCCCAGCCTGATTATGGGCGATTTCAACCAATGGGGCCTGAGCACGGGCGCCATGGCTGAATTTCCCAGCGATTGGCAGGTGTTAACGCCGGGCCGCAGTTTTCCCGCCAGCAGGCCGATTGCCCAGCTCGACCGATTGGCAGCCAGTGCGCATTGGCAAGTGGAAGACACAGGCGTGCACCACACGGGATTGGCCAGCGTAGCCTCGGATCACTTGCCAATATGGGCAAGGATGAGTCTGCACAAATTTTAGGCAATCGCTCAAATAATGAGCATATTTATGAGCCAATCCTTAAACCCCGCCTAGAAAAAGACGATAAAACAATGATTTAATGATTTGGCATGCGGTTTGCAGATTACGTGGCGCCGGCAAAGGGATCGGTGCAATTTTAATCAAGGGGGCTGCGCGACATGAAATATATCATTGCCGTCATTAAGCCGTTCAAACTCGATGAAGTGCGCGAAGCGCTTGGGGCTATCGGGGTTGCCGGCATGACCGTCTCAGAGGTGAAGGGTTTTGGCCGTCAAAAGGGTCAGACCGAAATTTATCGCGGGGCCGAATATTCGACCAATATGTTGCCCAAGGTGAAACTCGAGATCGCGGCCGGGGATGATCTGGTCGAGCAGATCGTCGAGACCCTGCAAAGCGCGGCCAACACCGATGCCATCGGTGATGGCAAGATTTTCGTTCTCGATCTTGAAACTGCAACGCGCATTCGCACCGGTGAAACCGGCGAAACCGCGTTGTGATGGGGGGGAATTTTCTCATGAAAAGACAGATTTACACACTCGCAGCGCTGGGCCTTGGTGCTCTGACAGCTGCTCAGCCCGCGCTCGCGGCGCCGGCAGCAGCGGCTGCAGAAGCGGCAGCGGCGGTTCCTAATCCAGGCAATAATGCGTGGATGATGACCTCAACGGTTTTGGTTCTGCTGATGATCCTCCCCGGTCTCGCCTTGTTTTACGGCGGTCTCACCCGTTCGAAAAACATGCTCTCCACGATGACGCAAATCGGCGCAACCGCCGCTTTGGCAATGCTGATCTGGGTCATGTGGGGCTATTCGACAGCCTTTGGTCCAGAGGGCAATGCCTTCTACAGCTGGGGCAATGCCTTCCTGACGCAATCGACTTATGAAAGCACGGCTGCGACATTCTCTGATGAAGTGATTAGCGAGTTTGTCTTCATCAGCTTCCAGATGACCTTTGCCGCTATTACGGCAGCGCTCATTTTGGGTGCCACGGCAGAACGGATGAAGTTCAGCGCGGTCATGGCTTTCGTGCCGATCTGGCTCACCATTGTTTATTTCCCGATTGCGCACATGGTGTGGGCAGGCGGCGGGCTTCTGTTCGAAGACGGCGCGCTTGATTTTGCGGGCGGCACAGTGGTCCATATCAACGCCGGTGTGTCTGGTCTGGTGCTGGCCTACCTGCTTGGCAAACGCCGCGGTTATCCTGAAGAACCTATGCCGCCGCATAGCCTTGTCATGACAATGATCGGTACAGGTTTGCTGTGGGTTGGCTGGTTCGGCTTTAACGCGGGCTCCGCTCTTGAAGCTGATGCCTTTGCTGGCCTCGCAATGCTCAACACCTTCGTTGCAACAGCGGCAGGCGCTTTGACATGGATGGTTATTGAGCGGCTGGCGGGCCACAAAGGCAGCGCATTGGGCTTCTGCTCGGGCGTCATTGCTGGCCTCGTTGCGGTCACTCCTGCGGCAGGCAATAGCGGACCGTTTGGCGCCATCCTGCTTGGCATTGCCTCATCGCTCGTATGTTACTTCTTTGTTGCTAAGATCAAAGCCAAGTTCGGCTATGACGACTCGCTCGATGCGTTCGGCATTCACGGCGTGGGCGGCATTGTTGGCGCGATCGGTACCGGCATTGTTTACCAGCCATTCCTTGGCGGCCCTGGCGACGGCTCGACCGCGCTCGGTAGCCAGCTTTGGATCCAGACTTACGGTGTATTGGTCACCATTGCTTGGGCTGCTGTAGGCACGCTCATCGCTGGGATGATCGTCAAGCTGATCATCGGCCTGCGGGTTGATGAAGAGACCGAAGTCAACGGCCTCGATATCGCCGAGCACGGCGAACGGGCTTACAACTAATCACCAGTTTGACGGGGCCGCTACCTCTCTCCTCTCCAAGCGGCCCCGTCTCACCTAGTTCCTCCTGCGAACTAACAACTAGAGGGTCGGAGCATAGCGCTCCGGCCCTATTTTTTTGTCGGGCGTTTCTTTGGCTGGTCTGACCTCACGGGCGGGCCAAATTCTTAAGAGGGTGCTGTTCTTGGCGTGCCTGTCCGGCGCGGCATAAGGCGCGCGCGAGAGGGTGCACGTCACAGGTTGCAAGTCGCAGGGCGCACGTCACAGGGCGCACGTCACAGGGCACACGCCATAGGGCGCATGCACCAACGCCGCTTCGACCGGCGGAGCGAAACAGTTTCGCCTGCCGCTTAAGCGAGCGCTTCTTGGATAAAATCGGCGCAGCGTTCGCCGATCATAATGCTCGGCGCATTGGTGTTGCCCGAAACCAGCCGCGGCATGATTGAGGCATCTGCGACCCATAATCCCTCGACGCCGCGCAGTCTGAGCTTGGGATCCACCACGCTCTCAGCATCACCGCCCATGCGGCAAGTGCCGACTGGATGGTAGACCGTGTCAGCGCGGTCCCGGATTATTGCATCCAGCGCGTCATCATCATCGAGATCAATCGGATGGCGGTCCTGCGGCTCATATACGGCCAGCGCAGGCGAAGCGGCAATTCTGTGCGACAAGCGGACCCCTTCGCGCAGCGTCACCAGATCGCGCTCATCATCGAGGAAATTGGGATCGATCACCGGGGCCGAGCGCGCATCGCGGTCAGCCAGCCGGACTGTTCCGCGGCTCTCGGGTCTCAGCACGCAAGCATGCAGCGAGAAGCCATGGCCTTTGACCTTTTCGCGCCCGTGATCCTCCAGCATTGCTGGCACGAAATGCCATTGCACATCGGGCGCAGGGGCATCCGGCATAACTGTCCAGAAACCGCCCGCCTCGGCATAAGGCGAGGTCATAATCCCGGTCCGTTTGCGGCGATGTTCGATCACCGCCTTGGCCATCCGCGCTGTTCCTTTAAGGCTGTCGCCGATGAATTCCTGACTTTCGGTTTGCCAGCTGGATACATAGTCCAAATGGTCCTGCAAATCGGCGCCCACTGCGGCGCAATCGCGCTTTATGACAACCCCGTGCTCGTCAAGATGCTTGGCCGGACCAATGCCCGAAAGCATGAGGATTTGGGGGCTGTTAAAGGCCCCTGCCGACAAGACGACCCCGCCGCGTGCGCGCACGGTTCGGCTTTTCCCGCCCACCGTATAGGTCACGCCCGTGGCGCGCATGGTGTCGCTGTCAATTTCAATTTGTTGCACGGTCACGCCAATGCGCACGTCCAAGGTTTTGCTGCTGCGATTGGGTTCAATATAAGCGCGCGAGGCGGACCAGCGTTCGCCGTCCTTTTGCGTCACTTGGTAAATGCCGAAACCAGCCTGATTTTCGCCGTTGAAATCATTGTTGCGCGGCAATTGCAGCTGCGCGGCTGCCTCGACAAACGCAAGGCTCCCGACATTCGGCCATTTCTGGTCAGAGACATGCAGCGGCCCTCTATCGCCGTGAAAGGCATCATCGCCGCGCACGTTGCTTTCAGCGCGTTTGAAAACAGGCAGGACGTCCTCATAAGACCAACCATCGCAGCCGAGCCTTGCCCAATTATCATAATCCCATGCATTGCCTCTGATATAGACCATGGCGTTGATCGCGCTTGATCCGCCAAGGCCTTTGCCGCGCGGTTGATAGCCGATGCGGCCGTTCAGGCCCTTTTGCGGGACGGTATCGAAACGGTAATTGGCGCTCTTGGGTAAGAAAGGAAACAAGCCCGGCGTGCGCACCCGAACGCCATTGTTCCGCCCGCCTGCCTCCAGCAAGCAAACGCTTTTGCCTGCTTCACTCAGCCGGCCGCTGACCGCGCTGCCTGCGCTGCCGCCGCCGATCACGACCACATCAAATTCGTCCATGCTCTCTCCTGCAATTTTGCAGGCCAAGCTAGGCATCTCGCGGGCGTTAGGCAATCGTGCTGTGCGGCGGCCCCTCTGCTGCAGCTTTGCTGCGCTCCAACTTGGCGGCTTGCCGACTTGCCTGCCACCTTGCTCGGATCATATCGGAGGTCTCGCGGCTGTTATCATGTGTCCAGCCGGGTTCTCGCAGCAAATAAGACAATTTGTGACGCCAAGGTGCGCGGGCAATATCACTCAGCATGCCGATCCATTCGTGAAAGACCGACCACAGGATGTTAAAGCTGCCGAGCTGTTTGATGATCCCGTAACGGATATTCTCCTCATCGGTTTCCGCTTGGAATGTGCCAAACATCCGGTCCCAAATGATGAACACGCCGGCATAATTGCGGTCGAGATAACGCGGATTTGTCGCATGATGCACGCGGT
>CAZDHB010000074.1:0-2335 GCA_964505255.1 uncultured Porphyrobacter sp.
TGAAAATGGTGGGCCTGAAAATGGTGGGCGATGACAGGCTCGAACTGCCGACCCTCTCGGTGTAAACGAGATGCTCTACCAACTGAGCTAATCGCCCCAGCAACATGAAAACACATTTTCACATGACCAGAGCGGCGCTTTTAGCGCGCAAATCTTGAAAATCAATTGCTGGTTTGCCCTTTGGCGGCCTAGGGCGGCAAATAATGGCTGAAAAAGTGAAAAAAATTCTGGTGCTGGCCACAGGCGGCACGATTGCGGGCAAGGCTGGTGACGCTCTGCGTCCGGATTATCGTCCGGGGCAAATAGCGATTGGCGATTATCTCGAGCAAGTTTCGGGGTTCGATTTAGGGGCTGAGCTCGTCGGAGAGCAGATCGCGAATATTGGCTCGGAAGATATCGGACCAGAGATTTGGCGCCAATTGTACGGGGCCTGCCGCGCTGCGCTGGCCGATGATGATCTGAGCGGTGTCATTATCACGCATGGCACAGATACGTTGGAGGAAACCGCATTCCTGCTTGATCTGACATTGCCGACAAACAAACCGGTGGTGCTGGTCGGCGCGATGCGTCCGGCCGATGCAGTGGGATATGACGGTTTTCGCAATTTCGCCAATGCGGTGCGGGTGGCAAAGGATCCCGATGCCAGCGGACGCGGCGTGTTGGTGGTGATGGGCGATAGGGTCTTTGCGGCGCGGGATGTGCGCAAGGGGCGCACCAGCGGGACGGACGCTTTTCGTGGGTTTCCGCGCGAATCTGTGGCCATGGTGACGCCTGCGGCGCTGGACTGGTTCGGTGCAGCTTGGCGCTCTGATCACAGCGCTCAATTCCTATGGCATGATGATTTGCCCGAGGTGGTTATCATGCCCAGTTTCGCAGGCGCGAGCGCCGAATGGGCCAACCGCTTGGTCAAGGCCCACACAAGGGGCGTGGTTGTGGCAGGCGTTGGCGAGGGCAATATGGCGAATGTCATGCGCGAGCGGCTGGCGGCCATGGCAAAGGACGGCATGTTGGTTGTGCGCACCAGCCGCAGCGAGGAAGGGTTGGTCAACCGCGAACCAGAAGATGCAGACAATCTGTTTGTCGCTGGACGCGCGCTCAATGCTCAAAAGGCACGGATTTTGCTGCAGGTTCTGATCGCTAACGGGATTGAAGATCTGGCGCAGGTGCAGCGCGCATTTGACAGCAGATAAGCGCCAAGGCCTGCTTGCTGAACGTCCTGCGGATTTGACCCAGACTTATCGAGCCTGAAAAATGCCGATCGGGCTTAACCCCAAGGCGTAACCAGATATTTCTCGCCGGTTTTCATCTGACGATAGTCAAGGATCGCGTCTTTAGCGAGCATCCCCTCCAGATCGACTTTCGCTTTATACTGGCTGGCGAAAGTGGTGGAGAGGTTCTGGACGACGCGGGTGCGCATTTTGACCACTGTTTCCATGCCCGCTTTGGCCAGGAACGGGGTCAAAAGGAAGCCAGCCACAGTCCATTGCAGACCGTAAGACGGGGTGAGGATGGTCGGGCCCAGATCGAGCCGTCCGTATTGGTACATTTTCTTGTCTTGGTTGGAACCGTAACGCGAATATTCGCTCATCTTAGAAGCGGCGACTTGCTCCATGGCTTTCAAGACGCCGTCTACGGCTTGTCCGCCGCCAATCGGATCGAAACCGAGATAGGCATCGGTTGCATCGATCGCGCTGCGCAATTGTTCCATGTAATCGTCATCGGATGAATTGACGACATATTCCGCGCCTTGCGATTTGAGCAGATCAACGTGTTCCTGCTTGCGCACAATATTGACCAGCTTAACCCCGTCTTCGATGCAAATCCGGTTCAGCATTTGGCCAAGGTTTGACGCTGCGGCGAGGTGCACAATCGCATCATGCCCCTCGGCCTTGGCGGTCTCGACAAAAGCAAGCGCAGTCATGGGATTAACGAAAGAGCTGGCGCCGGCCTCGCTCGAATGATCGCCCAGCGGCAGACACATCATCGCGTCGGCAATCGCATATTGGCTGAAGGCGTTGCCCGGTACGCAGGCGACCCGCTGGCCCATCAAAGCCTTCGCCATGTCGCTCTCGCCAGTGGCAATGACCGTGCCCGCGCCTTCATTGCCAGCGGGCAGGCGCTGGCCATGGCGGTTTTTCTGCCCGGTCAAAAACGGCTCCGGCATTTGCGCGACCACTTTTCCGGCGGAATATTCGGCGTTTTCGAAATCCGCCGCGCTGGTGAGGATAGCAAGGTCCGATGGATTGATCGGCGCGGCTTCCATCTTCACCAAAACCTGATTGCCGGTAGGCTCGGGGAAGCTCGCCTCGGCCACTTCGAGCGTCAATGCGCCATT
>CAZDHB010000074.1:2435-11798 GCA_964505255.1 uncultured Porphyrobacter sp.
TTGGCCAGTGTGACGTTAGGGCAAGCAAGAGGGTTTTGGAGTTTCCCGTTACTTTGGGGTCCCATCAAGAAGGGCCCCATCATAAAGGGCCTCAACAAAATAGAGGCCATAGGGCGGCGCATTCAGGCCCAGTTCCTGACGATTTCGCGCGGCAAGCGCTTCGGCGACGCGTTCCTCGGGCCATCGTCCCATGCCGACCAGGGCCAGGCAGCCAACCATCGAGCGGACCTGATGGTGCAAGAAACTCAGCGCCTCGGCATGAATATGAATTTCCTCGCCTTGATAGGTATTTATCCGCTCAACCTCTAGCAGATCGAGGGTTTTGACAGGGCTTTTGGATTGGCATTGAACAGAGCGGAATGTGGTAAAATCATGCTGCCCGACCAAAGATTGCGCGGCGCGGTGCATTGCCTCTACATCAAGCGTTTGGGGGATTTGCCATGCCCGTTTGGCCTCGATTGCCAAAGGCGCGCGCCGATTGATAATCCGGTAAAGATACCGCCGAGCGGTGCAGGCAAAGCGCGCATGCCATTCATCATCAACAACCCGGCACGCGTTCACTGCAATCGGATGGGGGCGCAAATGGGCATTGAGGGCTTCCATCAGCCGAAACGGGGTCAAATCCTTCTCGATATCGATATGACAGCGCATGGCGAGCGCGTGGACCCCGGCATCCGTTCGTCCGGCGCTGAAAAGCGAGGCCGTCTCACCGGTTGTCGCCAGAGCCGCCTCCTCAATCGCCTGCTGCACGCTTGGCCCGTGCTTTTGCCGCTGGAGCCCCTGAAACGGCGTCCCGTCAAACTCAATTGTCAAAGCAAATCGGGTCATGGGAGCCGTGTACCTTCAGGTATGGCTCGGCCGCGCAAAAACTCCTCAACGTTCATCGCGGGTTTGCCTGCCCTTTGCAGGCGCTTTGGGCAAAGCGCGCCGTCCCCGCAAGCGATGGTGAAAGCCTCGTCCAGCACCGTTCCCTTGGCGTTTGATGTTTCCTCGCTGTGATAATCAGCAATATCGGCGGCGAGAAGTTTGACCCGCTCTGGCCCTTTGTCGCCAGCAATTTCGAACCAGGCGCCCGGAAAAGGGGCAAGGCCGCGCACCATACGCTCAATCTCCTCAGCCGGCTTGCTCCAATCGATCCGGGCTTCTGCCTTGTCGATTTTCGCAGCATATGTGGCCTCGCTGTCATCTTGCGCGACCGGAATATGATTGCTGAGCTCGCGCAGCGTATCGCGCATCAG
Source organism: uncultured Porphyrobacter sp. (assembly GCA_964505255.1). GTDB lineage: Bacteria > Pseudomonadota > Alphaproteobacteria > Sphingomonadales > Sphingomonadaceae > Erythrobacter. The sequence continues at coordinate 3,674 of CAZDHB010000074.1, forward strand.
ACGCGCGCCCAGTTCGGCCAGTTCGTCAGTCAACTCGCCCGTGGTCTTACGCTCTATCGGGGTGCGCGCGGTGGCCAGCATGGGGCCTGTATCCAGCCCGGCTTCCATCTGCATGATCGTGACGCCGGTCACCGGATCACCGGCCATCACGGCGCGGTGGATGGGCGCCGCCCCGCGCCAGCGCGGAAGGATCGAGGCATGGACATTGAGACAGCCCTTCGCCGGGGCATCAAGCACGGCTTGGGGCAGTATGAGGCCATAAGCGGCGACCACTGCGACATCGGCGCCAAGATCGCTCAGCGCGGCTTGTTCTTCCGGAGATTTGAGCGATTTGGGAGAGCGTACCGGCAAGCCCAGTTCCTCGGCAACCATTTGCACAGGCGAGGGGCGCAAATGCTTGCCTCGTCCAGCCGGGCGGGGCGGCTGAGTATAGACCGCGGCAATATCATGGCCCGCTTGTGCCAAAATTCGCAAACTCGGCACGGCAAAATCCGGCGTTCCCATAAAGATTATGCGCATGACTGGTGTGCCTGACCTTTCTTGAATGCAAATCAGCCCCTATCGAGTGCCCTATGGCATCGCAAGAGATCGAGGCATTGGCAGGCGCTTTGGCGCGGCTTCCCGGCTTGGGCCCGCGCTCGGCCCGGCGGGCGGTTCTGTGGCTGGTGAAGCGGCGCGAACAGGCTTTGCCGCAATTGCTGGAGGCGCTGGAGGGCGTGCAAAGCAGCCTCGTTGAGTGCGCCACTTGCGGCAATATCGACACGCGTGAGCCTTGCGGCATTTGCGCGGACCCGCGGCGTGATCCGAAATCGGTCTGCGTGGTTGAGGATGTGTCGGATTTATGGGCGCTGGACCGGGCGAAATTGTTTACTGGCACGTATCACGTGCTGGGCGGCAAATTGTCGGCGCTGGACGGGGTGCGCCCCGAGGACCTCAATATCGCTGGCCTCATGACCCGCGTGGAAAAGGGCGGGATCGAGGAAGTGGTGCTGGCGATGAACGCCACGTTGGAAGGGCAGACGACGGCGCATTATCTGGCCGAGCGGCTGGAGGATTATCCGCTCAGGATTACCCAATTGGCGCATGGCCTGCCGGTAGGCGGGGAGCTGGATTACCTCGATGAGGGAACTTTGGCTCAGGCGCTAAGGGCGCGCCGTCCGCTTTGATACGGTCCGGCTCGTGCCTCAGGCGGGTTCAAACCTTGGCGGCTCTTGCGCAGGCGCATTGGGCAGCCTAAATCAGACCCCATGGCAATACGCGAAATTCTAGAGGTGCCGGACCCCCGGCTCAAAACGGTATCGAAACCTGTGACCGAGTTTGATGAAGGGCTCAAAACGCTGGTCGAGGATATGTTCGATTCCATGTATGCGGCCCATGGCATCGGGCTGGCGGCGGTCCAGATCGGTGTGCCAAGCCGGGTGTTGGTGATCGATCTGCAACCCGAGGACCCTGATGCGCCGCCGGTGGAATGCGATCATGACGGCCATGCGCACACCCATCCGGCCACGAAAAAAGAGCCGCGCGTCTTTATCAATCCGGAAATTCTCGATCCGGCCGAGGCGCTGGCGACTTATCAGGAAGGATGTTTGTCCGTTCCTGAAATCTACGCCGATGTAGACCGGCCAGCGACGTGCCGCGTGCGCTATCAGGATGTCGAGGGGAACGCCCATGAGGAAGATCTGGACGGCCTGATGGCCACTTGTATCCAGCACGAGATGGATCATCTCGAGGGCATTTTGTTCATTGACCACCTGTCCCGTCTGAAAAAGCAAATGGCGCTCAAAAAGCTGAAAAAACTGCGCGCTGCGGCGTGAGTTTTCGGTGCCTAATCAGTGATTTGCCGAGAGGCGTTCAGTGAGCGTCTTTACCGCAGCCATCGCGGGCGTCTTCTTCGCCAGCGCTATGACAGCATGGCAGCTATGGGCCAAAGGCGTATCGAGCGATGAGGCGATGATCCGCTTCGCAATCTACTTCCCCTTCTTCAGCGTGGGTCTCTATCTCTTGGCCAATTTCCTCAATGCGAGGCGCAAATAAGCTCACAGCCGGCACATGCTGGGTGCTGGGTCAGGCGGTTTTGGGGATAGTTTGCTCAAAGCGCTGGCGTTCTTGATACGTTCCTTGTATTGAACGGCTATGGACCCGCTTTTCTTGATATTGATTGCCGCCTTTTTCGCCCTGGTTTTGGGCGCGGGGGCTGGATGGTTTTTTGGCACTCGGCCGGTCGCCGATTTACAAACCCGCTTGCAGGATAGAGATAACGAGGCGAAGGCGCTGGACGAGAAATTTCGCCGTGCAGCGACGGAACTTGCCACCATGTCCGAGCGGGCGGGGCGCGCCGATGGTTTGGCTCAGCAACTCGACTTTGCGCGGGAGGAAAACGCCGCCTTCAAAGCGGAACGGGCCGGTTTTGCAGAGCAGAAACGCTTGCTCGAAGAAAGCCGCGAGAAGCTTTTGAAAGAGTTTGAAAATACCGGCGCGAAAGTGCTCGGCGCGGCGCAGGAAAAACTGGCCAAAGATGCCGCGGAAAGGTTTGGCCACCGGGAAAAGGCTTCGGAAGAGAAGCTCAAGACCTTGCTGGCTCCTGTCGGAGAGCGGCTGGAGAAATATGAAAAGCAAGTCGAAACCTTGGAAAAGCAGCGCGTGGATGCCTTTGGACAGCTTAATGGGCTGATCCAGTCGATGCGCGAGGGGCAAGAAGAGGTCCGGCGCGAGGCGCAGCGTTTGGGCAATTCCTTGACCAATGCCCCCAAAGCGCGCGGGCGCTGGGGCGAGCGGGCCTTGCAGAACGTTCTGGAGCAATGCGGGCTGGCTCAGCATACCGATTTTCACCTTGAGCAATCGATGGAAACCGAAAGCGGCCGGTTGCGGCCCGACGCGATTGTAAATGTGCCGGGTCAAAAGAAGCTGGTGATCGATGCCAAGGTCTCGCTCAATGCTTATCAGGCCGCGTTTGAGGCGGATGATGATAGCGAGCGGGCGCGGCATCTCGATTTGCATACCAAATCCATGCGCGGACATGTCCAAACGCTTGGTTCCAAAAGCTATCAGAGCCAATTTGAGGATGCGCCCGATTATGTGGTGATGTTTGTACCGGGCGAACATTTCGTCGCTGCTGCGTTGGAGCATGATCCGGAGCTGTGGGATTTTGCGTTCAGCAATAAGGTTTTGCTAGCCACGCCGACCAATCTGGTGGCGATTGCACGCACGGTTGCGCAAGTTTGGCGGCAAGACAAAATGGCGGCTGAGGCGAAAGAAATCGGCCGGATGGGCGCGGAACTCTACGACCGGCTGCGGGTCAGTGCTGACCATCTGAAGCGCATGGGCGGCGGTCTTGAAAGCGCGGTCGCCAATTACAACAAATTTGTCGGCAGTTTTGAGCGCAATGTACTGTCCTCGGGCAAGAGGCTGGCGGATAAAGGGATTGAGGTCGGCAAAAGCGAAATTGCCGAGGTGCCTTTGGTCGAAGGCTCGCCGCGTTATACCAAGGGCGATTTGCTTACCGATGGCAAAACGGACGCCCCTGACGATGTGACTGATGATATGCCTGACGATGCGGGTGAGGAGTCTATCGGTGACAGGTCTATCGATGAAGGCGCGGATGGCGCCGCGTCTGATGCGGGGAAAACTGGCAAACTGCCGCTGAGCGAAGCCGCTGAGTAAAGTGCCAGAACGGGGCCGCTGAATGGGGTGGCTGAATGGGTTCGCTGAATGGGGCGGCTGATTAGCGCTCTGTCTAATCAGCGGCGGAGATGTCGCCCAAACCTGCAAGCACTTCATATCCCAATACAGCGGCTGCAACCGCGGCATTAAGGCTATCGGCGCGCCCTTTCATCGGCATGGTAACGCGCAGGTCACACGCCTTCTCATACTCCTCGGGCAGACCCTGTGCCTCATTGCCCACCATAATGAAGCAGGGCGCCTTATAGGCCGCCTCGCGGTAAGGCACGGCGCCGCGCAGTGACGCAGCGACCAATTGTGGGCGCTGACCGCTTGCAAAGGGTTCTGCGCGCAGCCAAGCCGCAAACTCCTGCCAGCTGGCCTGTGCAATTTTCTGCGTGAAGACAGCGCCCATGCTTGCTCTGACCGCCTCGACGCTGAAAGGATCGGTGCAATCGTCCAGCAGGATCAGCCCGCCAGCCCCAATCGCATCGCCGGTTCTGAGCATGGTCCCAAGGTTGCCCGGATCGCGCAGCGCCTGTGCAACCAGCCAGATCGGCGCGTCAATTGCGCCAAGACTGCTCAGCGCAGTGTCAAACTCAGCATAAATGCCTGCAACCGATTGCGGATTATCCTTGCCGGTAATCTTGGACAGAATATCACCGCTTGTCTCGATAATTTCGCCGCCATGGGCGGTGACGGCTTGTTCCAATGCGGCCAATCTGGGGTGCGGATCACGGCCTGCTGCCAAGACCAGCATTTGCGGCACATGGCCGCATTCCAGCCCCTCGCTTAGCAAACGCAAACCTTCTGCAAGGAATTTGCCCTCGCGTTTGCGGTGCTTTTTCTCGCGCAGACGGCGCAAATCCTTGACCAGCGGATTGGAGAAGCCAGTGATGAGGCGGCGCGGTGCAGCGCTGCTTGGAGGAGGCGCGCCTCTGCTGGTCATGATTTCGGCACGAGCGGCGCAGGTTTCATGCAAAGGCTCTCAGCGGTCCGGGTCAGCATAGTCAGCTTGCTTACGTCTCGCATCGAGGCTCACCCTTCGCCAAAACCATCCTCAACAATCGCTGACAATTGGCCGAGAACCGCTTCTGCATCATCCCCGCTCACGATCACTTCGATCGTGTCGCCGCGCGCTGCCCCCAGCATCATCAGGCCAAGGATCGAGCCGCCATTGGCTTCATTGCCATCCTTAGCGACGCGCACCTGGGTGCCATTGCTCAGCTCTGCCACCGCGCCAACAAACTTGGCGCTGGCCCGTGCGTGGAGGCCGCGCTCGTTCACGACCTCGATTGTGCGGCGTACTTCGCTCATGACGCCTTTTTGCGCGGCGCGGCTTCGTTTTGGCCCAGAAACTCTGACGCCACAGTGATGTAATTGCGTCCTGCGGTTTGTGCAGCGTGGACGGTGTCTTTGACATTCATCGTCTTGCGCGCACCAGACAGCCGGATCAGCATGGGCAAATTGATGCCCGCGATCACCTCAATCCGGCCAGCGTCGAGCAAGGAAATCGCCAAATTCGACGGTGTGCCCCCGAAAAGGTCGGTCAGGATGACCGCCCCTTCGCCCGTATCGACCTTGGCAATGGCGGCAGAGATATCGCCCCGCCGCTGCTCCATATCGTCGTGCGGACCAATGCAAATCGTCTCGACTTGCTCTTGCGGGCCGACCACATGTTCCATGGCATCAATGAAGTGCTGGGCGAGGTCGCCATGAGTTACGAGGATAATACCGATCATGCGCAGCGATCCGAATTGGTTAAGGCTAGCAACAGGGCTAGCGGGTGAGTGAAGGCCTGAGCGCCTGTTTTACGGACCTAGCGATTTGCAAATAAAGGCGATTCACTAGGGGGTGACGCGCATTGACCCTCTGCAAGGCCAGAGTCAACAGTTGCTCAATCGTCAGCGGGTGCTTTGCCCTCGATTGTATCAGTGACGCGTGTATCAAGATTGCGGTGTAAAATCGTTGGATGATAGCCTGCCTCGCGCAAGGCGCTGCCGATTGTCTCTGCGGTATAGACCGAGCGGTGGCGGCCGCCAGTGCAGCCAAATCCTATGGTCAGATAAGCGCGTCCTTGAGCAGTATAGCGGGGCAAGAGCGATAGGATGAGATCGCGGATCCGGTCCAGTTCAGGCCTGAAGCCTTCGTCCCCTTCGATGTATTCGCCAACCGGAGCGTCCAGACCGGTAAGCTCGCGCAATTGTTCAAACCAATGCGGGTTATCGAGAAAGCGCATATCGAAAACCAGATCGGCAAGGGGCGGCATGCCGCGCGAAAAGCCGAAACTGGTAACCGTCAGGCTCAGCCCCTTGGGCGCGTTGGGCGCAAACCGCTCGCGCAGGACCTGCTGCAATTGATTGCTGGTATAATCGGTTGTGTCGACCACCATCTCGGCCCACGCTCTGAGCGGTTGAAGCAATTCGCGTTCCGCCTTGATACCGTCCAGCACTGGCCGGCCATCGGCCAAGGGGTGCCGCCGGCGCGTTTCATTGTACCGCCGTTCGATTTCCGCGCTGGAGCTGTCGAGGAACAATACCTCGAAACTAAGCGCGGTTTTCTCGCTAAGACCCTCAATAGTCTTGATAAGCTTTGCCGGAATAAAACCGCGCGTGCGCGAATCCACACCGATTGCAAGAGGAGTGGTTTGCTCATCCTCTGAGCTCAACAGCCGCTTAAGCAAGCGCACGGGAAAATTGTCGATTGTCTCCCAGCCCAAGTCTTCGAGCACATGCAATGCGGTGCTTTTGCCAGCGCCAGACATGCCGGTCAGCAGCAGGACTCGCTGAGATGGGGACGCCTCTGGCGCAGCGCCGTGGGTTGCGGCGGCTTGCTCTCTGGCCGAATTGGCGAACGAATCACTTGGCATAGCGCCCAGTGTGTCAGCTTATCCCATGGCTTGAAAGCGCCAGTTCGGCGCGCAAGGCGTGATTGATGCCCTGCATCGGGAATTCCAGCGAGGGAATTTCGAACCCATTCCAATGCCCGATTGTCAGCTCAGCCGTTCGCTCAGCCGCATCGGACAGGTTGAGCCGCAAGGCTAGAGGCGCGCTGGTGGTCGGAAATTCGAGGATACCAACCCCGCGCACCTCGAGCTTGCCTGTTATCGCCGGTGGAGGAGAGGCGAACGCTCGCCCGTTTTTCGGCTCCAGCGCAATGCCGTCATCACCAATCAGAATTGCGCCGCGATCGATTAGCGCCAGCGCGAGGCTCGACTTGCCGGCTCCTGGTACGCCATCCAGAATGAGTGCCCGGCCCTCGATGGCGATGCAGCTTACATTGCTGACCAATATGGCCCGCTCAGCGCTCATCAAGGTTTGGCCAGCGGCGAGGAAGTGAGTGCAGGCAGCTCCAGCATCAAGCGCGCACCTGCACGCCCGTCACCGCGCGGCAAAGCGGTGAGCGTGCCCGAATGCGCTTCTGCAATGGTGCGGGCAATGGCGAGGCCCAAACCTGAATGCTGTCCGAAATCTTCCTCGTCGGGGCGCACGGAATGGAACCTTTGGAAAACCCGTTCACGCTGCTCCTCGGGAATGCCCGGGCCGCTGTCGCTGACGCAAAGGTTGATCCAGCCACCGTGCCGTTCGATCTTGATTTCAATCGGTCCGTCTTCTGGCGAAAAGGAAACGGCGTTATCGAGCAGATTGGTGATCACGCGCTCTAGGCGCGATGGCTCGCCCATGATCCGCGCGTCATGCGCATGTTTGACGACCTTGATCTCGTGGTCATCGTTTTGCGAACGGGCCTCGCGCGATCCGATGATATTGTCGATCAGCGCTCCGAGGTCGATTTCCTCAAAAGTGGCGCGGGACAATTCCGCATCGATCCGGCTCGCTTCGGAAATTTCGGTCACAAGCCGGTCAATTCGGCGCACATCATGGCTGGCGACTTTGAGCAATTGTTTCCTGAGGTCGGGATCCTCGACTTTGGCAAGGCTTTCGGTGGCGCTGCGCAAAGATGCCAGCGGGTTCTTTATCTCATGCGCGACATCGGCGGCGAAGCTTTCCACTGCGTCAATCCGTGTGCGAAGGGCCTGCGTCATGTCGGACGTGGCCCGCGCCAACATACCGATTTCATCGCGCCTGCTGGGCAAACGCGGGACCTCGACCTTGCGGTCGCGGCCTTGCCTCACACGCACCGCGGCTTTCACCAATTGGCGCAGCGGACGCACGATTGTTTGCGCCAAGAAGAACGACAGCATTGTCGATACGAACAAAGCGATCAGAACCACGAGCATCACGGTGGTGCGCGCTTCTCTCACGCTTTCGGTAATGTCGATGGGGTTGCGGGTGATGAGCAGAGTTTCACCGTCAAGGCCGACCGGCGCGGCGGCGGTGATGACATGTGTCGCGTCGCTCGCCTGACGCAAGACGATCTGAGTGAGGCTCTCTGCGCGCGCTCTGGCGAGCTCCGGCCATGCTTCCGCGATATCTATCGGAGGTTCTTCGTACACTGGCAGGTTTGGCGC
>CAZDHB010000075.1:0-11555 GCA_964505255.1 uncultured Porphyrobacter sp.
GCCATCTTCGAGCACGTAAATCGCGCCGTCCGGTCCTTCGAAAACAGAACGGATCCGTTTGCCCAGATCATAGCGTGCAACCTCGCGCGCGCTCGTCCCATCGACGGCGACCCGCACGAGGCCTTTCGATTGCAAGCCCGCGATCAGCAAATCGCCTTTCATGTCGGGGAACATGTCCCCCTGATAAGCGATCATATCGCCCGGCGCGATGACCGGTGTCCAGTCCAATGCGGGCTTGGTAAATCCGTCATCGGCGGTGTGATCGGGAATATCCTCTCCGCTGTAATGATCGCCATTGGAGCGGGTCGGCCAACCGTAATTGGCGCCTTTTTCAACCAAATTCAGCTCGTCACCGCCGGCCGGCCCGTGCTCGATTTCCCACAGCTGCCCGTCTGCATCATAGGCCATGCCGAGGATGTTGCGATGGCCGTAGCTGTAGATTTCGTCCGTAACCGAGCCAGCCGAAGTGTTTGATCCAGCGAAGGGATTGTCAGCGGCAGGCGAGCCATCCATGTCCAGACGGACGATCGTTCCCATCGTATTGCTATTGTCTTGCGCAGGCTCTAGCTTTTGCCGGTCCCCGCTCGCGATGAAAATTTGCTGCTCGTCCTGACTGAACACAATCCGGTGCGAATAATGGCCGCGGCCCGTCGTTTTGGGCGCTTGGCTCCAGATTTTGGAGAGACCCTCGATGGCGCAGCTTGTCGCATCGCAATTGAGCGTGCCTTGACCCACGACTGCACCGCGCGTGTCGTCCTCGCCCGCCTCGGCCCAGCTGAGATAAATCGGGCGTGCGCTCACATCACCGGAGGCTTGGCCAGCGAGGAAAGCAATATCGCCCAGTCCCCCTTGTCCGCCGTAAGCCACTTGCGGCGCGCCGGTGACGGCCAAACTGCGGCCGGTGGCGGTATCAATCGCCTGGATTGTGCCGGGCTTTTCCGTCACCATAATGATTGAGGTGCCGGGCACAAATTCACCCGCCCAAGGCTGGTCAAATGTGCCCAGCGTTTCGGTCTTAAACGTTCCATCAAATGCTGCAGGAGCCACGCCGGGCGCTGCGCTGCTGCTGGCGCTATCCCCGCTTGATGATGTGCCGCAGCTTGCCGCAAGCAAGAGAGGCGATAGGAATACAGTGATCATGGCTGGTTTTTTCATGCTCTCGTCAACTCCAGATACTGGGCTGGGCTCTGCCCTAGAGGGTGCGCCGCTGATCGCGGGCGTGGATGAGGCGGGAAGAGGGCCTCTTGCAGGGCCCGTAGTGGCCGCTGCTGCGGTGATCTGCAAGCCTTTGTGCGACGAACGTCTGACCAGACTCGACGATTCCAAAAAACTGAGCGGCAAGACCCGCGCTATGCTGGAGCCGGTGATCCGCGAAACCTGCGCGTTTGGGATTGCTGTGATCGAGCCGGCGGAGATCGACCGGATCAATATTTTCGCAGCCACTATGCTGGCCATGACGCGGGCGGTCGAGGCGCTCGAGCAATCGCTTCGGGGACAAGGCTTAGGCGGGCCGGATCACGCGCTGATTGATGGCAATATGACACCTGAGGGGCGCTGTGATGAGTGGCGCTGGCCGGCGAGGGCGATTGTCGGCGGGGACGCCCTTGAACCGGCCATTTCGGCGGCCTCTATTCTGGCCAAGGAACACCGCGACAGGATCATGCGCGAGGCGGCCAAACAATATCCTGCTTACGGCTGGGAACGCAATATGGGCTACGGCACGAAAGAACATATGGCCGCCCTTAAAACCCATGGGCCAACCCCGCTGCATCGGCGATCTTTTGCACCGGTGGCACAATTGTCCCTTATCTGAGCCAGTTTTGATTGATCTCTCGGCGTGATCGGCTAGGCGAAGGCATTATGACAGAAATGATTTTGATGATCCTCGGCGGGCTGATCGGCCTTGCGGTTGGCGGCGAACTGCTGGTGCGGGGCGCGGTGGGCATCGCGCTGAAAGCGGGCTTGTCGCATCTGGTCACAGGGGTTGTGATCATCGGTGCGGCCACCTCGATGCCGGAACTGGTCGCCAGCGTTCAGGCCGCAATGGCAGGGTCGCCGGATATTGCCTGGGGTAATATTGCGGGGTCAAACATCGCCAATTCGCTGCTTATTTTGGGCGGCACCGCGCTGGTTGCGCCGATTGTGCTCAGCGGCGCTGGCAAGCGTGATGCGATCAGCGGGCTGGTCGCGGTTTGCCTGCTGTGGGCGATTGGGCTGGCCGGGCTGGGCGCTTCGTGGATTGGCATGGCGCTCCTATTCCTGCTTGCCGCTTATATTTATTGGCGGGTGAAGCACCCATCGAAAGCGCATGATTACGAGGAAGAGGAAGAAGGCGCGCCGGACAATATCTGGCTGGCGATTGTGCTGTTTGCGCTTGGCGTGGGCGCATTGGTGCTCGGCGGCAAATATCTTGTCATCGGAGCGATTGATCTGGCGCGGCTGTTCGCCATTCCCGAGACGGTCATTGGGCTTACCGTCGTGGCCATTGGCACCAGCCTGCCTGAACTGGCGGCTAGCGTCGCTGCCGCCGTCAAAGGCAAATCAGGTCTGGCGCTGGGCAATGTGGTCGGCTCCAACATCTTCAACCTGCTGCTGATTGGCGGGGTGACCATGACCCTCACGCCAAAACCCATCCCATACGAACTGTTTGACCTTGAATGGCCAGTGCTCTTTGCAACAGCCGTCATGCTGGTTCTGCTTTGCCAATTTGCACGCAGCATTGGACGCTTGCTTGGCGCGGTGCTTTTGGCGGCATTTGCGATCAACACGGTGGTTCTGTTCGTTTGATGCGAAAGTGAGTCCATCGCGCCACACCCCATCATATGGGTTGCCGAATTCCGCCTAAGACTCAACATATTGAGGGGGACTCTTTTCGTTCTCCCCCAAGTCTAGCCTTGCTAACATCTCATTAACCATAACGGCTTAGCGCATAGCGCTTGACTGACAGGCCGCATGGACTCACCCTGTGGATAACTCAAGTCAGGGGAAGATTAATGGGGGTCATTGAGACCGCAAAGACGCGCGCCAAACAGCGCCAGACGTCGAAAGAAATACCGGCCAAGACAATCGCGGGGGCCAATGCGGCTCCTGAATTGCCGCTCGGGGACCTTGGAGCTGTGCCGCTCGGGCAAATCCTCGATGGCGATTGTATTGCCGCCATGCGCAGCTTGCCCGATGCCAGCGTCGATCTGGTGTTTGCTGACCCGCCTTACAATTTGCAGCTCGGCGGTGATCTCAACCGTCCTGATGGCAGCCATGTTGATGCTGTGACCGATGAATGGGACCAGTTTGACAGTTTCAAGGCTTATGATGATTTCACCCGTGATTGGCTGATCGAGGCGAAACGCGTGCTCAAACCTGACGGGGCTTTGTGGGTCATCGGCAGCTATCACAATATCTACCGGGTCGGCGCGATCTTGCAGGATCTGGGATTTTGGATCTTGAACGATATCGTGTGGCGCAAATCGAACCCCATGCCCAATTTCCGCGGCACCCGTTTCACCAATGCGCACGAGACTTTGCTGTGGTGCTCGCAAGGGGAAAAAGCGAAGTATCATTTCAATTACCGCGCTATGAAAACCCTCAATGACGAATTGCAGATGCGCAGCGATTGGGTGCTGCCGATTTGCAATGGGTCAGAGCGTTTGAAAGAGGGCGGGCAGAAGGTCCACCCGACTCAGAAACCGGAAAGCCTGCTTTACCGCGTGCTTTTGGCCACCACCGAAAAGGGTGATGTGGTGCTCGATCCGTTTTTCGGCACTGGGACAACCGGTGCTGTTGCCAAACGTTTGGGGCGCGAATGGATCGGCTGCGAACGCGAGGGCGTCTATCGCAAGGCTGCGCTGAAGCGGATCGCCAAGGAATTGCCGCTTGATGAAAGCGCGCTGACCACCATGCAAAGCAAGCGTGCTCAGCCCAAAGTGGCTTTCGGCGCCTTGGTGGAAAGCGGCTATATCAAGCCCGGGACGCAGGTGTTTGACAAGAAACGCCGGTGGAGCGCGACCGTGCGCGCCGATGGCTCGCTGGCGATAGGCAAGCAAACTGGCTCAATTCACGGTCTTGGCAAGGAATTGCAAAATGCGCCCAGCTGCAATGGCTGGACCTTTTGGCATTTTGAACAAAGCGATGGGGATGACAAAACCGGCGGGCCTTTGGTCAAACCGATTGATGCCGCACGTCAGCTTTACCTGCTCGCCAACGAAGATTGATCGCGTCACATAATGTCATGACGCGGACCGTTTACATCAGGCCGATTGGCACTGCGACCAGCCCTCAGTCCGAGGATGGCAACGCGCTGCGGCTGGCAGGCGGCATGGTCTATGCCAGCCGTTTCGCCGTGATCACGCGCGAGGATGGGGTCACGGCTGCGCGGCAGCTTGCCTCGCCCGCTGAGATGGATGCTTTGCTTGGCACCTTGCCCGATGATGTGCAGGCCGAGGCACGCCAGCAATGGGCCAATCTTGCCAAAGTGCACGCCCCGCTCACACTGGGGGAGCGCATAATTCGGCTCGATCAGCCGCAGATTATGGGCATTCTTAATGTGACGCCCGACAGTTTTTCCGATGGCGGTCAATTTCTGGACAGTCCCCTTCGGGACAACCCTGAGGCGGGCCAAAGCCCTGATGCCGCGCAAAATCACGCCTCTGCCATGCTGGAGGCGGGGGCTGCGCTGGTTGATGTGGGCGGGGAAAGCACCCGGCCGGGTGCGGCTAAGGTGTGGGAAGGAGACGAGATCGAGCGGGTGCGTCCCGCAATCGCTGCGCTCAAGATGATGGGCGCGGCCATTACGATCGACACGCGCAATGCCGCAACGATGGAGGCGGCGCTCGATGGCGGTGCGCATATGGTCAATGACGTATCTGCATTAAGGCATGATCCACGTTCGCTGGCGGTTGTTGCTGAGCGCGGGTGTCCGGTTATTTTGATGCACGCACCTTCTTCGGGCGACAATCCGCATGAGGACGCCAATTATAGTGCGGCGGCATTTGACGTATTCGACAGTTTGAAGACGCTGAGGGACCGAGCCATCGCAGCGGGCATTGATGCGGATAAAATCTGGCTTGATCCCGGGATTGGTTTTGGCAAATCCTTGGGCGACAATCTGGCGATATTGAACGCTTTGCCGATGTTTCACGGGCTGGGCTGTCCGCTGCTGATCGGGCTGAGCCGCAAGCGGATGATCGGAGCCTTGTCGAGCGAAGAGGACGCCGATCAGCGTTTGGGCGGCAGTATTCTTCTGGCCGGTTTGGCTATGTCGGCAGGGGCCCAGATTTTGCGGGTTCACGATGTTGCGGAGACGGTGCAGGCGCGCAATGTCTGGCGCGGATCGCGCGATGCCGCTTTGACAGAATTTTCCGACCTCGCCGACTAGCGCGAGGTTCATCGCGCTGGCTTGACCCCCACTTGGGCAAGTGTCGCAAATGCCCGCCATTGGAACCGCCTCAAAACGGCCCGCGCGAAGATTGCGAGCCATGGCTGAGTAACCAATCAGAGCAAACCGGCGAACCCTTGAGCAACTGCAAGACGATGGATGCACACCGCATGGGTCCTCTTGCGCTTTCAAAGGACGTCTCCCCCCATGGTACTCTCTCAAAAACAATCTTTTCCTGTTTTCGCAGCCCTTGCCAGCGCGCTTGGCCTTGTTCTGAGCGCGCCGGCGCTGGCGCAAGATCGCTCGGAGGCACCCCAGCCTGACAGCGGTTTTTACATTGGCATCAAGGGCGGCGTGATATCGCCCAGTGACGAGACTTTCTCCGGCGTCCAAGACCCGCAAGGCACTTCGCCGGGTGTTGCAGGGGCTCCTGCAGAAGTGGCCGCAGAATTTGGCGAGGGCGAGACCTTTTCCGGGGTGATTGGATACCGGCTTGGAACCCGGGCGTTTGGGATATTCGAGCCGAGCATTGAGGCCGAGTATAATTACGCGAGCAGCAATGTAACGGGCGGCAGCTTTAACGGCGGCAATCAGACATTTGGCGGCGACGTTGATATCAACACCTTCACGATTGGCTATCGCTCGGACATCCGCTGGTCAGAGGATCAACGGGTGATCCCCTTCACGGGCGGGGCGATCGGCATCGCCGAGGTGGATAGCAACATCACCTATTTCCCCAACAATGGCGTTGCCAGCGCGCCGACATTTGCCGTCCAGGGCAGTGACACAGGGTTTGTCCTGCAATCCAATCTCGGGGTCAGCTTTCGCTTAAGCGATACCCTCGATCTGGATTTGAGCGCGCGTTACCAGCGCATCAATGGGCTTGATCTGGAGCGCCGGTTTGTGGTCGACCCGGCGACGCCGTTCAATGCCAATGTTTCGGGCCGTCTGGAAAGCGTATCGGGGCTGGCTGGCTTGCGGTACCGGTTCTGATGGGGCCTGCCGTCCGAATGTAAGCGGCAGCGGAATTGTCAAACGCTTGTCATAGGCGCGGTGCATGGAATAGGACTGGTGAATAGCCAGTTCTTTCCTCGCATTCTTTCGGAGACTTCCATGCGCGCCGCTCTTGCTTCTTTGCCGCTTTCTTTACCGCTCGCTCTGGCGTTTGGGGCATCCAGCCTCGCTGCTCAGGACGAGAAAGTGTTGGCGGGTCCCGGCGATTTCCTCGCCGGTTACAACGCTGTGCTGGAGCGCGAGATTGAATTGCCGGTGATGCCAAAAGGCGCGGTTCTGGATGCCGACCGCGCGCTTACCCGGATCGCGTTTGGCAGCTGCAATCACCAATTGCGCAGCCAGCATATGTGGGGCGAAATTGCGGCCAATGATCCGGATCTTTTCCTGTTTATTGGCGACAATAATTACGGGGATCAAGGATGGGCGGGCGATGCCTCGCTCGGCACTTTACGAGCCGCCTATGCGGTGCAGGCGCGCACGCCGGAGCTGACAAATTTCCGGGGGCAAGTGCCGATGATGGTGACGTGGGATGATCATGACTTTGGTTTCAACGATGGCGGCGCAAATTTTGCGTTTCGTGAGCTGTCCGAGAGCATTTTTGAGACGTTCTGGGGCGCATCGCCTGAGGTCCGTTCGCGGCCCGGCATTTACGATAGCCGGATGATCGGCGAGGCGGGCAAGCGCACGCAAATCATCATGCTTGATACGCGTTTCTTCCGCTCCAATTTGGATCGTATGCCCTATCAGGCAGAGCGCCCACCGCTCGGCCCCTATGTACCAAGCCTTGATACAGCGCGCACGATGCTGGGTGATGCACAGTGGCAATGGCTGGAAGGTGAATTGGCAAAACCGGCGGATTTGCGCATTCTGGTATCGTCCATTCAAGTGATTACCGATGCCCATAATTACGAAAGCTGGGAGGCTTTGCCGCTTGAGCGGGCGAAACTTTACGAGCTGCTGAGTGCGCGCGAGGAGAGCGGCCTCGTGATCCTGTCAGGCGACAGGCACGCAGGCGGCATTTATAGCGATAGCCCGCGCCTCTCGGGCCTCCAATCTGGTCCCCAATCCAATCAGGGGCGGCCGGGCAAAGAAACCTTCTGGGAACTGACCAGTTCCTCGCTCAATTATTCCTTCAGCTCGACCGAGCGCAACACCGCGCGCGAACCTGATCCGAAGCGTTTGACCGATTTCATCTCGGAGGAGAATTTCGGCACCGTCGATATCGATTGGCGGCGCAAGGAATTTACGCTGCGCCTGATTGGAAACAAGGCCGATGTGCGGGCCGAGCGGACCGTGCGCTGGGACGATTGACCGGCTTTGCCTAAAGAATGAAGCCGCCGTCAGAGACCATGACGTGACCGGTGATATTGGCCGCGCCATCGCTTAGCAAATAGGTGATGGTGCCAGCCATTTCGTCAGAACTGGCAAAACGGCCACTGGGCGTTGTGCCGGCCATGGTCTTGAGCGTTGCCTCGCGCCCATGTTTGGCGACCGCTTGGGTGAAGTCTTCTGAACTTTCCCAAATCGCTGTGTCGACACCGCCGGGTGCAATGGCATTGACGCGGATCGATTGCGGGGCGCCTTCGACGGCTGCGATGCGGGCCATATGCGCAACAGCGGCTTTCGATATCCCATAAGGGCCAACGCCGGGAACAGGTTTGACCCCGGTGGTGGAGGACACAACGACTACGCTACCGCCCTGTTTCGCCATCAACCGCATGGATGTGGCAAGGGTCAGGAAAGCGCCATCAAGGTTGACATCCATCACCTTGCGCCATTCGCTGAATTTGAGGCTCGCAATGGGTCCGCCCGAACCGATGCCAGCATTGACCACGGCGTGATCGAGCGTGTCTGTTTCACTCTCGATTTTCGACCAAAGCTCTTGGTCTGCAACACTGCCGACATAGGCCGTGACCGCGCATGATAAGTCTAGCGCGGCCATACCGGCCTCGTCCAGATCAACCAGAATCAATTTGGCGATGCCTGCGCTGTCTAAGGCGCGGGCACAAGCGGCACCAATGCCGGAGGCTGCGCCCGTAACCAGCGCTGTACGATTGGAAAAGTCGGTTTGGTTCTGCATGGGCCACCGCTAGGGATTTAGCGAAAGCCTGTCGAGAGGGTAGTGTTACAGAGCGCGCTGCCGAAGGCTTTTAGCGCAAGGTACAGGACCAATTAGGCCGCGTTATCGATGCCCAGATCAGACAGTTTGCGATACAAGGTCGAGCGGCCAATTCCGAGGCGCCGGGCAACCTCGGTCATCCGGCCGCGATAATGTCCGATCGCCAGACGGATCACATCCGCCTCGATATCTTCGAGCGCTCGCAAATTGCCATCATCAGTATACAGCAAGACGCCCAGACCGCGTGCACGGCTTTCAGCGCGGTCCGCCCGGTCGCCCAGCATTTCGGACAATTGCGGGAAGCTCTCTGCGGTCAAAGCCTCGCTCTCTTCGCTATAGACTGCCGCGCGGAACAAGACGCCTTGTAATTGGCGCACGTTACCGGGCCAGTCATAGGCTTCGAGCAGGGTCAGGCCGCTATCGGCAATTGAGTGGTGACGCAGGCCAGGCTGTTCACCAATGCGCGTCAGGAAGTGACGCGTCAAAGCCGGAATATCGCCGCTGCGCTCACGCAAAGCAGGCAATTTGATGTGTGAGGCGGAGATAATATTGAACAGTTTTTCTGAGAAAATCTTGTCTTCAACCAGCTCTGCCAAAGGCTGATCGCTGGACGCCATAACGCGGATATCAATTTTAAACCCGTGTGAGGCGCCTGTCGGGCGAACAATGCCGCTTTCCAAGGTTTCTGCCAAACGTTCCTGAAGGCCCATTTCGAGCCGGTCAATCTCGTCCAGCAGCAAGGTTCCGCCATCGCAGATTTGCAAGGATCCGACCTGTTTGTCGAATGCGCCCGGAAAAGCGCCTTTCTCGTGCCCGAACAAAAGCGATTCAATCGAGGTTGGCGGCACGCCTGCGATGCCGATCATGCGCATTGGCGCTTTCACCCTTGGCGAAGAGGCATGCATGGTGCGCATCAGCATTTCTTTGCCGGTGCCGGTCTCGCCTTCAACCAATGCATGGCAATGGCTGCGCGCAGCGGTGGCCGCTTTGGCAAGGGCTGTGCGGAATGGCGGCGCGGTGCCGACCATCGCGTTGAAATCCAGAGTTGAGCGCATTTTTTCAGCCAGTGGCTGCAGCTCGTCCTTGGGGTTTTCGCGGGTGGTTGCGCCCAGCAAAGCCTGCAGCAGGCGTTCTGGCGCGACGGGTTTGATCAAGTAATCGGTGGCGCCTGCGCGCATCGCTTCGATAGCGAGCAGCGGCGATGTGCTGGAGGTGAGCATCAAAACGGGGGCTGCTGGGCAGCGCTGTTTCAGCTCGCGGATCAGATCGCAGGCAGTTTCGCCGGGGACCCATTGATCCACCAGAATGGCACTAACTTGCATGCCTTGAGGCGATTCAAGAACCTCGATTGCTTCCTCGGTATCACCCGCGACAACGGTCCTAAACCCCTCACGCGCGGCGAGCGCAGAGATGAGGCGGCTTTGCGCCGGTTCGTCGTCAATCAATAGCAATAGGCGCGATTCGTTTTCGGCCATAAGGCAATGCCCCGAGGTAAAATTAGCTGCACCGCGACTTGCGGCGTCACTTGCACCTAACGAGGAACGGTAAAGACCCGATTAAGTTAGTGTAACGGTTTGCTTAACATCTTCGCTTTTGCGTATTGTTTTGCTTGGCGCGGATGACCGAGGACGAGCCGAGGTAGCGATAGCGGACGCGAAAGAAGGAATGCATCCATGCGCAGCATTTATTGCTGACGCCGTTCCTTGGCAGGGGTTGAGCGGGGGCGCAGCTCGGGTTAGAGCAAGGTCAAGGTTTATGAGTCACAACAGAATGCTTTGCAGAATCGTCAGGCATTCCCAATCAGCGAACTGGGGGACCACATGGCATCGCCGCAAGATATGAAATCCGCAAACAAGACTTATGATAGCTTTATTGCCAGTCTGAAATGGACAGTGCCGCTGATCTTGGCCATCACTTTCCTTGTAATCTTCATCATCGCTGACTGAGCGCGCTCACGTGCATATTGCAGTTCTTAAAGAGAGCGCTTCGGGCGAGACGCGGGTTGCTGCGACACCGGAAACGGTCAAGAAATTCATTGGTCTTGGCGCAAGCTTTGCGATTGAGAAGGGCGCTGGCGAGGCTGCCAGCGTGCCCGACGCCGCCTATGCCGAGGCCGGTGCAAAAGTGCTCACTCGCGCAAAAACAGTGGCAGGGGCGGATATTGTGCTTGGTATTCAGGCACCGGCCGCCGCCGATCTTAAAGGTGCAAGCAAAGGCGCGATGGTCGCGGCCCTGTTCGATCCATTCCGCGACAAAAAGCGGGTGGCCGCTTATGCCAAAGCCGGTTTGGAAGCGCTCTCGATGGAATTCATGCCGCGGATTACGCGGGCGCAATCGATGGATGTCCTCTCCAGCCAATCAAACCTTGCCGGATATCTGGCAGTCATCGCTGCGGCCGATAATTACGGACGCGCATTTCCCATGATGATGACCGCCGCGGGCACCGTGCAAGCAGCCAAAGTGTTTGTCATGGGTGTTGGTGTTGCCGGATTGCAAGCGATTGCCACTGCGAGACGTTTGGGCGCGCAGGTGTCGGCAACCGATGTGCGCTCTGCCACGAAAGAACAGATCCAAAGCCTTGGGGCCAAGCCCATTTTTGTCGAAGATGTGGCGGGGATTGAAGGCGAAGGCTCGGGCGGATACGCAACCGAGATGAGCGAAGAATATCAGGCGGCTCAGGCCAAGCTGGTATCAGAGCATATTGCCAAGCAGGATATTGTGATCACCACTGCGCTGATCCCCGGACGCGATGCGCCGCGGCTGGTCTCTGCGGCTCAGATCAAGACCATGAAACCGGGCAGCGTTCTGTTCGACTTGGCGGCTCCGCAAGGCGGCAATGTCGAAGGCTGCAAGGCCGATGAAATTGTCGACAAGCACGGCGTTTCGATCATCGGATATTCCAACACGCCGGCGCATTTGCCAGCGGACGCCAGCGCGCTGTTCGCGCGCAACCACTTCAATTTCCTCTCCGCATTTTGGGATGCGGAGGCGGGCAAGCCGGTTCTCGACGAGGAGATCGGCGATGCGGTGCGTCTGACCCAAGGCGGTAAA
>CAZDHB010000076.1:0-7534 GCA_964505255.1 uncultured Porphyrobacter sp.
CCTTCTTGCGCCGTTTCAGCCATGCCTCGCTGATTTGCGAGTGCCATCGCCGCTACAAGACGCTATGCCAGAGGCAGTTACATAAGGTTCGTAGGTGAATGCACTGGGATAGCCCTAAAATGGCATCGCACTGGCACTACACTGGCATAGCATTGGGGAGACACATTGAAATGAGCGCTGAAGGAATGGACGGCGAGACGTTCGAGCAATTTATCGCGCAGCTTGACCGCTATGTGCAAGAAAGGCTGATCCCCGCCGAAGCCGATCTGATCGCCAATGATGCCGTTCCCAGCGATATCCTTGCCGAGATGAAAGACATGGGACTGTTTGGTTTATCAGTGCCAGAGGACTATGGCGGCGCCGGGCTAAACACCGTCCAATATGCGCGTACGGTGCAATGTTTGGCCTATGCCGCGCCGGCCTTTCGCTCGATCCTCTCGATCAATGTCGGCATGTTCAATTCAGCGATCAAAAACGGGGCCACTGACGCGCAGAAGGCCGAATGGTGGCCGCGTATCGCTCAAGGCGAGATTGCCTGTTTTGGCCTGACGGAACCGGGCTCGGGTTCGGATAGCGCCGCGATGCAAACCATGGCGCGGCCCGATCCTGATGGCAATGGCTGGATCCTCAATGGCACCAAACGCTATATCACTAACGCCCCGCATGCCGATGTCGCGCTTATCATGGCCCGCACCGAGGCCGAGGCATTGCCCAAAAACGCCCATGTCAGCGCCTTTATTGTCCCGATGGATACACCGGGTATTTCTACCGGCAGTCCGGACAAGAAAATGGGGCAAACCGGATCGCATATTTCCGACATTATTTTAGAGGATGTAAAAGTCTCTGGCGAGGCTTTGCTTGGGGGCGAGACCGGCAAGGGTTTCGGCTTTGCCATGAAGAGCCTCGACAATGGCCGAATCTCCGTTGGCGCAGCGGCCACCGCTTATGCCAAGCGCGCGCTCGACAGCGCTCTGCGCTATGCCAATGAACGCCAAGCCTTTGGTGAGCCGATTGCCAATTTCCAGCTGATCCAGCAAATGCTGGCTGAAAGCGAGATGGAAATTTACGCGGCTGAGGCGATGATGGCCGATGTGACGGCGCGCGCGGACAAGGGCGAGAACATCTTGCGCAAAGCGGCCGCGTTCAAAGTCTTCGCCAGCGAGATGTGCGGGCGCGTGGTCGACCGGGTCGTACAGATCTATGGCGGGGCGGGCTATTTGGCCGAATATGACGCAGAACGGTTTTTCCGCGATGCCCGTATTTACCGCATTTACGAAGGCACGACGCAAATCCTCTACCTTCAGATCGCCAAACATATGCTGCGCGAATGGTCTGCTGAGCATGGCTAAGCGGACCTCTCAATCACGGCTGTTTCGGCCGAGGGGACCCTCTGCTTTGACCATGCCCTTGCCTCAGCCTTTAACCACAGGACGTCCATGTATAACCTTCTAAGCGATCTTTCGATTATCGAGGCCTCGAGCTTTGTCGCATCGCCCACAGCCGGGCTTTACGCGGCGCAAATGGGGGCCGAGGTCATCCGCGTCGATCACATTGCAGGCGGATTGGATTACGACCGCTATATGCTGACCGACAAGGGCCGCTCGTTAAGCTGGGAAAACCTCAACCGGGCCAAGAAATCGGTCGCGCTCGATTTGCGCAGCGGCGAGGGGCGTGAGCTCTTGACCGAGCTGGCTGCTGCAACCGGACAGCTCATCACCAATCTGCCGGAAAAGAGCTTTCTCAGTCACGCAAAGGTCAATGGTGCGCGGAAAAAAGGCGCGCCCGAATTGGTCTCTGTGCGGATCATGGGCTGGCATGATGGCCGCCAAGCAATGGATTTCACCGTCAACGCCGCCAGCGGATACCCGCTCATGTGCGGACCAGAAGATTGGCCCGAGAGCATTGGCGCGCAAACCCCGCCGCCGGTCAATCAGGTCATGCCGGCATGGGATTTCATTACCGGCGCTTATGCCGCCTTTGCGCTGATGGCCGCGCTGCGTCACCGCGATACCTCGGGCGAGGGGAGCGAGGTGCGCATACCCTTGGGCGATGTTGCGATCGGCACTTTGGCCAATGCCGGTGTGGTGGCAGAAGTGCTGTATAGGGGCGGTGACCGCGAGCGCTTGGGCAATGCCATTTGGGGCGCTTTCGGCCGTGATTTTGTCAGCCGCGATGGACAGCGCTTTATGGTGGCAGCCCTCACCGCCAAACAATGGGCCGGTCTGGTGAAGGCCTTTGGCGTCGAGCAAGCGGTGGCCGATCTGGCAGCGCAAAAGGGCGTCGATTTTGCCGAGGGCGATGATCCGCGTTTTCGCCACCGCAAGGATTTGTTCGCGATCTTTCAAGCAAGCGCGGAGACGCGCGACTGGGCGATGCTGGAACGCGATCTCGCCAGCGCCGGAACCACATTCGAGAAATACCGGACCGCTTATGAAGCCGCGCGCGATCCTGATCTGATTGACGGCAATCCGATGTTTACGCAGTCGGCAGGCAACCCTTCTGAATTCGAATATCCTGCCCCGCGCAGCTTTGCCAATATGCCAGACAAAACCGCCTCGGCGCCCGCCCGCGCCCCGTATCTGGGCGAGCATAGCGAGGAAATCCTCAGCACCCGCCTTGGCCTCTCATCCGGCGCGCTGGGCAAACTCATTGATGCCGGCACCGTCGGCCTGTCAGACAAGGAAGCCTCATGACCAAGCTTAGACGCGTCGCTATCTGTTCCCCGCTGCGAACAGCCGTGGGCAAGTTTCAAGGCACTCTTGCCCCCATGAATGCCGGGCAATTGGGCGCCGAAATCCTGAAAGCACTGATCGCGCGCAGCACAATTGATCCCGCGCGGGTCGATGATGTGGTTTTCTCGCAAGGCTATGGCAATGCCGAAGCGCCAGCCATCGGCCATTGGGCCTGGCTGGCAGCTGATCTGCCGTTGGAGGTGCCGGGATACCAATTGGATCGCCGCTGCGGATCAGGCCTCCAAGCGGTCGCCAATGCCGCCATGATGGTGCAAACCGGCGCGGCGGATTGCGTTGTCGCGGGCGGCGTTGAAAGCATGTCGAATGTCGAGCATTACACCACCCAATTGCGCAGCGGCGTGCGCGCTGGCGATCTCAAACTGCATGACCGGTTGGCGCGCGGGCGTTTGATGAGCCAGCCGATTGAACGCTTCGGGGTGATCACCGGCATGATTGAAACCGCCGAAAACCTCGCCGCCGATTATGACATTTCGCGCGAGGATTGTGATATCTTTGCCGCCAAAAGCCACCAGAACGCGGCCGCTGCTTGGAAAGCAGGGAAATTCGCGGCGCAATTGGTCCCGCTCATGGTGCCTCAGCGGCGCAAAGACGCAATTACCTTCGATCATGACGAGGGATATAGAGCCGATGCGACAATCGAGACATTGTCGGCCTTGCGCGCAATCGAGGGCAAGCAGAACCCCAATGCAGTGGTCACCGCAGGCAATGCCAGCCAGCAAAATGATGCCGCCGCCGCCTGTCTGGTGGTCGCCGAGGATAAGTTGGACGAATTGGGTCTGGAGCCCATGCTGTGGTTTGGCGGCTGGGCAGCGGCAGGCTGTGATCCCAGCCGAATGGGCATTGGTCCGGTCCCTGCGGTAGAGCGCTTGTTTGCGCGCACGGGGATGAGCTGGGACGATATTGATCTTATCGAGCTTAACGAGGCATTCGCCCCGCAAGCCTTGGCGGTTTTGAAAGGCTGGGGTTTTGCCGGGGACGACAGCCGCCGCGACCTCGTTAATGTGAACGGCTCGGGCATATCGCTGGGCCATCCCATCGGCGCGACCGGCATCCGTATTTTGGCGGATATGGCGCATGAAATGGAGCGGCGCGGGGCGCGCTATGGCCTTGAGACCATGTGCATTGGCGGCGGGCAAGGAATGGCGGCCATTTTCGAACGCGCGGCATGATGAGCGCTGAGGAAAGCAAGTGGAGCGCATGGGCCGGACGCCAAACCAGCGCTGCTGACCGGCTGAGCCCTGAATTGGCGGCGCGCTGGCTCGCAGCATTTGATCTGCCGCCGCAAGCCGCTCCATCATCCGCCGCGCATCTTATGCCGCAGGGTATTCATTTCGCTTTGTGCACGCCGGATGCACCCAGCCATCAATTGGGCGACGATGGTCACCCCTTGCGCGATGACAGTCCCGGCAGCTTTTTGCCGCCCGTACCTCTGCCGCGGCGAATGTGGGCCTCCAGCAAAATCCGCTTCCATGCACCGATTGCGATCGGGGCCGATGTCACCCGCCAAAGCACCGTCCGGTCGGTGAAAGAGAAAAGCGGCGGGTCAGGATCGCTGGTGTTTGTCGATGTCGCCCATGAAACCTCGGCAGAAGGGAGCCTCTGCATCGAGGAAGTGCAAACGCTGGTTTACCGCGAGGCTGCCCCGCCTGATGCACCGCTCAGCCCGCCCCCTTTGGGAGAGCAGACATTTGATCCCGGATCATGGACGGCGCACAGAACCTTGACGCCCGATCCGCGGCTCTTGTTTCGCTACAGCGCGCTGACCTTCAATACGCACCGGATCCATTATGATGCCCCTTATGCAAGCCAGGCAGAAAGGTATCGCGGGCTGGTGGTCCACGGACCTTTGACCGCATCCTTATTACTGCAATTGGCAGCAGAAGAATATGGCGACAATGCTTTGGCGAGCTTTGCGTTTCGCGGCCTATCGCCCGCCATTGCGGATGAACCCTTGCACCTTGTCATGCGCCCGGCCGAAACCGGCGAGGAAGGCGCATTGGAGCTCGCCGCTTTCGCCGCAGATGGACGCCAAGTGACCGGGGCCTCAGCCCAGCTTTCGGCCTAATCCGGCTTTAGTCTTCTTTTATCGGATAGGGTTTGATCGGTTTAAGCGCGCCATAGCGTTCGGCGTGCGGGGCATGGTCCAAATCATGAAAATCAATCGCCGCAGGCTCAATATGGGTGTCGGGCAAACGGTCCAAAAGATCGCGCACGAGGGTTAGCCGGCCGCGTTTCTGATCGTTGAAATCGACCAGCGTCCACGGCGCATGATCGCTGTGAGTCGCGGCCAGCATGACCTCACGCGCCTTGGTATAGGCCTCGTATTTGCCGCGAGCCGCCATATCGATGGGCGACAATTTCCAGCGTTTGAGAGGGTCTTCAAGCCGTTCTTTGAGGCGCTCTTCCTGATTGACCTGATCGGTTGTCAGCCAATATTTGAACAAGAGAATACCGTCATCGGTGAGCATTTTTTCAAACACCGGCGCTTGTTTCAAAAAGGCCTCGACCTCGTGCTTTTGGGCATATCCCATGACCTGTTCGACGCCCGCCCGATTGTACCAGCTGCGATCGAACAGCACGATTTCACCCGCACTGGGAAGATGCGCGATATAGCGCTGAAAATACCACTGGCTTTGCTCGTCCTCGCTCGGCTTGCTCAGCGCAATCGTATGGCATTGACGCGGATTAAGCCGCCCGCCGACAGCCCGGATCGCGCCGCCCTTGCCCGCCGTGTCGCGCCCCTCGAACACCACCACGATCCGCTGGCCGGTGGCCTTGGCCCAGCGCGCCATGGCAACCAGCTCTTCCTCCAGCGGTTCCATCAGCGCATCATAGGCCTTGCGCTTCAATTTGGTCGTTTGCTGCTTTGCCATTTGCGCATTCTCCAATTGCCGGATTTCATTTGTCTTAGGCCATTTGCATCAAGGCCGACGCCTCAGTATAGTTTCACTTGAAACTATGACTAAGAACACACCCCCGATCAGTGACTTTACGCTTCTGCCGCAATTGCCCGCAGATGTCTTTACCGCGCCGCTCAAAAAACCGGCTCATGTGAGCGATGACTGGATCGAGCCCCGGCAAACCCGCTATTCTGCCGAGCAGGACCAGATCTGGAATGAGCTGTTTGCGCGCCAAATGCAGGTTTTGCCGGGCCGCGCGGCCAGCGCTTTTCTGAAAGGCTTGGAAAAGCTCGATCTGGGCCGCGGCGGCGTGCCAGACTTTGCCGAGATGAGCGAGGAGCTGATGGCGCTGACCGGGTGGCAAGTGGTGCCAGTGCCCATGCTGATCCCTGACCATGTGTTCTTCTGGCATCTCGCCAATCGCCGCTTTCCGGCGGGCAATTTCATCCGCACGCGCGAGGCTTTCGATTACATTCAAGAACCCGATGTATTCCACGACGTATTCGGCCATGTGCCCATGCTGACCGATCCGGTTTTCGCCGATTACATGCAGGAATATGGCCGCGCAGGCTGGAAAGCGATGCAATATAATCGCCTCAAATCTTTGGGCGCGCTCTATTGGTATACGGTCGAATTTGGCCTGATCGCGGAAGATGACGGTATCAAAGCCTATGGCGCCGGGATTTTGTCAGGGCCGGCAGAGGCCGTCTTTGCGACCGAGGCCGCCAGCCCCAACCGGATCATGCTCAATGTCGACCGGGTGATGCGCACCGATTATGTGATCGATGATTTGCAGCCAACCTATTTTGTGATCGAGAGTTTCGCCGATCTCTATCGGCAGACGGTGGAGCGCGATTTTGACCGGCTCTATCGCAATTTGTCGCCCGCTTTCACTTACGCCAATACGGCGGTGATCGACGTTGATTATGTGGTCCAGCGCGGCACGCAGGAATATCTCCTGCGCGGGGGACGCGGCAGCGGTGCGGCCCCGGTTTAAAAGAACGCCAACAATGCGGCACCCAGCGCCACCCGGTAAATCACAAAGACCAGCATCGATGCCTTTTTGAGAAAGTTCATCAGAAACACCATCGTCGCCAAGGCGGCAAAAAAGGTGAAAACCCCGGTGATCGCAGCATCGGCTTGCATCTGGGCCGATGCTTCCGCCAGATCGAGTGCCGCGAGCAGGCCAGCACCAGCCACTGCCGGGATCGCCAGCAAGAATGAGAAGCGCGCCGCCTCGACCCGTTTAAACCCGAGAAACCGCGCCATGGTCATGGTCGAACCGGACCGGCTGGTGCCCGGGATGAGCGCCATTGCCTGCGCCAGCCCGACCAGCACCGCATCTTTCAGCGTCAGATCCTCATAATCCTTGGTCTGCTTGCCAAAATGATCGGCAAGGCCGAGCAAAATGCCGTAAATGATGAGATTGGTGGCCACCAGATCGGTCGAACGAAACCCCTCGAGATAACCGCCCAGCTTAACAAACAGGCCCAGCACCACCGCCGGAATTGTGCCGACAATAACGAACCAGAAAAGCCGTTTTTGTTCGCCGTCATCACCCAGCCCAATCGCGGAAAAACCGCCCCGCACAAGGCCCATTACATCCTTGCGAAAATAAAGGATGATCGCCAGCAGCGAGCCCACATGCACCGCCACATCAATCAGCGGCCCCTGATCGGGCAGATCGGTCAATTTGGGGATCAGGATCAAATGGCCCGAGGAGGAAATCGGCAGAAATTCCGTAATTCCCTGCACGATTGCGATGATAAGCTGTTGGAGTAAGGTCATGGGCGATGTTCTCTGGCGAAAGCGCGGATGAAGTCAACTGCTAGCGCTAAGCTGTCCTGTTTCCAGCCGTCTTCAGGGGAAACCATTGCGAGG
>CAZDHB010000076.1:7634-11084 GCA_964505255.1 uncultured Porphyrobacter sp.
AGCGCGCGCCTTGCGGCGGCCCCCTCAGGCCTCAATTGCGCCGAATTGCAGCCTGGCAAGCCTTGCGTAAAGCCCGCCTGCCCCTGACAAGGCAGCATGCGTGCCTTGCTCGGCAATCTGGCCCTCTTCGAGCACCACAATCCTGTCGGCCGCGCGGACCGTGGCCAAACGGTGAGCAATCACCAAGGTCGTCCGGCTTTCCATCAGCCGCTCAAGCGCGTCCTGAACCAGCCGTTCGCTTTCCGCATCGAGCGCGCTGGTCGCCTCGTCCAGCAAGAGGATCGGCGCCTCGCGCACAATCGCTCGGGCAATCGCCAGACGTTGCTGCTGCCCGCCAGATAATTGCGTGCCGTTCTCGCCCAAATGCGTGTCGAGCCCATCGGGCAGTTTTTCCAGAAACTCGGCCGCATTGGCCGCCCGCGCCGCGTCCCAAATGGCCTCGTCATCCGCGTCCCACCGGCCATAGCGCAAATTGTCGCGGGCATTGGCGGAGAACAGCACGCCTTCTTGCGGCACATAGGCAATGCGTTTGCGCAGTTCAGCCGGGTCAGCACTGGTGAGCGGTATCCCGTCGAGGCGAATGCTGCCAGCTTGCGGATCGTAAAACCGCTCGACCAGTTGGAAAAGGGTCGATTTGCCCGCGCCCGAGGGGCCAACAATCGCCACCGTTTCGCCCGGCTCCACCTCAAGGCTGAAATCCTTCAGCGCGGCTGGCTGCGGCCTCGTGGGATAGCGGAAAGTGACATTGCGAAATGACAGCGAGCCGCGCGGCGGATCAGGCAAGGCCAAGGGCCGCTCTGGCGCGGCAATAGTGGGCCGCTCATCCAGCAATTCACTCAAGCGGGTGGCCGCGCCTGCCCCGCGCAAAAGATCGCCATAGACCTCGGTCAAGGCACCAAACGCACCCGCGACCAGCCCGCCGGTCAAGACAAAGGCAAATATGGTACCGCCCGATATTGTGCCTTCGGTAACCGCAATCGCGCCGCGCCACATCAGCAAGGTCACGGCACCGAAAATCAGCAGAATAATGATCGAGGTCATCGCCGCGCGGATCGCAATCCGGCGCTTGGCGGTGGAAAATGTCATCTCGACCGCCTCGCCAAAACGGCTTGCCTCGCGCGCTTCCTGATTGAAGGACTGGACGATCTTCATGCCCGAGAGCACTTCTGTCACCATCGCGCCGACGTCTGCCACCCGGTCTTGACTGCTGCGCGAAATATGCCGCAGCCGTCCGCCAAACAGCTTGATCGGGATCACCACCAAGGGGATCACCAGCATCAGACCGAGCGACATTTGTGGCTGAAGGATAAACAGCACAATCGTCCCGCCGATCGCCATCAAAGTGTTGCGCAATGCGATCGAAACCGTTGTTCCCACGACTTGCTCGATCACGGCGGTATCCGATGTCATCCGGCTGGAGATTTCCTTGGGGCTATTGCGCTCGTAAAAACTGGGCGCCAGCCGCAGCAGGTTTTCATGAACCTTGCGCCGGATATCGGCGACAACGCGTTCTCCGATCCAACTGACAAAATAGAACCTCAGCGCCGTCCCAATGCCCAGCACAACCACAATCATCAGCAGATATTGGAAGGATTGATTGATTTCTGCGCGGCTGGCCCCGCCGCTGAACGCGCTATCGATGATGACTTTGAAGCGCCACGGTATAGCCAGCGTCGCCGCCGCCGTGATCAGCAAGGCTGCAAAGGCCAGCATGATCTGCGTGGGATATTGGGCGGCCGCCTCAAACACCATTCTGAGCGGTTTCAGCGAGCGAGATTTCTTGCTTGCTTTGTCTTCACCCTCAGCGCCGTCCGGCGCGCTTTGGTTATTGGATTGGCTATTGGACCCTTGCTGAGGCGGCATTGCGGCGTCCAGATTGCCCCCAGCATCAGGCCCAGCCGGGGCCGCTGGTTTGCGGCGGGCGTGATCGCGGGCATCGGGCAAGGCGGAGGGGTCGTCCATAGTCTCTACGCCTTAATTGGGGTCTGGTTCAAAATCCACAAGCGAAAGTAGGCGATTTTCCAACCATCGCCCCAAGGCCCTTGCGCCCCGCACCGATAAAATTTGTGCGGTGCAGCAATTTGTGTTAAGGTTCCTCTGTTAAATAGAGAAAAGAACACAATGGGCCTTGAGAAAAGGGGCCTGCAAATGCGCGGCACACCAACCAATCACCGCGCCAGGTCAGGAACTTGAATGCTTTACCATGCTTATGAATTGCAGCGCAGCTGGCTTTCCAGTGTGAGCGCTATGGCCTCGATCGGGGCCGAGATGCTTTCCAATCCAGCTTTGCCGATGGGCTATACCGGGCTTGGCCCAATGTCTGCCTCGGCGCTGGAGGTGTTCGCGCATGCAACCGCGCCTTATGGCAAGCCAGAGTTTGGCATTAAAGAGGTCACTTTGAAAGCGGGCGGCAAAGCTTATGCCGTCACCGAGGAAACGGTTTTGACCAAGCCGTTTGGCGATCTTAAATCCTTCCGCCGCGAGGGGCTCGATAAGAACGCACCCAAATTGCTAATCGTCGCCCCGATGAGCGGCCATTATGCCACCTTGCTGCGCGGCACGGTGGAACGCATGCTGGCGACCAATCACGTCTACATCACCGACTGGGCCGATGCGAAGACCGTTCCCTTGTCACACGGCTCTTTCGATCTGGATGATTACATCGATTATCTGATCGAATTTCTGGAGCATATCGGGCCCAATACCGGGACGAAGGCCGCGCCTGCTGGCGGCCTTCATATGATGGCCGTATGCCAGCCTTCGGTGCCGGCCTTTGCCGCGACCGCTTTGCTCAATCTGCACAAGAGCGAGTGCGCGCCCAAAACGCTGACCATGATGGGCGGACCGATTGATACTCGTAAAAGCCCGACGACCGTCAATGATCTGGCGATGGAGCGTCCGATTGAGTGGTTTCGCCAAACGGTAATCGCCACTGTCCCGCTCAATCACGAAGGCGCTGGCCGCAAGGTTTATCCCGGCTTTATGCAGCTCGCGAGCTTTATGAGCATGAACCTCGCCAGCCATATGATGAGCCATTACGAGATGTTCAAACATCTGACCGAGGGTGATGAGGACAGCGCCCAAGCGACCAAGGATTTCTACGATGAATACCGCAGCGTCTGCGATATGACGGCGGAGTTTTATCTGCAGACGGTCGAGGAAGTTTTCCAAACGCATTCGATCCCCAATGGCGAATTTCGGCACCGCGGCGAGATCGTTGATCTGACCAAGATTACCGATACCGCCCTGCTCGCCGTAGAAGGCGAAAGGGATGATATCTCAGGGCTGGGTCAGACCAAGGCTGCGCTGGGTCTTGCAAGCGGCCTACATGACGACAAAAAACGCTATTACATGGCTGAAGGGGCCGGGCATTACGGCATTTTCAACGGCAGCAAATGGCGCAATAAAGTCGCACCTGTGGTTGAGGAATTTATTGCCCAAAACGCCTAG
>CAZDHB010000077.1:0-9505 GCA_964505255.1 uncultured Porphyrobacter sp.
AGTGCAAGTCAGCGGGGCCGCGCTTAACTGCGCGGGAGGTAATGCGCAGCCAAGATTTGTCCCGCGTTTTGCTCTCTTAAGACGACCGCATAACGGTCGCTGCCTGCCCGGCTGAGCTTGTCCGCCGCGATTTTGACCGCGCGCGTTTCACCGTTCCAAGTGCCGAGCTGTTCCTCGGCTTTGACGACATTGGTGTAAGTGACCAAGCGCCCGCCATTTTCGCCGCTGCCGATGCGCACGCTCTCCTCGCTATCGAGCGCGATCAGCACCAGTTCTGCGGTCCCGCTCGCCTCGCCCGCCATGCCCACCACGGCCGAGCCATCCGAAACGCTGCGCACTGCGAGCGCTGCGGGTCCGCCCGCTTCTTGGCGGATCATTTGACGCACCTCGGGCAAGCGCGAGCCAACCGCGCCGCGCCGCCCGTCGACGACAATTTGCGGCGTGTAGACGCCATTGCGCCCCTGCAATGTTCGGCGGGCATAGGCGCGCTGCAAATCGGTGTTTTCAGAGCGAGCGAGCGTGTCTTTCCACCCCAGCCGATCCCAATAGGTGACCGGCCGCGAGATCACCACGAGGCCATCGTCTTTGACGAGCCGCGCGGCCACCTTGTCAGCGGGCGGGCAGGATGAGCAGCCTTGGCTGGTGAACAGTTCGACCAGCACGGGTCTTTGCGGCGCTGTCATGGGCGCGCTGCTTGCCTTTGTGCCAGAGGCGCCCGCGTTATGCGCTAAGGCTCCGGCAAAGCTCGAGCCCGAGGCGATAATCGCGGCCGCCCCAATGGCGAGCACGAGGCCCAATTTGTGTTTGAAATGAGGCTGGCGTTTCATTTTTGGCAATGCTCCTTCGGGCCGGCCCAGATTATTGGCCGAATTTCTGGCTCGAAGGGTGTTCGCCTGAGATGCACGGAAGGTTACTCGGCGCAAGGAAGGTTACTCGGCGCGAGCAAGGTTGCTGAGGCGAATGCGGGTTTTGGGGGCCAGCGGTGCCCAGGATGCCGAGCGGCAGCGCCGCGCTCTAGACTTAGATCAGGCTTCGACCGGGTTTAGAACGGGCTTAGAATGGTAGGGAATTGCCCGCCAGAACCAGCGCGAGGCCGCAGGCGTTCACAAGGCAGAAACGCACACAATCGAGCGGGCTTATGCCGTTCAATCCTGCGAGTTCTTTACCAGTTAGGGCCAATGCTTTTTCCATGAATTTGGTTATCGCGGGCAAATCCTAACGAAAGGTAAACGTTAACCCTGATTGGCGCGCTTTTGAGGCGTTTCTTGGTCCCCGCCGTGAGCCGACCCATGAGCTGCCCAGCAAGCTGCCTCTTGGATTGGAATGGATCAGGACGCCTCGGGCAATTGCATGCTGGCGCAGTGAAACCCGCCCCCGCCCGCCAGCACCGCATCCATCGGCAGACCAATGCAATCGCGCTCGGGGAAAAGGGCTGCGATCCTTTCGGCCGCTTCAGCATCTTGCGGCAGACCAAATTGGGGCACAACAATCAGCTTGTTGGTGATCACGAAATTGGCATAGCTCGCAGCCTCGATTTCACCTGAGCGCATGAATCTGCCTGCTGAGGGGATCGCGGTGACCGTGAGGCCGCTTTCCCGGGCGCGTCTGTGTGCATCGGCAAACACGGCTGCATTGGGGTCATCATCCATGCCGTTTTGCGCTGCTTCCTCAGGGATCGCGACATGGCCGGGGCCGACAAAACGCGCAAGATTGTCGACGTGACCATCGGTATGATCGCCGCTCAGACCTTGGCCGAGCCAAATGATCTGATTGAAGCCAAACGCCTCGCGCAGCATCGCCTCGGCAACTGCTTTGCTCATGGGTGCAGGGCCGGAATGCGCGGTGCCGGATGCGCGGTTGGGGTTCAGCAGGCATTGCTCGGTGGTGATGCAGCGGCCAGCGCCATCAGTGTCAATCGCGCCGCCTTCCAATACCGCCTCGTGAAAGGTGATCGGCAGGCCCTGCGCCCTTGCCAGATCTGCGCCAATGGTCTGGTCGCCTTCCATCAGGAATTTGCCGCCCCACCCATTGAAGCCAAACCTGTGAGCGATGCGCCGCTGAGCCTTTCGGCCGCCGACAGGTGCATTGGGAGCCGTGCCCCCGAGCACCGTCAAAGGCCCGGTATCGCGCAGCCAGATATCACCGAAGGCATGCTGCTCGAGCGTCACGGTCTTGGACGCAAGCGACTTCGCCAAAGCGGCATTGCCTGCATCGCGCACGGCCAGACGGGTCTCCTGACCGCTTTCAGCAATCGCACTCGCAAAACTGGCGATTTGCGCGCGGGCGCGGTCCAGCAATGCGCCGGGCCATTCTTGGGCATCGTGCGGAAAGCCGATCCAGATCAGCTCTTGCGGCTCAAACTCGGCGGGCAAGCGGCCCCTCATCTTCATGCGCGCGCGCCTTTGCCTTGCTGCTTTAGGAGCCAATCCTAAAGGCGTTACCCGCCGCAGCCAGTGCCTGCATCCGCGCAGCTTTCATCGCGGATACCGCGAAATTCATCGCCCTCGTTCCAATTGGGCCAGCTTTCGCTCACCGCGAGCATGCGGCCAATCCGGTAGAACAATTGCAAATCGGACATGACGCCGGACCAGTCCCAATTCTCGTCAAATTCGTCCTTGGGTCCGTGATAGCGGTTCTCTCGGTAATCCGCCGCGATCGCTGCGCCGGCCTGTGTCCCGCCTTCGACCAGATCTTCGCCGCCATCGGCATAAAGCATGGGCACGCCGCGTTTGGCGAAAGCAAAATGGTCGGACCGGTAATAATATCCCGCCTCGGGATTGGGATTGGGGGTCATGGTGCGGCCACTGCTTTCGAGCGCTGCATTGAGGAAATCATCAAGCTGGGATTTGCCCGGGCCAACCACGACAATGTCATTGGCTGCACCGGCCATCAAAAAGGCGTCCATATTGATGCCGCCGACAGTCTGAGCGAGCGGGAAGACCGGATTGGAGGCATAATAATGCGCGCCCAGCAGACCCGATTCCTCGGCCGTGACAGCCAGAAACACAAGGCTGCGGTCTGGCGCGCCGGTTTTGCCATGCGCCTCTGCCAAGGCGACGAGAGCAGCCGTGCCGGTCGCATTATCGACCGCGCCATTGCAGATGTCATCGCCATCAGGCGCCGCGGTGCATCGGCCAAGGTGATCCCAATGCGCGGTATGGATCACATATTCTTCCGGCCGGGTCGCGCCCGGCAAAACCCCGATCACATTTTGCGAGGTGAAGGTGCGAATATCATTGGCAAAGCTGGTCGAGGCGGTGAGGCCCAGCTCAACCGCTTCAAAACCGTCGGTTTTGGCCAAAGCGCTTAATTCGTCCAGATCCTGTCCAGCCGCTGCCAACAATTCGCGCGCTTTTTCCTTTTGCACCCAGCCGTTCATAATCGTGAGCGGCGGGGCATTGTCGCCGCGCTGAGCATAGGCCTGCGCACCCGACCAACTGCTTTCGACCACATTCCAGCCATAGCTCGCAGGCTCTGTATCATGCACGATGATGGCGGCGGCTGCGCCTTGGCGAGCGGCCTCCTCATATTTGTAAGTCCAGCGGCCATAGAAGGTCATCGCCCGGCCATTAAACGGCCCCTCCAGCCCTGCTGTTTCGTAATCGGGATCATTGACCAGCATAACCACCGTTTTGCCGGTTACATCAACGCCCTCGTAATCATTCCAATCCCGCTCGGGTGCATTGATCCCATATCCAACAAAGACCATTTCACTATCGCTCAGGGTCGTCTCGGCGTCCTCGCGGGCGGTGACCCCGACCCAGTCAGGACCAAAATCAAGCGCCATATCCGTATTCTCGCCCTTGATAGTGAGCGGGGCGAAATCCTTGCCGGTAATCTCCACCAGAGGGACTTCTTGGACCCAAGAGCCATTATTGCCCGGTTCCAATCCGGCTTCGGCGAATTTTTCGGTCAACAAGGCAACGGTCTTCTCCTCGCCAATGGTCCCCGGCATGCGCCCTTCAAAGGCATCGGTTGAAAGCTCGCGGGTGATGTCGGTCATGGTCGCCTGACTGATCTCGCCCTCAGCGATCTCGGGCACATCAAGCGGAGCATTGGCAGCAGGGGAACAAGCCCCAAGCGTGAGCGCGCCCATCGCCAGAACGCCAAGCGAAATGCGGGGCCTGAACAAGCTGCGAAAAGAGCGGGGAAAAACCATTACATCATATCCTGCTTTGGGGTTAGGCGACGCGCGAGGCGCGGGCCGAACAATGAACTGGGCTCTCTTTCGCAGAGCAAACTCTTGCGCGCAAGCCAAGCGGGGGGCAGGGTTTGTGCTGTGATGAGCAAGCCGCATAGCGACAATTCGGGCCCTCCCCCCAGCGGCACAGGCCATGGCCCACGAGATTGGCCCGATGCGATCGAGCGCGCACGCCGCAATGCACCGTTTTTGCAGCGCTTGCTGGACAATCACGCGGACCTTGCTGACTTACTGCGCGAGGGGCAGGGCGAGAAGGCCCTGGCCGAGGCCAAGCAGGCCGGATCACGCTCGCCGGACACAGGCGTTTCACTCAGAAGGGAACGCAATGCTGTTTCTCTGGTCTTGGCGATTGGCGATCTTGCGGGCGGGTTCTCGCTGGAGCGCGTGATGCGCGAATTGACCGATTTGGCCGACCGCGCGCTGGACCGCGCTATGCGCAGCGCCATTGCCCGGCGCGTGCCCGATTTCGAACAAGGCGACGCGCTGCACGGCTTTACCGCGCTCGCTTTGGGTAAACAGGGGGCGGGCGAGCTTAATTACAGCTCGGACATTGATCCGATCCTGCTGTTTGATCCTGAAACCCTGCCGCGCCGCGCGCGCGATGAGCCTGCCGAAGCGGCGCAAAGATATGCCCGCGATGTGATCAAGACGCTCTCTGAAAATACCGCAGAAGGCTATGTGTTCCGGGTCGATTTGCGGCTGCGTCCGGCATCAGAGGTCAGCCCATTGGCGGTGTCATTTGATGCTGCAACGACCCATTATGAAAGCCTTGCTTTGACGTGGGAGCGGGCTGCCTTCATCCGCGCGCGCGCCGCAGCGGGCGATATCCCGGCGGGTGAGGCTTTTTTAAGTGCCATCAGTCCTTTTGTCTGGCGGCGAAGCCTCGATTTTGGCGCGATTGACGAGGTGCGCGCCTTGTCGGAACGGATCAGAGACCGCTATGACGGGCCGCGTCTGCCGGGCCCTGATTTTGACCTCAAGCAAGGTCCGGGCGGCATTCGCGAAATCGAGTTTTTTGCGCAAACCCATCAATTGATCCACGGCGGGCGCGATGTATCCCTGCGTCAGCGCGGGACGCGCGCCGCGCTCAATGCCTTGGCAGCCGCGGACCGCATCTTGCCTGAAACCGCGGCGATGATGGGAGATGCGTACGACCGGCTGCGGGTGGCCGAGCACCGCGTGCAAATGCGCCATGATCGCCAAACGCACCGCTTGCCTGACGGCGATGAGCTGGAGGCGCTGGCGGGTTTGGATGGGAAGACAAGCGCAAGCTTGGTGGCCGATCTTAGCGCATTGTGCGCCCCTGTGCGCGAGACTTACGGTGCCTTGATCGATACGGGCGCGGCGAGCGGCGACGTGGACGGCGACATGGGCAAAGATATGGGCGCCGAGATGGGCCGTGAGAGCCGCGGCGTGCAAGAGATGGCGACGCCTTTCGCGGCGCGAGTAAAATCATGGTCCGATGGCCGCTACCGCGCGCTTAAGAGCGCAGCGGCGCTGAGCGCATTTGACAAGGTCCAGCCGGAATTGCTGCGCGCGATTGCCGCGGCGCCTGATCCCAATTTGGCTCTTTCAAGGTGGGAGAATTTGCTGGCCCGATTGCCCAATGCGATCAATTTCTTTCACTTGCTGGAAGCACGGCCAGCCTTGCTTGAATTGCTGCTCAATTGCCTCACCGCAGCCGCGCCCTTGGCCGATGAATTGGCCAGACGGCCCGAATTGCTCGATGCACTGATTGACAACAGCGCGTTTGATTTGCCGCCCAGTGTCGCTGCGCTCAAGCGGCTGATGGGCCAAGGCGCCAGAATGGACGATTACGAACGGCAATTGGACCGCATTCGCATTGTTACCGGCGAACAGCGCTTTGCCATGGGCATGCAATTGGTCGAGGCCGCGCAAGACCCGCTGGATGTGGCCGCAGGTCTCTCCCGTGTGGCAGAGGCCGGATTGCACAGGGCGCTGGAGGCCGCCGAGGCCGAGTTTGCCCGCCAGCATGGCCAGATCGAGGGGAGCTCAATTCTGGTCTTGGGACTGGGCCGGCTGGGCGGCGGCGCGCTTACCCATGCCTCCGATCTCGATTTGGTTTTCCTGTTCGAAGACGGCGCGAAGGGGGGCGAATCGGATGGCGCGCGGCCCTTGTCTCAAACGCTCTACTTCAACCGATTGGCGCAGCGGATCAGCGCGGCGATGAGCGTTCCGACCGCCGAAGGGGCGCTATACGAGATCGACACCAGGCTGCGCCCGCAAGGGATGCAAGGGCCGCTGGCGGTTGGCCTCAGCGCGTTTGCCAAATATCAGCACGAGGATGCCTGGACGTGGGAGCATATGGCGCTCACCCGGGCGCGGGTTCTGGCCGGGTCTAAGCGCGGCCAAGCGGCGTTGGAGGAGATTATCCAGAAGGTCCTGCGCCGCCCGCGCGAGCCTGAAAAACTGCGCAGCGGGGTGTTGTCGATGCGCGATGAAATGGCGCGCCACAAGCCCGCCCAAGGCCCGCTGGATGTGAAATTGCTGCGCGGCGGTCTGGTTGATCTGGAGTTTCTGGTTCACTTTCTGCAATTGCGCGATGGCACCGGATTAACCCCGGATTTGCCCGGCGCGCTGCGGGCATTGGTCGAAGCGGGCCAAGTGCCGGACGAGCTTGCCGCGGCATACATGCTTATGTCGCGGGTGCTGATCGCTGCGCGGCTGCTGGCCCCGGATGCGGCAATGCCTGCGCCCCAACCGGCGCACATTCTTGCTCGGCTCGCGCGTCAAGGTGATGCGGATTGCCTCTTGCAAGCATTGGCCAAAGCGCGGCAAAGCGTGGCGAGACATTGGCTAGAGATATTTGAACAAAAATTGGAGTTGGATTGATGAGCGATTTTCCCGGCGTAGGTGATGCGCTGCCCGATATTGCAATGGAGACGCCTGATGGAGGCACTCTTGGCCCGGCTGATCTCAAGGGCGCAAAAGCGGTGCTGTTTTTCTATCCCAAAGACAATACGCCCGGCTGCACAACAGAGGCGAAGGATTTTTCCGCGCTCAAGCCTCAGTTTGATGAAGCCGGTGTGCGCCTGCTGGGGATCAGCAAGGATTCGCCCAAGAAACATGCAAATTTCATCGCTAAGCATGATTTGACAGTAGCCTTGGCAACTGATGCGGAAGAAGGCGGCTTGTCGGATGCGCTTGGTATTTGGACCGAGAAGAAAATGTACGGCAAGACCTATATGGGCATGGTTCGCACGACGTATCTGGTGACAGCAGATGGCTCGATTGCCGAGGTCTGGCATAAGGTGAAGGTCAAGGATCACGCGGCTGAGGTGCTGGAAGCAGCAAAAGCGCTGTAAGCGGTGCAAACGGCACGAGCCTTGCCCCTGTCGCCAGAGCCGGCCTTTCTGGGCGAGGCGATCCGCGATGCGCTGCTGACGGCGGACCCTTTGCAAAAAGTGTTTAAAACGCGTCATTTGGTGCGCGGTTACCGTCAGGGTCTGTTTAAGGGGCCTTATGATGATGAGGCAAAGCGTGCGCCTCTCCCCATGCCTGAGCGGCCTCGATGGCCTGACACTCTGGAGCTTAAGAGCCCCTCGCAAATGCCCCGGCGCAGCAAGGGCACATCGCAAAGTGGCCGGATCGCTTTGTGGCATGCCTTGGCGCATATCGAATTTGTCGCGATTGATCTCGCGCTTGATATTGTCGGGCGTTTCGGCGGGGAAATGGGCGCTGAGTTCACCGAGGATTTCCTCTCGGTGGCCGCCGATGAGGCGATGCATTTTGCCTTGCTTGCCCGCAAGCTGGAGACGCTTGGTTCCTATTACACCGCTCTGCCTGCGCACGGCGGCCTGTGGCAATCGGCGCTCGATACCGCGCATGATATTGCTGCAAGATTGGCGATTGTGCCGATGGTGCTGGAGGCGCGCGGGCTGGACGTGACGCCAGCGACTTTGGCGAAAGTGCGCGCGCAAGGCGATGAAAATGGGGGGAAGATCCTGGCGCGGATACTTGACGATGAAATTCGCCATGTCCGTTTTGGCACCAAATATTTTGAACGAATCGCCAAAAAGCGCGGGATTCCGCCAGAAAAGCTCTGGCAAAGTCTGGTTCAGGAGCATTTTGCCGGACGCGTTAAGGGGCCGTTCAACGACTCAGCGCGCGAGTCTGCCGGTTTATCGCGAGACTACTATCTTGGTATTGCTTCATAAAGTTTTGGCCCAATAGTCAGGCTGAGACAAAGCTGGAAAAGGTCTTTTTCGGCTGGAGAAGGGGCAATCAAGCCATTCTGGTTTGTTTGATGAAACGGACGAGCGTGAAGACACGCCGCCAAATCAGAATTGGGTCTAAAATGTTGTCTGCGCTTTCAAGTTTTTCAAAACCGGTCGTGACATTCGCCTCGCGTGCGCTGCTATGCGGTGCTGCGGCGGGCCTTGCTCTGCCAGCCGCCGCGGAAGAAAATCCCGCGACTGCCGGGGCGCCGGCCGCCACTAAAGCGGCCCCTGCGCTAGAGGCGCAAACGGTGATGGGCGTTCCCGCTGAGGGCAGCGAGCTTGTCCCGGCGGCAGATGCATCGGCAGTGCGTACCCCTCTGACAGGTGCACCGCCCTCGGGTCAGGGCGCAAATGAACTCGATAATGGCCTTGGCGCTGCGGGTCACGACCGACAGTTTCAGCAATTATACGCCAGCTGGGAAAGAGAAGCCCCCGGCCAAGCGATTGAGAAAAGCGTCTCCATCCCCAGCGGGATGCCGCTCGCGACAGGCCGCGTCTCAAGCGGATATGGCATGCGCAATCATCCGGTTTTGCGCCGCCGCGCGCGTCACAAGGGGATTGATCTCGCAGCCCCGACCGGCACGCCGATCTATGCCACTGCGGACGGTGTGATTGAGCGCGCTGACTGGTTCTCCAGCTATGGCCTTTACATCAGCATCGATCATGGCGGCGCGCTTGAAACGCGTTATGCGCATATGTCGCGGCTGGCGGTTACCGCCGGTCAAGAAGTCAGCAAGGGCGATGTGATTGGCTATGTTGGATCAACTGGCCGTTCAACCGGGCCGCACCTTCATTACGAGGTCCGCGTCGATGGCGAAGCGGTTAATCCGGTGCCTTACATGAAAGAGGCTGCACCGCAGCTTGCCTTGTCACCAGAAACGGCTTCTGACAAAGCGGCTGTTGGCGGCGGCGACTAAGCCAAAAAGCGCCATTACTCAGCGATTGAAAGGGCTCGGCATTTGCTGGGCCTTTTTCATTTGGGCCTTTTTCATTTGGGCCTTTTTCAGTTGTTGGCGCAGCGCCAAACCTATCAATTTGAGCCTTGTGTCGCGCGTTGTTCCGC
>CAZDHB010000077.1:9605-11025 GCA_964505255.1 uncultured Porphyrobacter sp.
CGCGCGTTGTTCCGCTGCGCATTTTGAGCAATACGGTTTGGTATTGCGCCAAGGGCTTCAATTGGTAAGTTTCATTTCAGAACACACAATGCAGTCCGCCTCACGCCATTTGGCGAAGGAGCGATGTGACTGAAGGAGAGAGATATGCACCCCATCGATCATGCGCAAAGCCGCCCGGATCACCCGGCCGTGATTATGAGCGAGAGCGGCAAGGTGATGACTTTTGGCGAAATGGATGCAGAGGCCAATCGGTTCGCTCATCTGTTGAGGGCGCATGGCTTGTCGCCGGACGATGCCTTTGGTGTTTTGCTGGAAAACCGGATTGAATTCTTTCCCATTATCTGGGGGTCGCAGCGGATCGGCACAATGCTGGTGCCGATATCCTCCCGTCTCACCGCGCCCGAGATTGCTTATATCCTTGACGATGCGCAAGCCAAGGTGCTGATCACATCGACCTATTTTGCGCCGGTATTGGACGATATCCGGGCCAAATGCCCCGATTTGCCAATCTTGGTCATGGATGGTGAGGGAGAGGCAAATTACGCCGCTGCGCTGGCCCAGCAATCTGCCGAGCCGCCCGAGGATCAGACTGCCGGGCTCAATATGCTGTACAGTTCAGGCACGACTGGGCGGCCCAAAGGTATCCGTCCCGCCAAACCGGCCGATCCTGATCCCAAAGCGATCCCGCCGATGCTGGGCGTGGCGACCATGGGCGCCGGCATGCCGGCTGATGGGTCAATGGTCTATCTCTCCCCTGCACCGCTTTATCATGCGGCACCGATTGGTTGGTGCTCTTCGGCTCAGCGGCTAGGCGGAACTGTGGTGGTCATGGAGCGATTTGACCCCGAAAGCGCCTTGGCCGCGATAGAGAAATACAAGGTCACGGACAGTCAATGGGTGCCCACGCATTTTGTCCGCATGCTCAAATTGCCGGAGGATGTGCGCCATAAATATGATTTGTCCTCGCACAAGCGCGCCCTTCACGCAGCGGCGCCATGTCCGGTTGAGATCAAGCAAAAAATGATCGAATGGTGGGGCCCGATTGTGAACGAATATTACGCCGGTTCTGAAAGCATCGGCATGACCATGGTGCACAGCGCGGAATGGCTCAAATATCCCGGCACTGTTGGCAAGGCGATTTACGGCAAGCTGCATGTGTGCGGCCCGGACAATGAGGAGCTGCCTCACGGGCAAGACGGGCTGATTTTCTACGAAAATGATATCCTGCCGAAATATCACAATGATCCGGACAAAACCAAGGAGGCAACGCACCCCAAGGGTTGGATGACGCTGGGTGATATTGGTCACGTGAACGAGGAAGGCTTTCTCTTTCTGACCGATCGCAAGAGCCACATGATTATCTCCGGCGGGGTGAATATCTATCCGCAAGAGATCGAGAATTTGCTGGTTACCCACCCAG
>CAZDHB010000078.1:0-10600 GCA_964505255.1 uncultured Porphyrobacter sp.
GAACCTGGCGTTGAAAGAATATCCGAGGCGGAACATGCCGTTATGGAAGTCTTATGGGACCATGCTCCGCTCAGCGCCGCGCAAGTATGCGATATCGTTTGCGAGCGGCGCGATTGGTCTGTTGCAACGGTGAAAACGCTGCTTTCGCGGCTCGTCACAAAGGGCGCTTTGGCGACCAAGCCGGATGGCCGGCGCTTTCTCTATCGGCCCACGTTTGAACGCGTATCCTATGTTGGCGGCGAATCCCGGCGACTGGTGAACCGGCTGTTTGGCGGACGCGCATCCTCGCTTTTTGCCCATTTGGCCGAGACCGAGGCTTTGACCGAGGATGATTTGGCCGAAATCGAAACCCTGATGAAGGAGCTGCGCAAATGACTCAGTTTCTAGCCGAAACACTGATTTGGACCGGCGCTTTGATTGCTCTGGTTCTGCTTGTTCGTCGCCCGGTGGCGCGCCTGTTTGGTCCGCAAGCGGCTTACGCCTTGTGGGCGCTGCCTGCATTGCGCCTGATTATGCCGCCGATCACATTACCAGCGTGGCTCGGGCCTGCTCAGCCAAGCGAGGCAATGGCTGCTTCTGCTGCTGCTGATGGCGGAACGGCGGCTGCCGGTGTGAACGGCGCAGAATTGACAGACATAACGTCAGGCGAGGTCATCCGCACGAGCGGCGATGGCGCGGCTAGCTTTTTGAGCGGCGGCATGGAGCCTGTGACGGCAATTTCCGGCGATTTGTTGCTGCCTCTGGTGGTGGGAATTTGGCTTTGCGGAGCGGGTGTTTTTCTTGTCCGCCGGTTTGGGCTGTATTTTGCGATGCGGCGCGATTTGCTCGCCGAGGCCCGCAATGTAGGACACGAGGGCAAAGTGCGTCTGGTCGAGACACCGGCAGTTGGCGGGCCGGTTGCTTTTGGCATCATCGACAAGGTTATCGCTCTTCCAGCAGGATTTATGGCGATGAAAGATCGGACAGCGCGCGATCTTGCGCTGGAGCACGAGCTTGCACACCACAGGGCTGGCGATTTGCTGGCCAATCTGCTGGTT
Organism: uncultured Porphyrobacter sp.; assembly: GCA_964505255.1. GTDB lineage: Bacteria > Pseudomonadota > Alphaproteobacteria > Sphingomonadales > Sphingomonadaceae > Erythrobacter. The sequence continues at coordinate 1,038 of CAZDHB010000078.1, forward strand.
CAGCCGCTGTTTGCCTTGCATTGGTTTTCACCGCTTGGCGCGGCCGGTTGGCGCGCGATGCGGCGCGACCAGGAGGCGGCCTGTGATGCCCGCGTTCTGGCGAAGCGGCCCGATGGTGAGCGGGCTATTTATGCAGGCGTGATCGCCGAACTCGCGACGAGTTCTGGCGGTAGGGCGAGCCTTGCCCTCGCGGCGCCAATGGCGTGCCCAGTGCTGGGCGACAAGTCCATCATTCACCGGCTTAAAACGATTGCGAAATCCGATATTCCGGAGGGCAGGCGCAAATTGGGCGCAGGCTTGCTGGTTGGCGGGATGTTGATCTTGCCAATGACGGCATCGATCTCCTTTGCCGAACCGATCCAATCCGAGGGTGAGAGGGCCGCTGCGCCGCAGCCGCCTGTGCCTCCAGTACCAAGCGTGAAGGCAGCTCCGCCTGCTGCGCCAAATGCCTCTCTCGAAGCGCCGCAGCCTCCTGAGCCGCCTGCTGCCCCAGAAATGGAGCATGAGTTGGAGCGGATCATCGAGGAAGACCGCGACGCGCGCGAGATCGATATGGAGATGATTGAACGCGAACTTGAAAAGGCGGAGCAAGAGCTTGAGCGGGTCGAGCAGGACATTGAACGCGAGATTGAGCGTGAGCGCGGCGCTGCTAGGGCAGGGCCATCCGGACAATCGGGTCCGCAAGCAGACGGCCGGACAAGGGGGCGTCACTACAGCGTCAGACGCAGTGTCGTCATTGATCGCTTGGGTAATGTCACGACTGAAACGCTTGAAGAGGTGCGCGACGGATTGCGGGATGTGCGAAGGCAGTTCAGCGAGGATGGCAATCTGCGGCGGGAAATGCGCCTCGCCTTGGCGCATGCTAGGTCCGAAAAACCCTCGATCGTGGTGGAATGTCAGGAAGGCCAAACCGAGCCTGCTGCAAGTCAGCGCAGCGCGGATGGCAGCCATACGATCTTTCTTTGCAAATCAGCGATTGCGCAGACCGCAAGAACGGCAGTTGCTGGCGCGCGGCAAGCAATTTCAAGGGACCGGAATCTGTCAATCGAGGAAAAGGCTGAGGCTTTGCGCTCGATTGATGAGGCGCTCGCCGACTTGGAGGACGGAGCCTAGGCTTCTGACAAAAAAGTTATATCGGGTATCTCCAGTCCCCGGTATCCGCGGGCTTCATGGCTCGTAGAAGCGGTCAGCCTCCCTAGGGTTGGCCGCTTTTTGTCATTTTTTGACCGTTTTAGAGAGGCTTGCTGCGCCAATCTGGCTGCAATGCGGTATACCGGGCAGGTTTTCGAGTGACATAAGACGGTTCACTTGCTATTCAGTTCATCGCTATCAATGCACAGTTCACCGCAGAAATGGAGGATGAAGTGATACGCAAAGAACGCTCCCCAGGCTTCAAACTATTTATGTCCGCGATCATAGCCGTGGGCCTTATTGTACCGCTGTTGATGGTCTACGCCTTGGTTGGTGATCGCCAGCACCAATCGCGTGTGGCGCAAAATTCGATCACTCAAGGGTGGGGCGGTCAGCAGGTCGTTACCGGGCCAGCCTTGGTCATCCCTTATGAGGCCACGCGGCAGGTCAGCGAGGAACAGAACGGCCGGACGGTTACTCGGACAGTTACCGAGCGGCGCGAATTGTTCCTGTCGGCAGACACGCAGACAATTGACGCGGCTCTGGAGCCGGAGCGGCGCAGCTACTCGATCTATGAAACGGTGACTTATCTGGCCAAGCTTAAGGGGACGTCGCAGTTTACCCTGCCAGCCGATATTGAAAGGCTGGGTGTGGCACGCTCAGACTTGCTGTTTGACGAGGCTGAGCTGAGGCTTGGCGCATCCGATGCGCGCGGCTTGCAAAGCGGCGCTAAGGTTAGCGCTAATGGCGCGGCAATCGCGCTTAATCCGGGACGCGGGCCTGCCGCCACGTCTGGATCGGGCTTTCATGCGTATTTGGATTGGGACGAGGCCGAGCCTCTTTCGCTCGAATGGTCTTATTCAGTACGCGGCAGCCGCTCGCTCGCCTTTGTCCCGCGCGGCGGGCTGACAAAGATCAACGTGACCTCGCCTTGGCCGCACCCCAGCTTTACCGGCGATTTTATCCCGGATGAAAAGGAAGTAAGCGCAGATGGCTTTACCGCTAGTTGGTCGGTAACCAACCTTGCATTGGGAGAGGCTTTGGCCAGCCTTTCCGAGCCCGGTGCCCCGCAAATCCCCGAGGCTCAGGATCGCTACAACAGCAGCTTTGGCGCGGCTGAGATGAGCGGCTCGGGATCAGGTGCCTCCAAAGCGGCGGCGATCCGTTTGATTGAGCCAGTGGACATTTACAATCAGGTCGATCGAAGCGTGAAATACGGCTTTCTCTTTATCGGCTTCACCTTTCTTGCCTTCCTGATGTTTGATCTGATTGGCGGCGCGCGCGTGGCTGCGGCGGAATATCTGCTGAGCGGTGCCGGTTTGGTGCTGTTCTTTGTGCTGCTGCTCGCCTTGGCCGAAGTGCTCGGTTTTGCTTTGGCTTACGTTTTGGCAAGCGCAGCGGTGATCGGTCTTCTGACTGCCTACAGCGCAGCGGTTCTGTCCAGTTGGAAACGCGCATGGGTGATCGGCGGATTGCTGGTTGGGCTTTATGCTCTGCTGTATATCCTGCTCAGCCTTGAGGCGTTCTCGCTGCTGATTGGTTCGCTGCTGCTGTTCGTGGCCCTTGCGGCAATGATGTATTTCACTCGGCAGATCGACTGGTCGAGCGTGAACGTCAAAGTCACAGGTGACACGCCGGAGCCGGAGACCGCCGCTTCGCCAGAGGCAGCAACCTAAAGCCGTCAGGTAAAGCGGATACCGCGAACAAAAGCCCCGGGGCGCCGCGCGCTCCGGGTCTTTTCCTTTTTGGGCTTTTCTATTTTTCGTCTCTTCTTACTTGGCCACTTTTCCATCAGCGGCCTTGTCACGGAGCGGTGTTTTTCAGCCTAGCTGATGTTGGTGATCGCATCGCATTGACGATCATCACCCTGCATGCCGAGGCGCAAAGCCTGCATGCGCTGCTGGCTCGTGCCATGGGTAAAACCTTCCGGGTCCACCCGTTGCCCCGCGCGGCGCTGGATCGTGTCATCACCAATAGAGGCGGCGGCGGCCATGCCTTCTTCAATATCGCCTTGCTCAATCCGGTCGGCGTTAAGGCCTGCCCAAACCCCGGCATAGCAATCTGCCTGCAACTCCATCAGAACCTGCAACTGGTTCGCTTGCCGCGGATTTTGCTGCTGAGCGCTGCGGATTTGGCCTGCAATGCCGGTGATCGTTTGGATATGATGGCCATATTCATGCGCGACCACATAGAGCCGCGCGAAATCGCCACGGTCGCCTGACATCTGGGCCAATTGATCGTAGAAATTCACATCGATGTAGATCGTTTGGTCCGCCGGGCAATAAAACGGTCCCATACCAACCGAACCTGCGCCGCAGCCGGTCCTGAAAGAGCGCTCGGTTGCGAAATTCAGTGTCGGCTGCTGAAATTGCACGCCTTGATTGGCGAAAACCTGCTGCCAAGTGGTGTTGAGCGAGCTTAGAGCGTTGCAGGTTTCCTGTGCATATTGGTTCGAATTGCATATCGCGGCTTCATTCTCGGCGCTGGTGGGGGCTTGTTCAACTGGCCCGCTGTCTTGCATGCCGCCAATCGTGGCTGCCGTTTGAAATGGATCTGCGCCAAACACGAAATAGGCAATCGCGGCGATGACAATCGTGCCGCATCCAATGCCTCCGCCGCGCCCGCCGGGCATGCGCCTGCCGCCGCCTGTGGTGCCGACTTGGATATTGTCCGTGTTGAATGGGTTGAGCCGCATTGTTTCCCCCTCAAATGATGCCGCTGGTCTTGTTGCACCACTTACAATAGAGCAGGGCTTCATGAAAGCGAAGAGCGATATCCAATTCAGCGGAGGTTGATATGTTCCTGAAGGGCAAGAAAGCGCTGGTTACTGGCTCCACATCCGGCATTGGTTTGGCGGTTGCACGGGCTCTTTACGCCGAGGGTGCACAGGTCATTCTGAACGGTTTTGGAGATGCGGCGGAAATTGCCGCTCTGCGCGGTGAACTGGGCGCGGATCACGCCAATGCCGACTTGACCGATGTTGCCGCGATTGAGGCGATGATGAGCGATATTGGGCCGCTGGACATCCTCGTCAACAATGCCGGGATGCAGCATGTCAGCCCGGTTGAGGATTTTCCGACAGAGCAATGGGACAAGGTCATTGCGCTCAACCTGACCGCGCCGTTCCACACCACCAGACTGGCTGTGCCGGGCATGAAAAAGGCGGGCTGGGGCCGGATTATCAACACCGCCAGCGCGCATTCGCTGACCGCATCTCCGTTTAAATCTGCCTATAACGCCAGCAAGCATGGCATTGCCGGGTTTACCAAGACGGTGGCGCTCGAATTGGCGCAAACCGGAGTCACGGCAAACTGCATCAGCCCAGGTTATGTCTGGACACCGCTGATCGAGGGGCAGATCCCTGACACAATGGCCGCGCGCGGGCTGAGCCGCGAGGAAGTCATCAATGATGTGCTGCTGGCCAAGCAGCCGACTAAGAAATTCGTCCAACCGGATGAAATCGGCGCGCTTGCGGTGTTTCTTTGCCGCGAGGAGGCGGGCAATGTCACCGGCGCCAATTGGAGCATTGATGGGGGATGGACCGCAGAATAATCCCTGCGAAGATCTCGCGTAGACTAGCAAGTGTCACAATCCCGCGTTAAAGGCGTGCGTCACTAACCTGCGCGCAGCGACTCGCGCGCTCTATCCGAAAGTGACATTTATGGACATTCCCCTCGGCCTTACCTTTGATGACGTTCTGCTGCGTCCGGCTGAGAGCAATATCCTCCCCTCGATGGCCGATACACGCACGCGGCTAACGCGCAGCATCGGGCTGAATATCCCGGTTGTCTCCAGCGCTATGGACACTGTGACAGAGGCGGATATGGCCATCGCCATGGCTCAGATGGGCGGTATTGGTGTGCTGCACCGCAATCTGGAATTGCCCGATCAGGTCGCTGCGGTGCGCGCGGTCAAACGGTTCGAAAGCGGCATGGTCGTCAATCCGATCACCATTCGGCCTGAGGCAACGCTTGGCGAGGCGCAGGAGATCATGGTCCAGAACAAAATCAGCGGGATTCCTGTGACCGATTCTGCCGGCAAATTGTGCGGCATATTGACCAATCGCGACGTGCGTTTTGCGGAAAATCCCGCGCAGCCCATCAGCGAGCTGATGACGACCGAAAATCTGGCCACTGTGCCGCTTGGAACAGGGCAAGAGGATGCGCGGCGCCTGCTGCATCAGCGCCGGATCGAGAAGCTGTTGGTGGTCGATGATAATCAGCGCTGTGTTGGTCTGATTACGGTCAAGGATATCGAGAAGGCCGTCGCCTATCCCGATGCCACGAAAGACGATAGCGGGCGGCTGCGCGTCGCCGCTGCTTCGACCGTTGGCGACAAGGGGTTCGAGCGGACGGAGAAATTGATTGATGCCGAGGTTGATGTGGTGGTGATCGACACCGCGCATGGCCACAACAAGGATGTCTCGGCTGCCGTGGAACGGGTGAAAAAGCTCTCCAACAACGTCCAAGTCATTGCGGGCAATGTCGCAACAGCAGAGGCGACCAAGGCGCTGGTGGATGCGGGCGCAGATGCGGTGAAGGTCGGCATTGGCCCAGGATCGATTTGCACTACACGGGTCGTCGCAGGGGTTGGCGTTCCGCAATTGACCGCGATCATGGATTGCGCAGAAGCCGCCGATAAGGCGGGCGTGCCGGTGATTGGCGACGGCGGCCTTCGCACCAGCGGCGATGCAGCAAAAGCGTTGGCCGCGGGCGCATCATGTGTGATGGTCGGCTCCATGCTCGCCGGAACCGAGGAGGCGCCGGGCGAGACCTTTATCTATCAGGGGCGCAGCTACAAAAGTTACCGCGGCATGGGTTCTGTAAGCGCGATGGCACGGGGCAGTGCAGACCGCTATTTCCAGCAGGATATCTCGGCCCAAAAGCTGGTGCCTGAGGGGATCGAGGGACAAGTTCCCTACAAAGGGCCGGCCAGCGGTGTCATTCATCAGCTTGTAGGCGGGGTCAAAGCGGCGATGGGTTATACCGGCAGCGCGACAATCGATGATTTGCGCACGCGGGCCAATTTTGTCCGGATCACCAATGCAGGGCTTGCTGAAAGCCATGTGCATGATGTGGCGATCACCCGCGAAGCGCCAAATTATCCCACCCGCTAAGCCTCTTTTTAAACCACCGATGGAGTTTGGATCATGACCCCTGCCGCGCGGGTCCAAACCGCTATTGAATTGCTCACCCGCATTGCGGATGCCGCCGTCTCGCGCGGGGCCCCGGCGGACCGGATATTGGCGCAATGGTTCAAGGAAAACCGGTTTGCAGGCTCCAAAGACCGGCGCGCTATTCGTGAACTCGTTTACCGCGCCATTCGCGCCTGCGGGCCTGCGCCAGAAAATGGGCGCGCGGCCATGCTGCGCCTTGCCGAAAGTGATCCGGCAATCGCGCCGCTGTTTGACGGCTCTAACTACGGGCCTTCAGCGATAGGAGCGGGCGAAACTGTTGCCGAGGGCGGTATTGCGCCCGATTGGCTGGTAAAGGCATTGGAGGATAGCGATATCGCGGCTGCGGATGCGGCGGCATTGCTGGATCGCGCGCCGCTTGATCTTAGAGTCAATCGGCTCAAAACCGAGCGTGAGGCGCTGAGTGATTTACCCGTTCCAGCGGAACTAACCGCAGCGCCCAATGGGCTGCGATTGCCAACCGGCACCGCGGCCGAGCAATGGCCTGAGTTTCGCGAGGGCCTATTCGAGGTTCAGGATACAGGCTCTCAGATTGCGGCCATGGCGGTCGGCACGCAGCCGGGTGAGACGATCATTGATTTATGCGCTGGTGCGGGCGGTAAAACACTCGCTTTGGCGGGCGATATGGACAATCGTGGCCGTTTGGTCGCGTGTGACACCAATCGCGGACGCCTGTCGCGCTTGCCTCAGCGAGCAGCGCGCGCCGGCGTCACCATTGCCGAGACCAGGCTGCTTGATCCGGGCAAGGAGATGGAGGGGTTGGAGGATTTGATCGGCGCAGCCGATGCGGTTCTTGTCGATGCACCCTGTTCGGGGACCGGCACTTGGCGGCGCAATCCCGAGGCACGCTGGCGCTTAAGTGAGGAAGATCTGGCCAAGACGGCTGAGCTGCAGGCGCATATTCTTCGGATTGCCAGCAAATTGGTCAAACAATCGGGCAGAATTATCTATGTGACGTGCTCCTTGCTCGATCGTGAGGGGGCTGAGCAATTCGACCATTTTTTATCAGAAAATCAGCAATTTACGGCTCAAAAACTGGATTTGCCACTGGGCGAGGCACGCGGGCAGGGCATACGCCTGACCCCGTCTCATGACGGCACGGATGGATTTTTCATCGCCAGTGCAGGCTGAGCGTGTTAGCAAATGGCGATATGGCTGATACGCCGAACACGGAACAACATTCCTCGATGGAGATGATAATGCGCTTTGCCCCTGCAGCTATGGCGTTGGGCCTGGTTTTGGCCGTCAATTCAAGCGCAAGTTTCGGTGCGGAACGCGATCCGGCCCCGCGTGCCGCGATGCTGATTGCAAAAGGGGATTCTGCGCTGAAAGCGGGTGATACGCAGGGCGCGATTGATGCTTATGAGGCTGCCTTGGTGGTCGATCCGGCATTTACCCCCATTTTGCTCGATCTGGCACTCGCCGCGCGCAAGGATGGCCTGCAAGGTAAAGCAATCCGGTATTACCGCGAGGTATTGGTCCGCGATCCCGGCAATTTGGCGGCGATTTCGGGTGAAGGAGAAGCCTTGATCGAAAAAGGGGCGCTGGAAAAGGCGCGGCTCAATCTGGCCAAGCTGGAATCGCTGTGCGGGAGCGATTGCCCCGAGGCGAAGCGGCTTGCTGCCGCGATTAGCGCCGGTCCGCCGGAGACGATTTTGACCGCAGAGGCTGTCTTGCCCACGGCTGAAGCTATTCAGGACAATTAAACCGGCTGCAATGTCCCAGATGACCTGCTGGGATTTACAGCAGGCGGGTGAAGATCAGCACCCAATATGCTGTGAAAATCCATCCAAAACAGCCTCATAAACCGGTTTTTTGAACGGAATTATGAGGTCCACCAGCTCCGCCGGTTCGACCCATTTCCATTTGCAAAATTCGGCCGGATCATGGGCATTGAGATCAACATCCTGATCCGTCCCTGAAAACCGCATAAGGAACCAGCTTTGTTCCTGTCCGCGATATTTCCCGTTCCACAATTTGCCCATCAAGTCGTCAGGCAAATCATAACGCACAGTTTTGTCGAGCGTCGCCAGGATAGTTGCATGCCTTTCGGATATGCCGGTCTCCTCGGCCAGCTCGCGAAAGACTGCCTCCGACAAATCTTCACCCTCATCAACTCCGCCCTGAGGCATTTGCCACCAGTCGCCTTCGCGCGTGTCGATCCGCTTTCCGACAAAGACTTTGCCGTGCTCGTTGACCAGCATGACGCCGACGCAGGGTCGATATTTGGTAATTTCGGTCAATTTTCATCCTTGAGCATAAATTTCATGGCCGCAAAAATCCGTTCCAGATCCGCTTGCGTGCTGGGAACGGCTTGGCGCAAATTGGTAAAACTATGGGTAACGCCCTCAATCTCGATATACATATGATCGACACCTGAATGGCTCAGCGCGGCCGCATAATCACGCCCTGAATCGCGGATCGGATCAAGGCTGGCGGTGACGACAATGGTTGGCGGCGTGCCGTCATGATTGGCGAGGGTGGGGATGGCGCGCGGGTCCGTCTTGTCGGGCTGGTAATGGCCTTCGAAAAACTCAATCGCGTCCTTGGTGAGGACGAAACCCTCGGCAAATTGCTGGATACTTTCGGAGGTTGCAGCGTCGCTGGCCAAGGGAAAAATCGGCACTTGCAAGATGCAAGGCACGTCTGCCGGTTCGGCGGCAAGGCTTTGGGCAACGACGATGGAGGCATTGCCGCCCGCGCTGTCGCCGATTGTAATAAGACCGCTTGCCTTGCGGCCCAATGCGTCAGGAGAGGCCGCGATCCAGCGCGCAGCAGCGATGCAATCCTCAATCGGTTCGGGGAAGGGGTGCTCTGGGGCAAGTCTGTAATCCACCGCCACGACGGGCAGATCCATATGCGCTGCAATCTCTGTGCACAGCGCATTGTGCGTGGCGAGGTCTCCGATGACAAAGCCGCCTCCGTGATAGAACACGATGATCGGCCCGGCAGCGCGATCCGCGCGCGAATCATACAGCCGGAGCGGGATGTCCCCCGCAGGGCCAGGGCATGTCAGGTCTTTGATCACGGCCAAATCACGTGCAGGCTTGTCCGTCATGGCATGCATTGCAAGATAGGCGCCGCGCGCTTCTTCCAAAGTGACATCGCGCATGGCCGGGCTGTCTGCGGCCTCCAGCATATCCAGCAATGCTTGCATATCGGGGCGCACAAAAGGGGCGGGCTGGCTCAAACTCTCTCTCCATCTTGCTGAGCGTATCGCTCAATTTGCCATTTGCGC
>CAZDHB010000079.1:0-10328 GCA_964505255.1 uncultured Porphyrobacter sp.
CCCTCAATACAGCGCCCTGATCTCAATCCTCTGATCTCAATCCTTTGGCCTCAATCCTCTGGCCCCATTCCTTTGGCCCCATTCCCCTGGCTCCATTCCTTTGGCCTCAATAAAGCGAATCGAGCCGGTCCTGATAGCGGCCGCGGATTTTATGCCGGCGGATCTTCATGCTCGGCGTCATTTCCTCGTTTTCAATCGCAAAAGCCTCGTCGGCAAAGGCAAATTTGCGCAGCTTTTCGGTGACCGAAAGATCGGTGTTGACCCGGTCAACGGCGGCGCGGATCGCGGATTTGAACTCCGGGTCATCCTGCAGACGAGCAAGGTCGAATTTCTTGCCCTTGTCCTTGGCCCAGTCGAGCGCCCATTCCGCATCCGGCACAATCAGGCCAACCACGTAAGGCCGCTTGTCTCCAGCGACCATCGCTTGGCCGATTTCGGGCTGCAGGGTGAGCATCCCCTCGACCTTTTGCGGCGCGATATTGTCGCCCTTGTCATTGACGATCATATCCTTCTTGCGATCGGTGATCACAATCCGGCCTGCCTCGTCCAAATGTCCGATGTCGCCGGTATGCAGCCAGCCATCCTGCAATGTGCGGGCGGTTTCGGCCTTGTTGCGCCAATAGCCATGCATGACCAGCTCGCCCCGGCACAAGATCTCGCCATCCTCGGCGATTTTGATCTCGACCCCGCGCATGGGCGGCCCGACGGTATCCATCTTGATCCCGGCGCGCGGCCGGTTGCAACTGATCACTGGTCCCGCTTCTGTCTGGCCATAGCCTTGCAGCATGGTGAGGCCCATGGATTCGAAAAAGATGCCGACTTCGGGATTGAGCGGGGCACCGCCAGAGACCATCGCCTTGATCCGTCCGCCAAAGCGTTTGCGGATTTTGGGTTTGAGCAGGCGTCCGGTGACAAAATCCTTGACCCCGTCGCCCATTTTCTTGGTCTCTGCCGCCCGGCGCTCGCCCACGCTCAGCGCTGTATCCATCAGCTTGTTGGCAACCCGGCCTTGTTTGGAAATCTGCTTCATTATGCGGGTCCGCAGCACCTCGAACAGGCGCGGGACCACCACCATGATCGTCGGGCGTGTCTCTTCGATATTGCTGGCGAGCTTCTCTAGCCCTTCGGAATAGTAAATCTCCGCCCCGACCGAGATCGGCAAATATTGCCCGCCGGTATGTTCGTAAGCATGGCTGAGCGGGAGGAAGGACAAGAACCGTTCCTCGCTAATGCCAAAATCGCTAATCAGGATTTCAGCGGCACCTGCGGCATTGCACAGGATTGCGCCATGATGCTGCAAGACGCCGCGCGGCGCGCCGCCTGTGCCCGAGGTGTAAATGATGCAAGCGGTGGTCTCGCGCTTGATATGCTCAAGCCTTGCCTCCACCGCGGCCCGCGCTGAGGCGGGATCGCCTGCGGTGACACTCGCCCAATCGTGATATTCGGTAATGCTTGCTTGTTGCCGGTTGAGATCGTCGATCCCGATGACATGCTCGGCAATGCCGGTCGCCTGCAGCGCGCCGTAGAGCGGTTTGAGCAATTTTTCATTGGAGACAATAATGGCTCTTGCGCCGGAATTGTCGAGAATATGGGCGTGATCGCGCTCTGTATTGGTGGTGTAAGTGGGCACGGTGATGCAGCCCGCCGCCATAATCGCCAGATCAGCAATGCACCATTCCGGCCGGTTTTCGCTGACCAGAGCGACCCGGTCCCCATCCTCAAGGCCAAGGGCACGCAGGTTCTGTGCCAGAACGCAGACTTGCTCGGCCGTCTCGCGCCAGCTGATCGTGCGCCATTCACCCTCGATCTTTGCGCCCAGAAACGGCGCCTCGCCCTTTTCATCAGCGCGTTTGAGAAACAGCTCAACCAGCGAATTGGCGGCGTCAATGTCGATCAAGATTTGTGACACGTCTCAAAGCTCTCCCAAACTCTGCCTGAAACTTTGCAAGCAAGCGGCCCCGCTCTGTTTTGCTGAGAGCTTCGCCGCTGGGCGGTAGACTTAGGCTTTGCAATTGGGCTTTGCAATTGCTGGCCGTAAGCACGCATTTTGTGAAGGATGCGCAACAAGCGCCATAAAGCGCGTCAGGGGATCACGAGGCCTTCTTCGATGCGCGGGTCGCGCGCTGCTTCCCATATGTCGCCTTCGCGCTTGAGCGCGCCCGCCTTCAGCGGCGGGCTGCGCGCGATAATCTCGCCATGGCCAAGCTGCGCAAAAGCCTCGCTCGCCCCTTCAAGCCATGTGCCTTTTTCAACCATCACCCTTCCGCGAAATCCCATAATAAAAGGCAGGCGGAGGGCCTCTTTGGCAGACAGGCCGAAATCGATCACCCCGATGATGCTGCGGGCGGTTTGCACGGGGATCGTTCCCCCGCCAGCCGCGCCGATTGCCAGCACGGGCTGTCCTTGCGGGTCAAACACGACTGTGGGCGCCATCGAGCTGCGCGGACGCTTGCCTCCCTCGACACGGTTGGCGACCAGCACGCCCTCGCGGCTGGGCGAGCGGCTGAAATCGGTCAGCTCATTGTTGAGATAAAACCCGCTCGTCATCAGGCCCGATCCGAACGGCCCTTCAATGGTGGAGGTGTAGCTGATGATTGTGCCATCGGCGCTGGCGATAGAGAAATGCGAGGTGCCTTGTTCGGTGGCTTCCTCGCCCTCTGCCAAGGCCTGATCGGCGCCCGCTGGCTTGCCCGGCTGGACCTCGGCCATGGCCTTGTCCGGCGCGATCAGCGCGCTGCGCTCGGCCAGATATTGAGGATCTAACAAGCCCTCGATCGGAACCGGCACAAAATCGCTATCCGCCAGATACAAACCGCGGTCAGCATAGGCGAGACGCTGGGATTCCAAAAACAAATGCCAGGTCAGCGGATTGCGCGGGCCAAGCGCGGCAAGATTGAACCGTTCAAGCTGACCAAGGATTTGCCCCACCGCAATACCGCCCGAGCTTGGCGGACCCATGCCGCAGATTGTGTGCCGGCGATACTCAGCGCAAACCGGCGCGCGAAACTTGGCTTCGTAACCCGCCAGATCAGAGAGCTGCATTGGCTGCTCGCGCGCGGTCTTTTCGGCCACGCTGGCGGCGATTTGCTTTGCCAATGGGCCGCGATAGAAAGCATCCGGGCCGGTTTTTGCAATGGCCTCCAGTGCGGCGGCTTTGGCCGGGTTGCGGATCACCGATCCTGCCGGGCGGGGCTGCCCTTCATCACCGAAATAAATATCCCGCCCTTGCTGCACATGGCCTGCGCGCTCAGGCAGCCGTTCAAGGTAGCCTGCGGTGCGCCGCGTCAGCGCAAAGCCATCGCGGGCCAGCGCAATTGCGGGGGCGAAAAGATCGGCCCAAGGCAATTTGCCATATTTGGCATGCGCGGCGGCGGCGAGCGCTATATTGCCGGGGACGCCCACGCTAAGGCCGCTGCGCACACTGTCGCGAAACGAGGGCAGCGTGCCATCCTCGTTCAAAAACCACTCGGGCGATGCGCCAGCAGGAGCGGTCTCGCGGCCATCGAGTGTCTCAACCGTTCCATCAGGCGCGGCGCGCACATAAAATCCGCCGCCGCCAATGCCGCTGCTTTGCGGTTCGACAACGCTCAAAGCCAGCATGGTGGCAATCGCCGCATCGCTCGCGCTCCCTCCTTGGCGCAAAATGGCCATGCCAGCAGCCTCAGCCCGCGGGTCGGCCGCAGTCACCGAGCCGACAAAAGCGCTGGTGAGGGGCGGTGCGTCAGCCGCGGCCATGTCATGGGTTTGAACGGCTGAGGGTGTTTGTGTGTCCTGATGATCCTGAGCGAGAGCGGTAGGCGCGCCCAACAGAACTACCAACGCCAGACTTATTGATGACAGCCTTACTGGGGCCAAACTGGGCGCCGACATGCTGAGGGCGAGTGAGCGAAATGGGCGATAAATCTTGCTAATCTGGCGCATGGCGACCTTTGCTATTCGCATCCCACGGCCTCTGCAATGGTTTCAAAGCCCTCGGCCTTAAGCATTTTGACCAAACCCTTATTGATGCGGCGCGCCAAATCGGGCCCTTGATAGACCATGGCGCTGTAAATCTGGATCAGGCTCGCCCCTGCCTTGATGCGGCTCCACGCGTCCTCAGCCGAGGCAATGCCGCCAACCCCGATCAGCGGCACTGCGCCGCCTGTCGCTGTGCGAAAATCACGCAAGCGCTGAGTTGCCAGATCGCGCAAAGGGGCGCCCGACAGTCCGCCCGTTTCGTCCGCATGATGCGAACGCAGATCTGGCCGAGTGATGGTTGTGTTCGAGATGATCAGCGCATCCAATCCCTGATCAATTGCGATTCGGGCAATCGCATCGATATCTGCCGGGTCCAGATCAGGCGCTACTTTCAAGAATATCGGCGGGCCTTTTGATCCGCGCGCGGTAAACACAGCCTCCAGCAATTCGGTGAGGGCACTTTCATCCTGCAATGCGCGCAGGCCAGGCGTGTTGGGGCTAGAGATATTGACGGTGAGATAATCAGCAAAAGGTGCCATTTGCTCGGTCCCGATCCGGTAATCGGCAATGCGGTCTTCGCTGTCTTTATTGGCGCCAATATTGATACCCAGAACCCCGGGCAATGCGCGGTCACGATCACGCTTCAGCCGCTCAATCGCCGCAGCCTGTCCCGCATTGTTAAAACCCATCCGATTGATCACCGCCTGATCCTCCACCAGTCGGAACAGGCGCGGCCTCAGATTGCCTGCCTGAGGCTTGGGCGTAAGCGTGCCGACCTCGACCGATCCAAACCCCATGCTCAGCATGGCGCGCGGCACCTCTGCATCCTTGTCAAACCCCGGCGCGAGACCGACGGGCGAGGGAAAGCGAAGGCCGGCCAGCTCAACCTCTAGCTCAGCAGGGTGCCGGGGCATGGTGAGCACAGGTTTGAGTTTGAGCCCGGCAATGGTGAGCCGGTGCGCGCGTTCAGCATCAAGCGCAAAAAGGGCCGGACGGATCAGATTATAAGCCATGGTGGATGCCCTCTATTGCGCGGAGGGCGATGACGAAAGGGGCTTACGCCTCTTCTCGGCATGGTTTGCATCGGGCCTCTGCGGAAAAATGGTTTTGCCCCAATATGATAGAAGTTTGTAGATTTGCGACAATCGCATTTTGTGTCGCTTGCATACAATCAAAACTAAGTAATTCAACTTAGACCCCCTCTTGCGACCCGAAGGGCTCGATGCTCTGCAACGAGTTCCTCAACTTAAAAGGCGGCTTCAAGAAATTGGAGCCGCCTCTTTTTTCGCGCATTTCCTCTCAGCCTTTTTTCCGGACCTGCCTGAAACTGATACTGGCCAAGGCCCAGCAATGGCGTCGGGGGCTTTATCCCTAATTTCCCTAGTGAATTTCCCTAGTGAATTTCCATAGTGAATTTCCCTGCGTGATGGGCTAGTCTTCGCCCATAAGGGTCGAAAGCTATCCTGTTTCGGCAGGCATGGCGCATCTGCGGGGTCGTGCAATGTTGAGAGATGTCCAATCGTTTTCGCGCGGGGTTACGCCCGCCAAGGCTGGGTTTTGCGGGCTGCTAACTTTGAGCCTGATGGCCTGCGCCGCGCCGGCCCAATTGGCGAGCAGCGATATTGCCCCCAAGACGAGCGCTCAAACGCCCCAGCAAAGCGTGCCTGCACCCGCCTCGCTCAGCCAATTCTTTGAAGATTATGACGCGGCCCGGCTTGCCTTGTCGCCGCAATCGCGCGCCTATCGCGGGATCAGGGACGCAGATTACGGCCAATGGGATGATTATTCCGACGCCGGCTCCGAGGCTGAGCAGGCCTTGCTGCAGACACAGGCTGCGGCCATGCGCGAGACTTACAATCAGGCTGAACTGAGCGCAGAGGATGCGCTTTCCTACAGGCTTTTCAATGCGATGGCGGAGCGCAGTGCGCGCGGGTTTGCTTATCGCACCAATGGCTATTTGTTCAATCAGATGCGCGGGGCGCATAGCGGGCTGCCTGCTTTTTTGATTAACATTCACCGGGTCAGCACGGCCGCGCATGCCGAGGCTTATATCGAGCGTATTGGCGGCCTTGGCCCGGTCCTCGATACGCTCACCGCCGAAGCGCGCGAGCGCTCTGAAAACGGGGTGATGCCGCCCAAATGGGTTTACCCCTATGTCATGTCGGACATTGAAAATCTGCTCGGCGCAGAGGGCGGCGCAGAGGTTGGGGCAGGGGGCGATAATGCGGTGCTGGCCGATTTTGCGAAAAAACTCGCGGGGCTGGAGCTGGGCGAGGAACAAAGCGCTCAAATGCGGCAAAAGGCGGCATCTGCGTGGCAGGAATCGGCCCGGCCTGCTTATGAGCGCTTGCTCGCTGAAATGAAGCGGCAGGAGGCGATCGCGCCAACCGATGACGGTGTGTGGCGGCTGCCGGACGGGGCAAATTACTATTCCGCCCTCCTCAAGAATTACACCACCACGGATCTGACCGCTGACGAGGTGCATAATATCGGCCTCGAGCAAGTGGCGCGGATTCACGGCGAAATGCGCCGCATCATGGAGCAAGTCGGCTTCGAAGGCAGTTTGCAGGACTTCTTTCAATACACGCGCAATGATGACCGGTTTTTTTACACCACGCGCGAGGATTATCTGGCGGACGCCAATGCTGTCTTGCGCAAGATGGAAGCGAAATTGCCCGAATATTTTGGCCGCCTTCCCAAGGCGCCGATGATTATCAAGCCGGTCGAGGCTTTCCGCGAGAAAAGCGCGGGCAAAGCGTTTTACCAAAGCCCGGCGCCCGATGGATCGCGCCCCGGCACCTATTATGTGAACCTTTATAATCTCAGGGACATGTCGAGGAACGAGCTGGAGGCGCTGGCCTATCACGAGGGTTCGCCCGGCCACCACCTTCAGCGTGCCTTGCAGACAGAAATGACCGATCTGCCGCCGTTTCGCCGGTTTGGCGGGGTCACCGCCTATACCGAGGGTTGGGGTCTCTATTCGGAGGAATTGGGCAAGGATATGGGTTTTTACGAGGACCCTTATTCCGATTTCGGCCGGTTAGGCATGGAGCTTTGGCGCGCCTGCCGTCTGGTGGTGGACACGGGCCTCCATGACAAGCGCTGGAGCCGGGAAGAGGCGATCCAGTACCTCACAGACAATACCCCCAATCCAGAGGGCGATATTCGCAAGGCGATTGAACGCTATATTGTCTATCCGGGCCAAGCGACCGCTTATATGATTGGCAAGCTGAAAATTATGGAACTGCGCGCGCGGGCTAAGGACCAATTGGGCGATCAGTTCGATATCCGCGGCTTTCATGATCTGGTGCTGGCCTCAGGGCCGGTGCCGCTGTCGATTTTGGAAGAGAATGTGACGGCGTGGATCGCTGAGCAGCAACAATAATAAACAACAATAGAGGCTGCATATGGCGCGCGGCGAAGTGGATAAGGCACCCTATGATTTTGAGTTTATCGCGGCTCCCGAAGGTCTGCGTGACTATCTCAACTCGCTCTATATCTTCCGCTCCGAGGAACGCGCACTCGAAGATTCAATTCCCGCCTATTCAGGTCAACTGCTTTGTTTTCTGAATGGCAAAGTCGAGCTCGATTTTGATGATGCCTCGGTGATGAGCAAGCCGAATTTCTACTTTTCAGCCCCGCTGATGCGCGCGCGCGCTTTTCGCTTGTCTGGCCCTGCGCTGGCGGTGGGGGCCTCGCTCAATTTCAGAGGCTGGGCTGCCCTCACCGGTCTGCCGGTCAACCGGTATAACGATATGCTCTTGCCGGTTCAGCAGGCCCTCTCGGCCGATCTCGCTGAGGCGCTTGACAAGCTCGGCCCAGATTTCCGCGCAGGCCGATTTGACGAACGCGCGATGCTGGATCATCTGGCTGAGATTATTCGCGAGGGCATTGCGCCGCTATCGCCCAAACATTCGCATTTTATCGGGACCATGCTGGAATGGCTGAGTTCGTCTTTCCGGCCTGAACTCGATGATTTGCAAGAACGGCTGAGCTATTCGCCGCGCCAGATACAACGGCTTGCATCGCGTTTCTTCGGGCAATCCCCGATCCACCTTGTCCGCCGCTACCGGGCGATGCGCGCTGCGACCTTGTTTTCCTTGCCCGAGCTGCCCGAGCTAATCGAATATGAGATCCGTGAGGCATTTTACGACCAAGCGCATCTGATCAAGGAAATCCGGTACTTTACCGGCCGCACGCCAACCCGGCTCTTGCCCAAGGATGGTTCGCCAGTGACCGATATGCTGGGGCCGGATGGCTATGGCTCGGTCGATCTGTTTGGCGGGAATGAGGCTGAACAATTGGACGATCAGGACTGAGCGGGCTTGCCTGCCCTCGCCTTCGCGTGAAAGCCCCGCGTTTGAGCGCCAAAATGCTAACGACTCGCAACAAGCAATTTATCCTTGAAACACGCTGCCTTCGCGCATAGCTGGCTAATCGGAACAAAATGGTCTGATTTAAAATGCGCTTGTCGAAACTTGCTGATTATGCGGTGCTCGTGATGAGCCAGGCCTCGCGCCATTGCGGCGGGGCGAGGGTCAGCGCGGCTGAGCTTGCCAAGGAAAGCGGCTTGCCTGCGCCGACGGTTCAAAAACTGGTCAGCCGGCTGGTGAGTGCGGGTCTGCTGCGCTCCAGCCGGGGTGCGGGCGGCGGCTTGCAATTGGCGCGTCCCGCAGCGGCCATTACCGTCGCTGACATCATCGAGGCGGTCGAAGGCCCGATTGCGCTGGTTGAATGTATCGAGAGCGAGGATTGCGCGGTCGATGAACATTGCCGCGCGAAACCACATTGGCCGGTTATCAATGCGGCTTTGCGCAGCGCTTTGGCCAGCATTTCACTCGATCATCTGGCGCTGTCAGAGCAGCCCACAAAGGAAATCGCATGAACAAGCCGGTGGACCTTAAAGATCAGGCAGAGGCGGACGAAACCCTGCAAGACGCAGCAGCGCATGAGGCGGCGGCCAAAGCGGCTGATTACGAACATGGCTGGTCGGCCGACATTGATACCGAATTTGCGCCCAAGGGTCTCGATGAAGACACCGTGCGGTTTATCTCGGCCAAGAAGGAAGAGCCGGAATGGATGCTCGAATGGCGGCTCAAAGCGTTCCGCCTGTGGCAAACCATGGAAGAGCCGGATTGGGCCAAAATCGGCTACCCGCCGATCGATTATCAGGACGCCTATTATTATGCGGCGCCCAAGGCGAAGCCGGAACTGGCCTCGCTCGACGAGCTCGATCCCGAGATCAAAAGCGTTTATGACAAGCTCGGCATTCCGCTGGCCGAACAAGAGGTGCTGGCCGGGGTCAAAGGCGCGCGCAAAGTGGCGGTGGATGCGGTGTTTGACAGCGTCAGCGTTGCCACCACATTCCGCGAGGAGCTGGAGAAGGCGGGAGTGATTTTCCGCTCCATCTCCGAGGCGATCAAGGAATATCCCGAGCTCGTCAAACGATGGCTGGGCAAAGTCGTGCCGGTGCATGACAATTATTTTGCCACCCTCAACAGCGCGGTCTTTTCCGACGGCACCTTTGTCTACATTCCCGAAGGCGTGCGCTGCCCGATGGAGCTGTCGACCTATTTCCGCATCAACGCCGAAAACACCGGCCAGTTTGAGCGTACGCTGATCGTTGCTGAAAAAGGCAGCCACGTATCCTATCTCGAGGGATGCACCGCGCCGATGCGCGATGAAAACCAGCTGCATGCCGCCGTGGTCGAATTGGTCGCCTTGGAAGATGCCGAGATCAAATATTCGACCGTGCAAAACTGGTATCCCGGCGATGAGAACGGCAAGGGCGGGATTTACAATTTCGTGACCAAACGCGGGCTTTGCCAAGGGGATCGTTCGAAAATCAGCTGGACCCAAGTGGAAACCGGCAGTGCAGTGACCTGGAAATATCCGTCTTGCGTGTTGAATGGCGAAAGCTCGGTCGGTGAGTTTTATTCGGTTGCGGTTACAAATAACCATCAACAAGCCGATACAGGAACCAAAATGGTTCACAACGGGGCGAACACCCGTTCAACCATTATCTCCAAGGGTATTTCGGCGGGCAAATCGGACAATACCTATCGCGGTCTTGTGCGGATCGGCCCCAATGCAGAAGGAGCGCGCAATTTCACGCAGTGCGATTCGCTGCTGCTGGGCGATACCTGCGGGGCGCATACCGTGCCTTACATCGAGGTGAAGAACCCGAGCGCTCAGATCGAGCATGAGGCGACCACTAGCAAAATCTCCGAGGATCAGCTGTTTTACGCGATGCAGCGCGGGCTGGGCGAGGAAGAGGCGGTCGCGCTGATCGTCAACGGCTTTGCCAAGGATGTTTTGAAAGAGCTGCCGATGGAATTTGCCGTCGAAGCGCAAAAGCTGCTGGCGATCTC
>CAZDHB010000080.1:0-10252 GCA_964505255.1 uncultured Porphyrobacter sp.
ATTTCAACATGCGCAAAACCTCGATCTATGGCGGGTCAAACGAAATTCAGCGCAATATCATCACGAAAATGATCCTCGGCCTCTAACGGCTGGACAAAACCGGAGAGAGACGTGGACTTCAACTTTAGCGAAGAACAAGACATGGTGCGTGACGGATTGTCGCGCATGGTGCGCGAAACCTATGGCTGGGAAACCCGCAATGAGGCCATCGCCAGCAAGGCGGGATGGCGGCCCGAAGTTTGGGCGCAATTGGCAGAACTGGGCATTCTTGGCATGCCTTTTGGCGAGGATGTCGGCGGTTTTGGCGGCGGCGCGGTTGATTCCATGATCGTCATGGAAGAGTTTGGTAAGGGCCTTGTGGTTGAGCCATTTGTGCCAACGGTCGTCTGTGCAGGCGGTTTTTTGAAGCACGCGGGTACAGATGCCCAGCGCGAGGAACATTTATCCGCGATCATTGATGGTAGCCGTATTTTTGCCTTCGCTTATGCCGAACCGCGCGGCCGGTTTAACTACGCCGATCTTGAAACCACCGCGAAGAAAAGCGGCGATAGCTATGTGCTGAACGGTCATAAGGCTGTTGTGATCGGTGCACCATGGGCGAGCCATCTTGTCGTCACAGCGCGCACTGGCGGCGCGCAGCGCGACGCGCAAGGCGTGAGCGTTTTCTTGGTCGATAAGGCTGCATCAGGCGTGGTGACCCGCGACTATGAAACCGTTGATGGACGGCGCGCGTCAGAAGTCTATTTCGAGAATGTCTCGGTCCCAGCCGATGCGCTGATCGGCGATGAAGGCGGCGCTTTGCCGCTCATCGAACTGGTCACTGATGAGGCGATTGCCGCGCTTTGCGCTGAGGCCTGCGGCGCGATGAAAACCGCGCATGGGATGACGGTCGAATATTCCCGTCAGCGCAAGCAATTTGGTGTGCCGATTGGTTCGTTCCAAGTCCTGCAGCACCGGATGGTCGATATGTACACACAATATGAGCAATCGGTCTCCTTAAGCTATCTCGCCACGCTCAAGCTGAGCGCAGACGAGCAGGAACGCAAACGGACCGTCTCCGCGGCCAAGGTTGGTGTCGGACAAGCGGCGCGCTACATTGGCCAAGAAGCGGTCCAGATCCACGGCGGCAATGGTGTGACGGACGAATATGCAATCGGCCACTATTTCAAGCGGCTGACCGTGTTTGATACCGAATTTGGCAATGTCGACCACCATATGAAACGTCACATCGCGCTTGGCTGACGTTTAGCCGGCAAGGCGAAGCGCCTGATAGTAGAGGCCGCGAAAAGCCGCGCAATTGGCGTGCAATTGGGAAGAAAGCTGCTGCAAAATGCATCGCTTAATCGAAACTGCGCTGAAAGCCATGCCGCTGATTTTTGCGTTCGGTTTTCTGGTGCCAGTGTTTAATCAAGCGCTGATCACGCTGGGCTGGCAACCTCCGTTTGGCCTCAGCCCGCTCGCATTATCGCTGATTATAGCGGGCTTTTGGGGCGTGATCGCGCAAGCGACTGGAAGATGGATATGAGCATCACTCTGCCCGAGGACCTATCCGCCTTACCCAAGTCTGAATTGTTAGCGCTGGAACGCAAAATTGCGCGCCGACATAGCGGGAAATTCCCATGGCTGATGGCCATTTGGGCGTTCGGCAATTTGCTGTGTTGGCTCGCTCTTTGGCCGCTTGTCATGAGCGGGATAGTCCCCCTTTGGCTTGGTTTCATTGTCGCGGTGATCAATATCGCGCTGGTCTATTTGCCAACGCACGATGCCCAGCATGACATTTTTGCGCGCAAGGGCGAGAAACTGCGCTGGCTCAACGAGCTTGTCGGACATGCGACGACATGGATGATCGTGACACCGTTCAACGCGCTGCGCTACACCCATCTGGAGCATCACCGGCATGCCAATGATCCCGAGCTTGACCCTGATATATCGACCCATGCGAGCGGACCATGGTCGGCAATTTGGCGGTCGCTGCAAGAACGGCAACCGGGAGGCGCCCGGGCGCAGGATTACATGGCAACCTTGGACCGGATCGGAAGAAAAGATCTGATTGGCTTGTCGCTGATCTATCAGCTGACCTATTTTGCGATCCTGTTTGCATTGGCATGGACGGGTTTTGCCGCAGAGGCGTTCTGCTTGTGGTGGCTGCCGATACAATTGTCCAAAATCCATCTGGATTTCTTCCTGTCATGGGCACCGCATAATCCCAATCTGGCAAAAGGACGATACCGCGACACGCGCAGCTGGAAATCATCGGTCGGCAATCTGCTGTCGATGGGGATGCAATATCACACGGTGCATCATCTCCATCCTTATATCCCGCTCGACCGGACACCTGCCGCTTACCGCGAAATGCGCCCTATTTTGCTGGCTCGCGGGGTCGAGACAGGAGGGCGCTGATAATGGGAGACTTGAGAAGATTGCGGAGATCGAGAGAGGCGGGCCGAGCCCCGCGCTAGGTTTCCTCGCCCGCGTCAACGGCTGGCGGGTTGCTCGATATTGTCCGGTAGCTGCGGCTTGCATAAACAAGCGCGCGGCCATGCCCACTGCGCCCAACCTGCTCCACTTCGCCAAAGAAGACATGATGCGTGCCGACAATATGATCGCCAACCAGCTTGCAATCAAAACTGGCCAATGCACCGCCGAGCAAAGGCGCACCGCTTGCGCCTGACGACCAGTTGGTCGCAGCGAATTTTTCCTCTTCGCCGTGACCAAAACGGCCCGCAAAAATCTCTGAGACTTTCATCTGATTGTCGCTCAGCAAGTTCACGCTGAACACACCATTTTTGATGATCCGCCGCGCAGCGCTGGTGGAATCATTGACACATACGAGCAGCGTTGGCTTTTCGGTGTCGGCTGACACAGATGACATGGCAGAGACCGTGACCCCGGCCTTGCCAGCTAAGCCGTCCGTTGCAACGATGGTGACCGTTGCAGCGGCTTGCGCCATACCGTCAATGAAGTCTTGGCGAAGATCGCTCATATGTGCTCCAGAAATGCGCTGACTGCTGCGCCCAAGTCGTCCAGCCGCTCAAGATTGCTCAATTGCGCTTCCTTTAAGCGTTGCTGGCGGGCATTGGTATAGCGCGGCACAATTTTTGGTTTTGCATCGGCTGTGGTCGGGGTATCGGCTGTGGATAGGGCTTTGGCGGTGATCAGGACATTTGGCACAGACTAAGTGCTGATCATTGGGAGGTTTGCCCCCGTATGTTGACAAGTGTTTTAGGCAGCTATTTTGCGGTGAAGCAAGCGCCTTTGTTTGAGTGTCTGCCGTTTGATACATCTTCTTAGGAACAATTGGCTCTTGGAACCAATTGGCGCCGCCAGCAGCAAAACGCGCCAAACACCAAATCGGCGCGAGGGGAATTCATACGAAAGTATGAGCGCCGCAGACATTCGCTTGAACGTCCCGAAATCAGCTCTTAGTCTGGTGCAATATGCCCAAGGACGCCAAGAACACCACCAAAGCTCGATTGCTAAGCGCTGCGATTGCGGAATTTGCCGCGCACGGTTTCAAGGGGGCGTCCTTGCGCGATATTGCGCGGCGGGCAGATGCGAATGTCGCTGCCATCAAATATCACTACAAATCCAAAGATCATCTTTGGCGTGAGGTCGTCTCACATCTTTACAGGTCGCTGGGCGAGGCGGTCATGCAAGACGAGCGGCGCGAGCAGATGGACACCGTCAACGAAACCATCAGGCACTCAACCCGCGAATACATCCTATTCTCCGCGAAAAATCCTGAACTTTATCGCATCACCTTGTTTGAAATGATTGAAGGCGGTGAACGGCTCGATTGGCTTGCGCGCAATCAACTGCGCGAGTTTATGGAGCGTTCCATGGCCTGGTCCTCAATCGCTCAACAAGGGGGTGTTTTTGACAAGGAAGTGCCGCCGCTCAACCTTGTCTACATCATGATGGGCGCGATCCAAACGGTGTTTATGATGGCACCACAGATCGAGCGCAGCTTCGGGATTGACATGTTCGAAGAACAGCAGATCGATGCCCATGTCGACGCGATCATACGATTGTTTGATCTGTAGCAACCCAGACGCCCGACATGGCAATTTAAACGATCGTATCAATTTTGCGAGTTTTTAAACGCTCGTTTAGCAGGCATCTCTACCCCTGTTACATTAGGCGGGGAGCCAGTCGGCGATGTCTGAGAATGCTGAAAAAGCGCAACCTTTCTGGATGGCAGGCAATTTTGCGCCGGTCTTAGAAGAACGCAGCGACGCCGATCTCATTGTTACTGGCGAAATCCCGCGCGACCTAAACGGCCGATATTTTCGCAACGGACCCAATCCAAAGGCGCACCCAAGCGCGGATTGGTTTCTCGGCGAGGGCATGATCCACGGGGTTGAGATCGGCGATGGCAAAGCCAATTGGTATCGCAATCGCTATGTCCGCACGCCTTTGCTTGATGTGGAAGAGATCACCAATGAGACCCGGCTGGTTCCCGGCAATTCCCTAGCCAACACGCATATCATTGGTCACGCGGGGAAAATCCTTGCGCTGCAGGAAACTCAGGTGCCGATCGAGTTGACCGGGGATCTTGAGACTGTTGGACCTTACAGTTTTGGCGGCAAACTCGAACGCAATATGACCGCTCATCCCAAAATTTGCCCAAAAACCGGCGAAATGCTGTTCTTTGGCTATGGCATCATGCCGCCCTTTTTGACCTATCACCGCGTCTCAGCCACCGGCGAGCTTGTTCAAACAGAGATTATCGACGTCAAAGCCGCGACCATGGTCCATGATTTTGCGATCACGGAAAACTATGTCCTGTTTCTTGATCTTCCGATGCTGTGGGATCTTTCCAAACTTGGCAAGCCGGGCATTCCGATAACTTTTGACGAGGGTTATGGCGCGCGCATCGGAGTGATGCCGCGTAACGGTTCAAGCAAGGACGTGCGCTGGTTCGAGATCGAACCATGCTACGTTTATCACACAATGAATGCGTTTGAAGCGGGCTCCAAGGTCACTTTGATGGCCCCGCGGATGATTGGATACACATCGGTTGGGATGGAAAACCCGCCCATCCCCCAAATGCATCGCTGGACGATGGATATGGCCGATGGGTCCGTCTCAGAAGAACAGTTTGACGATCTGGGTGTGGATTTCCCGGTCACCTCGCCTCAGCTGGTCGGCCAGCCGAACCAACATGGGTTTGTGGCAGAGTTCGATCCATCCGGCGCGCCTTACATCCTAGGCTATCACAAGTACGAAATGGCCAGCGGCAAGCGCACAGCCCATCGCCTGTCAGATGGCCGCACGGGGAGCGAGGCGGTCTTCATTCCTTCGGCAAGCGCGCGGGATGAGGATGACGGGTATTTGATGAGCTTTGTCTACGACCCCAATGAAGATGCCAGCGAGCTTGTCATCCTAAACGCCAAAGAGATCGCCGACGAACCGCTCGCCCGAATTCACATTCCGGCCCGAATTCCGGCTGGCTTTCATGGGAGTTGGATAGAGGATTAGCTGCAGTTGAATTTGTGCGCCGATAAAAATGATGATGGGCGTTAGAGGAGAGAGAAAATGGAAATTCAGACATTAGTTCGGAACCCTAAAACAGTGCTCCAGCAGGGTGGATCGCTGCTTGTCATTGGCGCCGGTTTGGCATTCGCCGCGCCGGCAGCAGCGCAAAATGCTGACGCCGCGGCCGACGCGGCACCGGCCGACGCTAACACGATCATTGTGACCGCGCGTAAACAGGACGAGACATTGCAGGATGTGCCTGTCGCGGTCAGCGTGCTTAGTGCAGAAACACTCGATTCATTTCGAGTCGATGAAGCGGCGGATATTGTCAGCCGCGTTCCCGCATTGACCGTTCAAATCGGCGGCTCCGGGGCAAGTGGATCGGTCAGCCTGCGCGGTGTTGGCTCAAGTTCTATCTCAAATGCTTTCGATTCAGCGGTCGCAATCAATGTTGATGGCGTCTCGGTGAGCACCCAGCGCTTGTTGCAAACAGCGTTCTTTGATGTCGAGCAAATCGAAGTCTTGAAGGGCCCGCAGTCCCTGTTCTTCGGGAAGGCTGCATCAGCCGGGGTGCTGTCTTTGAAGTCCGCAAACCCGACGCCCAATTGGGAAGTAAGCGGAACCGCATCCTATGAATTCGAAGAAAAGGGTTACACTGTCGGCGGCTACATTTCCGGCCCACTGACTGATACGTTCGGAATTCGCGTTGCAGCTGAATATCAGGACATCAGCAAGTTTGTCGAAATTGACGACGGTGTCCCTTCGCTCGATCCAGACAAGGGCCTAACCAACTTCATTGGCCGCGTAACGCTGGATTTTGAACCAAGCGACAGTTTCAACGCCAATCTGAAGCTTAATTACAACGCGCAGCGGAGCGAAACTCTGTCGGCATTCACTGACATTTTTTGCGGTGCTGACGGGCTACCAGACCCCAGCGTTCTGGCCGTATTTGGACTGACATTTGCGCCGACCCATGACTGCAACTTCAATGACAGCCGCTTTCCGACGCCTGATGGGCTGGCAAGCATCAATGTCGTGCCAACGGGAACCGTCGGGGCAGATCGGGCGGACATAACGCAGGCCTTCAACGACACGGATTTGTTCTTTGCCCGCTTGCAGATGGATCTGGCGTTATCCGATACGCTCACTGTGTCCTCGTTGACCGGCTATGTGGATATGGACAATGAGTATAATGATAGCTTCAACACAACCGGACAAAATCCGGATGGGAGTGCTGCCGGTTTCACCGCACCTTTCCGCAATACGGTTGAGCAATTTACCCAGGAACTTCGCCTAACAAGCGATTTTGGTGGACCTTTCAACTTCATGATCGGCGCATTCTACGAGGATCGCAAAGTTGGATTGCAAACCTCGCAAAATGCTTTTCTCCCCTCAGCGGTGCTCGGCCCCGATGCCATTACCGGCTTTACCTTCGACTGGTTTGCCGATCGCCCGATTACCTCAGAAGCGTTTTCCCTATTCGCCAGTGCAATTGTCGATCTGAGCGATCAATGGGAGCTGTCGGGCGGTTTGCGTTGGACGGACGAGGAGAAAAGCTCGACTATCAATTTCCCTTACGTACATAGCTTCATCACCGGCGCCTTTGGCGCGGTTTCCTCAGGCTTCTCTTCGCCTCCGGTCTTCTTCAACGATAGCAACATATCGCCAGAAGTGGTGTTGAAATACAGCGCTACTGACGACCTCAACATATATGCTGCGTTCAAGACCGGGTTTAAGTCTGGCGGGGTCGACAACAATATCCTGCCGACCGGTAGCATCGTCCCAGGGCTGGTAAGCGGGGATCCGGCCGTTGTTGAGGCATCAGGTGACGCGCTGAGGTTCGATTCAGAAACCTCGATTGGCGGCGAGATCGGTATGCGGGCGCAATTCGCCAACCGCGCATTCACGCTCAATCCGACTTTCTACTATTACGTCTATGAAAACCTGCAGCTGCAGATTTTCGACCCCACGATTTTTAACTTCAATACGACAAATGCCGGGGAGCTGACGACATTTGGTTTGGACGTTGAATGGGCATGGGCAACGCCGGTTGAGGGGCTGACCTTCACCGGTGCGTTTGGCTATCTCGATGCGGAGTTTACCGCGCCCTTTATCGCGAGCGACACTTTGCTCAATGATTTGGAAGGACGCCGCCCAAGCCGTGCTCCTGAGTTTTCGGGCAACCTTGCGGTCGACTTCAAAACTATGATGAGCGACACCTTGGAATTCGGCTTGAACGGGAACATCGCCTATAGCGGGTCCTATTTCACTTCGACCGATTCCTCCGAGGCTTTTGATCCTGTCACCGCACCGACGGGGTCATTGGTCCAGGATTCATTCGTTACCCTTGATGGCACAATCTCGGTCGGTGATCCTGATGGCAAATGGACCCTATCTTTGATCGGTGTGAACCTCACCGATGAACAGATCATTCAGCAGTCAGGGCCAACAGCCTTTAGAGCGGGCGGTGATGATATCACGGTCTTCTTAAACCGTGGCCGTCAGGTTTTCGTTGAAGTTGGCTTCAAATTCTAAAAGAGCGACAAACCTTAGAAACTCATCCTTTTCGCGGCCTTCTTGTTCTCGAAATCCCTGCCGCAAAATGGTAATTCTATAGGAACGCTCTCTCCATGAGGCGTGGTCGGAGACGGCCGCGCCTCTTTTTTCTGAATGCCCGATCAAGCTGCCGATCAAGCAGCCGATCAATAAATGCCGAAGCAAGACGACTGCGAGGAAATGTCCATGGCAAATACTCCAAACTCGCCCCTACGCTTTGAACCGGAGGCAAAATACTGCTCGGCCAATCCGGCGCCAATCGCTCCGGAGTTTGAGCCGATGCATGCAAAACTTGGCAAGCTGGTGGTCAATCGCTGGTCTTACCGTCCGATCCGCTTGCTGGGCCGCCTATCGCGCAAAATGCCCAAGTCCGGCGATGTTACCCTTTCAAGAGATCCGGCGTTTGGCGAGCGGACGCTTGTGATTGAGCCAAAGCATAAGAAAAGCCCCGCTGCCCTTATGCTGATCCATGGCGGCGGATTTGTCATTGGCAATCCTTGGGATGTTGTGCCCAAGGCGGTGTTTTTCGCTCAAAGCCTTGGAATTCGGGTTATTTGTCCGTTTTATAGGCTCGCGCCTCAATTCCCCGCGCCAGCGGCGCTAGATGATTGCTTTGCGGCTTGGCAAACGCTGGTCAGCGAGGCTGATAGACTGTCGATTGATCCAGGAAAGATCATCATCGGTGGATATAGCGCAGGAGCTGGCCTCGCGGCCTGCTTGGCGCAAAAATTGCGCGATGAGGGCGGTGTTCAACCTGATGCGCAATTGCTGGTCTATCCAATGCTGGATGACAAAACGGCGGCGAACAGATCGCTCGATCCCTTGCGCCATAGCGTGTGGAGCAATCGCAACAATCTGTTTGGCTGGACCAGTATCCTTGGACAACCGCCAGGAGGCAGCGCTGCTCCTTACAGCGCGGCAGCTCGCTGCGATGATCTGACAGGCCTTCCCCCTGCATGGATTGGCGTAGGCTCGGCCGATCTTTTTCTTGACGAAGATCGAGCCTATGCGGTTGCATTGAAGAATGCAGGCGTCCAGACCGAATTTGTGGAAGCACCCGGCGCCATTCATGGTTTCGATATGGCCCCAACACCCATGAGCGAGGCCTTTGTCGCGCAGCAGCTGAAGTTCCTCGAAAACGTCCTTTAAGGGTCAGGTCAATGAAGCAGCGCTGGTTTGCGATTGCCGCTGTGGTTCTGTTGGCATTTGGGATTTGGGGCTGGAATCCATTTGCCCCTTACCGCGACACATCAGGTGTGCTTGATGACGGATATTCTGGGTTCGAGACCGGTGCCGAACGCCAAGCCAACGGCGTTTATAAAGTCAGAGCATTGACGCGGATGCCTAACATATAGCCCGAGGCGCGAGCGCAATAGCGCTGTCAATCCATCATCCGCTTGCACCACTCGCTGTTTCAACCAGTGAGCGATGCCTTGAGCTGGGCGGCAAGAGGTCGGTCTGATTTCAGGCGGCTAGTCCGCCGAAGAGGACAGTCCGCTCACGACCCAATTGCGGACGTACAATCTGGCGTAATTTCTTGGGCGCATATCCAATTGACGGAACCAATGATGAATGTCATCCAGTAATACCGACAAAGAAGGTCCTTGATTAGCACATGTCACTGTCATCAACTTCCGCAAGGATACCTGCGTTAGTTCTAGTTAGCTTCTTTGCGACTATTTTGGCGATTGAGTCTTACGGCCGCTCAAATCTAGCAGACAAAATTCCAATAGTTCTAACGCTGCTGGGTGCAGCAATCGGAGCGATCGTCGGCTGCTGGACAGCACTCAGACTTAGAAACGAACGACCGAGCGAATTGCCCATCAGAGAATTGCTTGGTCTCTGCGGAATCCCATTATTTTCTCTTTTTGCTGGAACCTTTGCTGCACGCTCCATTTTCTTGGGGGCAGCATTTATTGGAATTGACTCAATGCCGATCGAGGCTCGCCTTATGGTGGTGGATAGAGAAACCACCAGACGCAGACTACTGAGCAGGACGAGAGTCAACGTTGTTCTTGAACCCGGATCTCGCGAGTTTCGCGTCCTAGTATCTGGTGACCTCTACTCAAAGATTGGCCCCATGCCTGACGATGGAGCTCACTGCCTAGTGCTGCCAATAGAAACTGGTCGATGGGGATACAGACGAGCTGTTGCTCCAAACTACTTCGACGACCCTTTGGACTTGAACGACTACCGTCAATGTTCAACGCCTATTCCC
>CAZDHB010000081.1:0-10085 GCA_964505255.1 uncultured Porphyrobacter sp.
GCTGCTGGAAACACTCGGAAGCCGCGGTGGCAAAGGCCACCCCGTAAGCAACCTCAGGGTCCGCGCCGACCGGCGCCGGTCCGAAGTCATAAGGCATTTCATAGCGGCCCATAATCGCATTGGCAGCGGCAAATCCGGCAACCATAGGCGCAGCGAAGTTGTAAGCCGCACGAGGCGGCGCGACCCTTTGATCGCGCACTTGCTGCATTATGATATCTACCCAGTGGTAGACCGTGTTGTTGTTTTTGGGTTCAAGGATATTGGTGAGATAACTTGACCGGCTGCCCAGGGAAGCCGTGGCACAGCCCCCTAAGCCCGTCATAGCGATTCCTGCGGCAGCGCCCGCCATCATTTTGCGTCTGGAAACCTGCATTCACTCCTCCGATTTTGGCCGAATTTCATTTGCTTTCGGCACAAAGACGAAGTGGCTGGCGGAAACCCGCAGCAGTTTTTTGAAAAAAATTTATCGCTTTTAGATCATGGCTTGAACGTCACGGAGAGCTGAATAGTGCGCGGGCGCATAGGAGTGGCCTGATCCTCTGTGCGAGCGGTAAAGGGATTACCGAAAGCAAACCGGTTGCCGCGGCTGTTGGTCAGATTTAGCACCTGAAACCGCAATGTCAGATTGTCGCTGGCCCACCACGCCGCCAAGTCTAGGGCGCCGTATTTCCCTTGCTCATCACGCACCAATTGGTCGAGGTCTATAAACGACTTGCCCACATAACGCCCGGAAAGAGCAGCACCCATTTTGTCATCGCTTGCCATTGTCCATTGCTTGGCAATTCGGCCCTGAAGCGAGAATGTTGGCACATTGGGAATGGCAACATCGGCAATATCACCGCTCACCAAAACCCGCTCAACAGATGAATCATACCAAGCGCCGGCAATGCTTAGCAGCCAGTCATTCCTGAGCTCCCATTCCATATTCGCATCCAGGCCCGTGATATCTCCATCGCCTATATTGCGCGTAATCGGGAAACCCTCGGCATTGAGATAATCGGCTTGGATGTCCCGCCATCGCGAGTGGAAAAGCGTCATCCTAAAACTGAGCGGCGAAAGCTCGCCCAATTGCCCGCGCAGGCCTGTTTCAAATGAATGCACCCGGTCAGGATCGAACTGAGCGGTTGTCGGGTCACGATTGCTATCACGCTCAATCGCAACACCGCCAGTGCGCAAGCCATTTTGGTAACGCGAATAAAGCAGCCAGTTTTGCGAAGGCTTCCAAGACAAAGCTGCCGCGGGCAGAAATCTGACCGGGCCCTTGCGTGGTTCAACAAAGGTATCATTGCCGAACGAGCGTTCGCCTTTTGCGGCGGTATAGAGCAAGCGCCCGCCGCCTTCCAAACTCCAACTGGGTCCGATCGCATAACTGGCCTTGCCGAAGGCAGCATATTCTTCTTGGCGGTAGCTGAGTTTGGCAAAGGGCGGCGGGTCGTTCCCGTTTAAATTGACGATCAGCTGTTCGGTTCTATCGCGATTATGAAGAGCGCTGATGCCAAGGAGCCAAGACAGGCTTGCCTCATTTCCGCCCGACAGGCGCGTTTCATGGCTCAACAAACGGATATCGCGGCTTTCGCTGAAAGTCTGAATGCTGGGCTCAGAATTGCCATCATCGGTCAGGATCGATGAATCAAAACTGGATTGCATTGCGTGATCGACAAGGCTCGTGATCGATGTCAGCTCATGGCTGCCTAAATAGCCGCGGACCGTAAGGCCGCCGCCATAAATGCGCCCTCTAAATGGCTGCGCTGCTTTTTCGGTGCGCTGCAGGTCGGCGAGCGTTCTATCGACATATTGTCCATCCTTAAGCTCATTTTGCTGGCCGAAACCGGCCAACTGCACATTCCAGTCGGGACTCAAATCGATCGCAAAGATGGCCCTCCCGCCAAAATGCGATGCGCGGTTAATGTCGGAAAGCCCGCGCGAGGGATCGTCGATGTAGCCGCTATCCTTTCCGCTATAGGCGAGCACACGGGCCGCTGAATTTTCCGAAAGTGGTAGATTGACGACTCCGCCCAAATTCCAGTTTGCCCCGCCATCCTGCGTGAGGCCCAATCCGGCCCAACCTTCCCCAGAAGTGGCAGAAGTGTCTGGTTGAACAGGATTGATGTGCACCAATCCGGCAATCGTTCCAGCGCCGTACAGCGTTCCTTGTGGGCCTTCGAGCAATTCGACATTTTCGACATCGTGCAATTTCAGATCGGGGTTGGGCGCGCTGTAAACGAGCCTTTGTTCGCCGAGATAAATGCCGATTGTTGACTGTGTTGGACCATTGAAACTGCTGTCAGCTATCCCGCGCAGAAAGATCTTGTTTCGCCCTGATCCAAGCGCTGTGCCGCTCACGGCCGGTACATCGGCTAAGACGCCGTCTAAACTGGCCTCACTTGCATATCCCTCAGGCGAGGTACTAAGGCCCGGGTTCAGCTGTATGATCTTAACGCCGCCAGGATAATCGAGATTGGTTTGTGATAGCTTGGTGCCTTCCACGATGATTGGAATAGGCGGTGCTGGAGGAGGTGGCGGTGGTGCTGGTTTTGCAGGGACAGGCGATGCGGGTTTGGAAACAGCGCGCGTAACAGGACGTCTTTCAATCCGATAACCGCCGCGAATGGCGACAGCGCGATAGGGTGTGCCGGCGAGCAATTGGCTCAGGGCCTCATCAGGAGTGAACCTGCCTCTGATTGCTTTGGCGCGAATGCGCCGGATGCCGGCATCGCGGCTGGCAATACTAATTCGGGTCTGGCGGGCAAGAGTTCGAATGCTGTTCGAAAGCCGCCCGGCAGGGACGTCGATTTGTGAGCTGGCTTGAGATTGTGCGAAGGCGGGTCCGGATACGCAAAAGATGGACAGCAGCAAAGCGGCCGTCACCAGGCTGACGAAAAGCGGCACGCGCCCAGAAATT
Source organism: uncultured Porphyrobacter sp. (assembly GCA_964505255.1). Classification (GTDB taxonomy): domain Bacteria; phylum Pseudomonadota; class Alphaproteobacteria; order Sphingomonadales; family Sphingomonadaceae; genus Erythrobacter. The sequence continues at coordinate 2,903 of CAZDHB010000081.1, forward strand.
TGCAAAACACCCCTCAGCATGGACAGCGCGCTTATGCGATGGATTGGTGCCGGACAAGTCTGACCACTGCGCAAACGCAATTTACTCAATCGTCCAGCTATCACCGTTCTTGCTGGCGGTGCCGCCGATGATATCTGCAAGGCTGTCCAGAGTATCACTTTCCGGTCCAGCAGTTTGGAGCGAGCCAGTTAGCCGGACGCTGGAATATCGTCCTGCAATTTCAACTTCGAGGCCCGTGCTGCGCTGCAATTGCAAAAGAGCATCAGCGATTGGCGTATCGTCAAACTCAAGCCGGCCCTCGCGCCATGTCCCGACAGTCTCGCTCGCCACCTCATTCCTCAAAAAACCGCCACCCTCAAACGCCTTGGTGATCTGCTGGCCCGCTGAAACTTGCACTGCTTCGGCATCGGGATTTACTGCAACAACGCCCTCCGCAACCGAGATACTGACTGCGCGATCATTCAGAGCGACATTGAAGATGGTGCCATAGTCGGTCAGCACCAAATCCGCGACGTTCACGCGAAGGGCTTCCGGCTGATCAGAATTGATCGCAAACGCCACCTCACCGCGGTCAATATCGACGACCGGTTCTCCTTCGCTTACCGATACTGCGCTATCTCCGTTCAAAGTCATTGATATCTCGTCAGTCAGGGCGATGGTTCGGATCTCGCCTGGCTCGGTTATGAAGTTACCTGATACGCCTGTCCCCCCTGGCCACGCGAAAAACGCAAGCGCGAGCGCTGCTGCAACAGTCATGACCCATGGGATCAACCGGCTGAACGGATTGTCGTTAGCCGCAACCAGAGTTTCCGGTTGCTTTCGCTCAACCGCTGTGATCGCCTGTTCGGGCACCAATTGATCCAGTGCTTCATCGCTTTCCAGCAGTTTATCAAGCAGTGCGGCGTGACGCGGATCTTGCTCAAGCCAGAGTGTATAGTTCTCCCACTCGGCGACATCCATGTCACCTGCACGTTGCTTCAGCAGCCAATGAATTGCCTGATCTAGCATAGTACCGTTTCCCCCGTTTGGGTTGTTCCCCGAGTGACTAGGCGTTGTCATGGCCGAATTCCCGCATCAAGTTTCTCACGAATGCTGGCGATCAATCGGTAAGCGCGTTGCAAATGCTTCTCCACCGCACTCAAGCTAATCCCTTCAGAAGCAGCGATATTTTTCTGACTTTCACCTTCGACACGGTAGGCGAGGAAAATAGTTTTGGTGCGTTCGGGAAGAGTGTCCAATGCGGCCAGAACATGCTTAAGAAAGTCGCGGTCCAGCACATTGCGTTCAGGTGTGGTGGGGTCCGCGCGAACAGGGGCAATGCCATCACCTCTATCGCCCCAATCTTGGTTGCGCCTAATCCGCGCGTGCTCTGAACGGCGATGGTCGCGGACCATGTTTTCAAGCATAGTGTAGATGTAGGGCAAAGGCTCGGCCACGTCTGAATAGCCGCCCTTCTCAATCAGCTTCATGCGCGCATCCTGAAGCAAGTCTTCAGCCAAAATGGCATCATGCGTTCGAGCCGCGAGGAAGCGCACAAGTGCCTCCTTATTCGCTTCCATTGCCTCGGATAGTGCGTTGCCTAGTGGATCCGACCGTCCAGATTGCACATGTTGATCTTCATCACCAATCATTGCCGGTCCTAAGCATATTTTGCCTCAACTCCAAAGTAGCCGCTGCAATTTAGGCTTTGAAAAAAATAGGCTTTGCAAAAAAGACAGGCATTTTTCGATAGCCGTGCTAGCGCAAACGCGCGAGCGGCAATTTAGACGCTCCTAAACCTTAGGCAAACCCACAAAGTAAACGGTTCAGCCGCCTTGGCTAAACATGCAAACCTTCTCCTCCTAAGCTGCGCTCAACCTTGCTAGGCTTGCGCCGATCCAAGCCAGGTTGCAGCCGATTTGACGGCGCCATTCGAACGGATAGAAGCAATCAATAATGTTCGATCCTCGCTCAATCTTCGATTTTCTCGTTGAACGCCAAGCCAAAGGCGCGAAGGTCGCCCTGGTGACAATCCTCTATGCGAGCGGCGGTTCCACTCGCAATCCCGGCGCGCAAATGGCTGTTTGCGAAAGCGGGGCCTATGTCGGATCGCTTTCGGGCGGATGCATCGAGCAGGCGGTCGTTTCGGAAGCCAAGGAGGCTTTGAAAGACAAGGCGCCTCGGCAAATCCGCTATGGTGCAGGGTCGCCCTATCTCGACATACAATTGCCATGCGGCGGCTCGCTCGACATTCTTATCTCGCCTCTGAACGGTCCTGATTTCGCAGCGGATGTTCGCCATGCGCTGATGGAGAGAGTGCCATACAGGCAGCTATTAAGCACCAGCACAGCGGATGCCCAATGCGGTAATGGATCTGGCGAGCTGCGGCTCGAGATTGATCGAGACGCAGTCACTGTCGATCATCCGCTCCCGTTGCGATTGGCCGTGATCGGGACCGGAGATGCGGTATCGATATTGGCGAAACTGGCCACGCAAATCTCGATCGAAGTCACCACTGCATCGCCGGAGGCTGCTCGTGTAGCTGCACTTAAAGAGGCCGGCCTGCCGAGCGAGCATTTGACCCATTTAACGCAGCCCCTCAGTTTTGAAGCTGACCCTTGGTCAGCCGCGGCGTTCCTTTTTCATGACCATGACTGGGAGCCTGCGTTGATCGAGAAAATTCTCCGGACAGAGGCGTTTTTCATTGGCGCTATGGGCAGCAAGGCCACGCATGAAGCACGGGTGGAAACTCTCTTGGCAAAGGGTGTTGATCCAGCGCAGGTCGGCCGCATCGCTGGTCCAATCGGACTGATCCATTCGATGAGGGACCCTGAAACCTTGGCGGTCTCGATACTTGCTGACGTGATTGACCGCTATAATCGCGCGTTTCTCCGTCTTGAGTGACTTTTTGAATGATCTTCTGGAGTTTGACTTTGGTTGGTTTCTTTTCGCACCGATTGCATGGATAGCAGCGCTACTAACTCTCAAATTTGATCGGCGAAGGCCTAAAACAGGCGAAACACGCCGCTCAGTTGCTGTAATCAAGCCGCGCAAGGTTAAACGAAAGCTAGCACTCCCTAAGCGCTAGACCCTTGCCGCTTAAACTCGGTCCAACCTTGCCAATATCCCGCCAATCGAAGGCAAATTTCGCTCAGTCTGACCGCAGCTTGGCCTGACGCCGCCTTAGCGGGCCTGAATGCGGGTCAGGATCAGCACCGGGATCAGCCCAGCAAGGACAATCAGCAGGGCCGAGGTTGAAGCCTCGGCCAAACGCTCGTCACTCGCCAAACGGTACACGCGGGTCGCCAGTGTTTCCAGGTTGAACGGCCTCAAGATCAGTGTTGCGGGCAATTCACGCAATGTATCGATCATCACCAGAGCCGCGCCTGCCGCTAGGCTGAGGCGCAATTGCGGTAAGTGAACCTTCGTCAGCAGCCGGGCTGGCGCTGCGCCCAGCGAGCGGGCTGCGGCATCCATGCTGGCGGGGATTTTTGTCATCCCGCTGCTCACGGAATTGAACGAAACCGTCAGGAAACGCACCGTGAGAGCGAAGATCAGCATCGCGCTGGTGCCAGAGAGGATCAGCCCTTCTGTGCGGCCAAAATTATCGCGCAAAACTTGGGTAAGCCATTGGTCAGCTATCCCGAACGGGCCCAGCAGACCGATCGCCAGCAAGGCACCGGGCAGCGCATATCCAAGGGTCGCGGTACGGATCGCGGTGCGCGTGAACCGGCTCGCGGATTGGCGAGCGCAATATGCCAGCAGCAGGCTGACGGTTATCGCAATCACCGCTACAATCAGCGCAAGGCGCAGTGTGTCCGCCGCATAGGCAGCAAGCGTGCTCCAGCTTTGGCTATCTCCGGTTTCAATTGCCAGCTTTACAAGCAAGAGAACGGGTATGCCGAACCCCAAGGCCACGGGGACAAGGCAGAACAGGAAAGCGGCCGCTGCCTGCTTCCGGCTGAGCGTGATTAAGGGACCATGATGCGCAATCCGGTCATTGCTGGCGACCTGTCCGCGCCTGCTGGCGGCCTCGGCCCAGACCAGCAGCATGACGAAAAGCAGCATGATCGCGGCCAGTTTCAAGGCTGAGGTTTTGTCGCCCATCGCATGCCAGCTTCTGAAAATGCCCGTGCTGAAGGTGGGTATGGCGAAGTAATCCGCGACACCGAAATCGGCCAGAACTTCCATCAGAACCAAAGCCAGACCGCCCGCTATCGCTGGTCTCGCCCCGGGCAGAGCGATGGTGAAGAATGCGCGCATGGGGTTAAGTCCAAGCGTGCGGGCCGCGCGAAACTGGCTGAGGGATTGGCTTGCAAATGCACTGCGCGCCAACAAATAGACGTAAGGATAGAGCGTGAGCGCAAGGATCAGTGCTGCACCGGGCAAGCTACGCGTAGGGGGAAACCAATAATCGCCCCCCTGCCAACCGGTCAGTGAGCGAAGCGCCGATTGAACCGGCCCGGCAAACTCCAGCAGGTCGGCATAGACATAAGCGATGATGTAAGCGGGTGAGGCCAGCGGCAGAATCAGCAGCCAGCTAAGCCATCGCCTGCCCGGAAATTCAGCCGCGGTGACAAGCCATGCTGTGCTGATCCCCAAAACTGCGGCAGCGAGACCCGTCAGCACCATTAGCGTGATGGTGTGGGAAAGGTAACGCAGCAGCACTACCGAGGCGATATGGTCCCAAGCCGCGAAGCCGCCGCTTGGCAGTGACCAGAGCACCGCCAGAACCGGGATTGACGCAAGCAAAGCAATTGCCATCGCCGCCGCCGTCCAGCGCCCACTTTCATTCGCTGTGGTGGCCGGCCGGTGGCTGGGTGTTGCGCCAGGAAAGGCGAACCGCTTAAAGGGGAGAAGTTTGGTCAGGTCTGGATTACCGTTTGAGCATCGAATTTCGACATATCGCCTATGATTATGGTCAGCATCAAGCGCTTGGCGATGTCAATCTTGTTGCGCCTGCTGGCCAGATTACGTGTCTGCTTGGTTCGTCGGGCTGTGGCAAGACAACTTTGCTGAACCTGGCTGCGGGTCTGCTGCGGCTTCAGACCGGCTCGATCCATCTGAACGGCGAATTGCTCGCCGATGGCGATCATCACCCGCCACCGGAAAAACGTCCTGTTGGGCTGGTGTTTCAAAACGGAGCCCTCTTTCCGCATATGACGATTGCCGAGAATATTCGCTTCGGCTTGCCCAATGGCGTGGATGCGCAAGATGCGGCGGATAACTGGCTAAGGCAGATCGGGCTCGATGGGCTTGGCGGCCGATACCCCGACAGCCTCTCTGGCGGTCAGCAGCAAAGGGTGGCGCTGGCCCGGGCGATGGCGCCAGAGCCTAAGGTGCTCTTGCTGGATGAACCATTTGCGAGCGTGGATATCGTCCTTCGCCGGAGCCTCAGGCGCGAATGCCGCAGGCTTTTAAAGAGCCGCGGGGCCACGGCCATTCTCGTAACGCATGATCCGGAAGAAGCGATGGATATTGGCGATACGATTGCCGTGATGGACAAGGGCGAGATTGTGCAAATGGGCAGCGCCGGAGAGCTTTATGATGCACCGGCGAGCGCGATGGTCGGCAAGCTTTTTGCAGACGCACAGATTGTGCCAGCGACCCATGAGAAGGGCGCGCTTCAGACAGGCTTTGGCCCATGGCCGATGTCCTGTTTGAGCCAGAGTAGCGGGACATTGGAAGAGGGGATAGAGCTGGACCTGCTGGTGCGGCAAGATGCGCTGCGAGTTAGCCCAATAACAAACGGAGCGGCTGCGGGAGCGACATTGATCGATCTGCGCCGAGTGGGCGCGGGTTACCTGATGGAGCTGGAGAATGACGCGGGCGATAGGCTTTCTTTGCGAAGTGAAAATCCGCAAGATCACGAGCCGGGTCGGAGGTGGAGCGCGGCTCCATTGGAAGGAAGCGTGATTGCGTTTCCACGCGGGTCATGATCAGTGAGATGCGCGCCAGAGATGCGCGGCTCAGACTGGCAGGATAAAGCGAGCGGGTTGAAACGGGCTGATGGGGCCAAGAATATTAGCCCTTGCATCCTCCATTTCGATAATGATAATGAGTTGCAATAAAGTTCAAAAGGATACTCTATGCGTGCGATTTTTCTGACCGGTTTGGCGGCTATTGTGGCTGGCTGCTCTGCTTCCCCTGATGGCAGCGGCTCTGCCGAGGATGCAGGTGAGGTCAATATCTATTCCTCCCGCCATTACGATACGGATCTGGCGCTGTATGAGGATTTTACCAAGGAAACCGGTATTGAGGTTAACCGGATTGAGGCGGACGCAGATGCGCTGATTGAACGGATTGTCAGCGAAGGTGAATTTAGCCCGGCTGACATGCTGGTCACGGTCGACGCGGGCCGTTTGTGGCGCGCCGAGGAAGCGGGTATTTTTGCACCCGTCAGCTCCGACATTCTAAACGAGAGACTGCCTGAATATTTGCGTCATCCGGGCGGGTTATGGTTCGGTCTTTCGACAAGGGCGCGGGTCATCGTCTACAATAAGGATCAGGGCGATCCAGCGGGGCTTGATGATTATTCCGATTTGACAGATCCCGCGTTCAAAGGGGCGATTTGCATCCGCAGTTCCTCCAATATTTACAATATCTCCTTGCTGGCCAGCATTATTGCTAATGATGGGGCAGAAGCCGCAGAAGGCTGGGCGCGCGGTGTGGTCGCCAATTTTGCGCGGCCACCGCAAGGCAATGACACTGCCAATATCGAGGCGGTGGCCTCCGGTGAATGCCGCATTTCCGTGGTCAATTCCTACTATCTGGCGCGTTTTGCAGGCGGCGATGAGGAGCAACAGGCCGTGTTTGATAAATTGGGTGTAATCTTCCCCAATCAGGCGAGCAGCGGCACGCATATCAACATCAGCGGCGCGGGCATTATGAAACATGCCCCCAATTCCGAGAACGCCATCCGGTTTCTGGAATATTTGACCGAAAAATCGGCCCAGCAATATTTTGCGAACGGCAATAATGAATATCCGGCAGCAGCCGACGTCCCGGCCTCATCTGTCGTCGAGGGGCTGGGCGAGTTTACCCCTGATACGCTTAACGCGGCTGAGCTTGGGCGTAATTCGGCCGAGGCGGTGCGGATCTTTGATCGGGCCGGCTGGAATTAGGCCCAGTTTGATTGGCCCAACGCGAAAGGGGGAACGCGGCGGGTTGATTTTCGCTGATGCCTTGGCTTAGCCCTGTGGCT
>CAZDHB010000082.1:0-5035 GCA_964505255.1 uncultured Porphyrobacter sp.
AATTTGCCGGTTAGTTCCGGCACGGCATTAAACAGGTCCGCGACAAGACCAATATCGGCCACTTGGAAAATCGGTGCGTCTTCATCCTTATTGATCGCAATGATCGTCTTGGAATCCTTCATACCGGCCAAGTGCTGGATCGCGCCGGAAATACCAATCGCGATATAGACTTCCGGAGCGACGATTTTGCCGGTCTGGCCGACTTGATAGTCATTCGGCACATAGCCCGCATCAACCGCTGCTCGCGATGCGCCGATACCTGCGCCAAGCTTGTCCGCGAGCGGGGTAATCACCTCTTCAAAGGTTGGCCCGTCTTTGAGCGCTCGCCCGCCTGAGACAATGACTTTTGCGCTGGTGAGTTCGGGGCGCTCGCTCTCGGCAACCTCGCGGCTGACGAAGCTGGAGGAGCCTGCGTCGCTTGCACCTGCTACGGCATTGACGCTGGCTGATCCGCCAGCCGCATCCGCCTTGTCAAAGGCTGTGCCGCGCACGGTAATCACCAGCTTGGCATCCGAACTTTCGACCGTTGCAATGGCATTGCCGGCGTAAATCGGCCGGGTGAAGGTCTTGTCGCCTTCGACCGAGAGAATGTCGGAGATTTGCATCACGTCGAGCATCGCTGCAACGCGCGGGGCAATGTTTTTGCCAGTGGTTGTCGCGGGCGCAAGAAACGCGTCATGATCGGCCATCAGTCCCGCAATCAGCGGCGCCGCATTCTCAGCCAGACCATGTTCTAGCGATGCGTCATCGGCCAGATGAACGCTGGTGACGCCGGCGACTTTGGCTGCTTGATCGGCAACGCTTGCGCAGCCATGCCCTGCGACCAGCGCATGCACTTCGCCCAGCTTGGCCGCGGCAGTGACGACGGCCAAAGTCGCGTCTTTCATCTCGGCATTGTCGTGTTCGACCCAAACGAGAGTTTTCATATCGGTAATCCTTTTCTGCTCGGGTTTGGCTTAGGCAATGCCCAGAGCTTTGATCTTGGCGACCAACGCATCGACATCCTCGACCTTTTCGCCGGCTTGGCGAACGGGAGGCTCTGCAACATTGGTGGTGGTAAGGCGCGGCGCAATATCGACGCCGTAATCGCCCGGCGCTTTTGTATCGAGCGGCTTTTTCTTCGCCTTCATAATGTTCGGCAAAGAGGCATAGCGCGGCTCGTTAAGGCGCAAATCGGTGGTGATGATGGCCGGCATGGTGAGCTTAACCGTCTCAAGCCCGCCATCGATCTCGCGCTTGACGACCACCGCGTCGCCATCAATTTCGACCGTATTGGCAAATGTTCCTTGCGGCCGGTCCATCAGCGCGGCCAGCATTTGGCCGGTCTGGTTCGAATCGTCAGAGATCGATTGCTTGCCCAGCATCACCAGACCGGGGCCTTCTTCATCGGCGATAGCCTTCAGGATCTTGGCCACGGCGAGAGGCTCCACCTCTTCATCCGTCTCGACCAAGATCGCCCGGTCGGCTCCCATCGCCAGCGCCGTGCGCAGCGTTTCTTGCGCTTTTGCAGGGCCAATGGAAACCGCGATGATTTCCTCGGCCTTGCCCGCTTCCTTGAGGCGGATGGCTTCTTCAACCGCGATTTCATCGAATGGGTTCATGCTCATCTTGACATTGGCAAGATCAACGCCGGTGCCGTCTGCTTTGACGCGCGGCTTTACATTGTAATCTATCACCCGCTTGACCGGGACGAGGATTTTCATGGGAGGTACCCTTCTGTGGATTGGCAATGACTGCTTTTAAACTGTGTGATGCCAGCAATAGCTTGCGTTTACGTAAACGTCAAGTAGGCATGGGATGCTCGTTTCTCTCTCTGTTTGCGTGCCTCACATCGCCTTGCTGCATAGGCGAGGTCAAGCTCAGAATTGGGAGTATGCTTGCGAAGTTAAGGGTAAGCATGCAGTTTGACGCAATCAATTGAGGGAGACTGTCTGATGCGCCATTTTTCGCACATTGCGGCATTGCTCGCCGCGCTCATCTCTGCGCCGGTTTTGGCCCAGGAAACCCGCATCGGCGAGGCAGGATTTGTGTCGCCGCCTGCGACCCTTTCTGAGCTGGACTGGCTGATTGGCCAATGGTCTGGCGAGGGTATCGAGGGCGCGCCCGCGATGGAAAGCTGGCTGCCGCCAAGCGGCGGAACGATGGTGGGCACATTTGTGCAGCAATCCTCTGACGGGACGATCCTGTTCTCCGAACATATGTATCTGATCGAGGAGGAGGGTTCGCTCTCGCTCAAGCTGAAACATTTTAATGCTGACCTCACCGGCTGGGAGGAGAAGGGCGACATGCTCACCTTCCGTCTGGTCGCAATCGAGCCATGCGCGGCCTATTTCAACGCGCTGACCCTGCGCTGTGCCGATCCGCATAATCCCAGCGCAGGCCTTGTCGCGGCGGTGCGCATGCAAAGCGACAAGTCTGAGCCGCAAGAGCTGGTGTTCACCTTCAACCGGCTGGGGCGCGAAAAATCACGCCCTTGTCCCGGCGCGGAGACCACGCTGCAGATGAATGAATGCTATGCCAGTCACTATGCCGCCGCCCAAGAACGCCATCAAAGCTATTTGGACGCTGCTCGCAAACATGAGAGCAAGCGGCCCGAACTGATTGCAATGATCGACCAGTCTGAGAAGGCGTTTGAAGAATATCGCACAGCCGAATGCGATGCAGTTTATGAAAATTGGAAATCCGGCACTATTCGCAATATGATGACGCTCGCTTGCGCAATTGATTTGACCAATCAGCGCACGCATACGGTTTGGAGCACTTGGCTGACCTATATGGACAGCTCAGAGCCTGTCTTGCCCGAGCCTAAGCCCGCCATGTAGCAGTTTCGGCAGCACATAGGGATGAGCGCGCGCAGGCGCCCTCAAACCCAGTTTACGCAGCCTTTTTAACCTCTGCGACGATCTTCTTCGCGGCATCGCCCAGATCATCGGCTGCGACAATCGGCAGGCCGGAATTGGCGAGGATTTCCTTGCCCTTCTCGACATTGGTCCCCTCAAGCCGGACCACCAGCGGCACATCCAGATCGACTTCCTTGGCCGCCACGACAATGCCTTCTGCGATGGTGTCACAGCGCATAATGCCGCCAAAAATATTGACCAGAATGCCTTCAACGGCCGGGTCTTTCAGGATGATCTTGAACGCGGCGGTCACTTTTTCGGTTGTCGCCCCGCCGCCCACATCAAGGAAGTTTGCCGGGAACGCGCCGTTCAGCTTGATAATGTCCATGGTTGCCATGGCGAGGCCAGCGCCATTGACCATGCAGCCAATATTGCCGTCGAGCTTGATATAGGCGAGGTCATATTCGCTTGCCTCTACCTCCGCCGGGTCTTCTTCTGTTTCATCGCGCATCGCCTCAATCGCGGGATGCCGGTAAAGCGCATTGCCATCGAAGCTCATCTTGGTGTCGAGCACTAAGAGATTGCCATCCTTGGTTTCAACCAGCGGGTTGATTTCCAGCATTTCCCCGTCACTTTCAAGGAATGCGGTATAAAGCTGCTTGGCCAATTTCTGGCATTGCTTGTTGAGATCACCGCTCAGCTCCAGCGCGAAGGCAACCGCCCGGGCGTGATGCGGCATAAAGCCTTGGGCTGGATCGATTGTGATGGTGGTGATTTTTTCCGGCGTGTTATGCGCCACGTCTTCAATATCCATGCCGCCTTCGGTTGAGGCGACCATGGCCACTTCGCCGCTGGCCCGGTCGACCAGAAGAGCGAGATAATATTCGCTGGCGATATCAACGCCGTCGGTCACATAGAGCCGGTTAACTTGCTTGCCTGCGTCGCCGGTCTGGATCGTCACCAGCGTATTGCCCAGCATATCCTTCGCATCGGCCTCGACATCTTCGATCGATTGAGCGAGCCGCACACCGCCCTTGGCATCTTCGCCCAGTTCCTTGAACTTGCCTTTGCCGCGTCCGCCAGCGTGAATTTGGGCTTTCACTACATAGAGCGGTCCGGGGAGCTTTTTCGCGCCTTCGACGGCTTCTTCAACGCTCATCGCGGCATGGCCGGCCGGGATAGCAATCCCGTGTTTGGCGAGCAATTCCTTGGCTTGATACTCATGGATATTCATGTCGCAAAAGGGTCCTTGGCTGTTCACAGCGGCTGTGTCCGCTGTTTTGAGTGGGGCATTCAAATGATTCGGTGCCGCTAAAGCATGGAACGCCGCGCTTGAAAAGTAGGCAATGCCCGTGCAGACGTCTGAAAGCGGCCAAACCCTTAAGACCGGACCCTTAAAAAAGAGCGGCAGCAGTCTTCTTTTTGATAGCGTTACCCATGATCGATCAAAATCGTTTGAAATCCATTATGACCGAAGCTGGCCGGATCGCGCATGATCAATGGCCGGGGGCGGGCCATGTGGTCAAAAGCTGGGAGAAAACCCCGGGCAGCCCGGTGAGCGAGGCGGATCTCGCCGTGGATGCGTTTTTGAAACGCGAGTTGGGCGCTTTGCTGCCGTCGGCCGGCTGGCTGTCGGAGGAAACCGCGGATGATGCGGGCCGTCTCGATCATTCGCTGATCTGGCTGGTTGATCCGGTCGATGGCACAAGAGATTTCATTCGCGGGCGCAAAGGGTGGGCTGTCTCTGTCGCGCTGATCAGCGAGGGGCGGCCGCTCATCGGTATGCTGGCAGCGCCTGCGCGCGGCGAATTTTGGCAAGCGCAGGCAGGCGAGGGGGCAAGCCGCAATGGCACAGGCCTCGCTGCATCGCGCCGCACCGAATTTGCCGGGGCGCGGGTGCCTGCACATGATTTGCCCAAAACCGATGCTGATCTGGTCTGTGTTGATCAGCCCAATTCGATTGCGCTCAGGATTGCCATGGTCGCCGCTGATGAGGCCGATTTGGTCGCCACGCTGAGATGGGGTTATGAGTGGGATATCGGCGCAGCGGCGCTGATCGCGCGAGAGGCGGGCGCTGCGGTGAGTGATGCCTTTGGCGGCAAGCTCAATTACAACAAGCACGACCCGCGCGCCTTTGGTGTGTTGGCCTCAAGCCCGGCCATTCACCAAGATGCGGTCGAGCGGCTGGATGAACG
>CAZDHB010000082.1:5135-9989 GCA_964505255.1 uncultured Porphyrobacter sp.
TGACGCGCTGCGGGGCAACCCAGCCTAATTGCCTTGTGCGGCCTGTGCCGCTTGCACATCCTGTTCATCAAACGGGATGATCTTGATCTCGACCCGGCGGTTTTGTGAACGGCCAAATTCGGTGGCATTGTCGCCTTTGAAATAGGCCGGATTTTCACCGAAACCTTGCCAACGGATGCGCGAGCTGGCGACGCCCTGGCCGACCATAAAGCCGGAGACTGCTTGCGCGCGCTCTTCTGACAAACGCTGGTTAAAGCTCTCCGATCCGGTGGAATCGGTGTAGCCATAAACGTCGACCAAACTGCCCGGATATTGCACCAGGCTGGCCGCGACACTGTTCAAGGTTTGCTGGAAAGTGGGATTGATGGCCGAACTTCCGGTTGCAAAGGTCACCCCATCAGGCAGGTTCACAAGGATTGCCTCGCCATTGTCGACTTCTGTCACATCGACACCGGTGCCTTGGGTTGTTTCCTTGAGCTCCTTGATCTGCTGATCCATCTTATAGCCGACCACGCCGCCTGCTGCTGCGCCGCCCACAGCGCCGATGATGCGTCCCGTCTTGCCGCCAATAACGCCGCCAAGCAGGCCGCCGAGAACGGCGCCGCCAACGCCGCCAATCGCGGTTCGGGACGCTTTTTGCTCGCCAGTGTTGGGATCTGTGACGCAGCCCGACAAGCTGATCAAAGACACCGAGGCGATCACTGCGGTAAGCGCCTTGGGCAGTTTTTTGCGGGGCGCGGTTGATGTGCTGGAAATAGTTTGCATGCTTCGTGGTCCTCCTGAACCCAATGACTAGCGACAAAAGACTAGTGAGACGGCCTGTCGCAAGACTGAATGCCTTGTTGTTTGGCCATATGCGCTTTCGTGGGCCGCGCTTATATGGAAAAATTGTTTGCGCCGCTTTGCCCACAAGCTGCTTAGGCCGCGCTTATGCCTTTTGCCAAGCGCTGCGGCGCATTGCTTGCCGAGAGAGGCTGGCCTTGCGGCAAATTTGTGCTAGCGATGCTGCACCGTGACACCATTTCCTTGGCCAGATTTGATCATTATTGGCGCCTTGATCGTGCTCAATGGCGTTTTTGCCATGTCCGAATTGGCGATTGTGTCCGCGCGCACGGCCAAATTGCGCGCCGCTGCGGAAAAAGGCGCCAAAGGGGCAAGCACGGCGATTGCGCTGGCGTCTGATCCGGGCAAATTTCTCTCGACAGTGCAAATCGGGATCACTTTGATCGGGATTATCGCAGGCGCTTACTCAGGCGCTAGCCTTGGTCTGCCGGTCAGCGAAAGGCTCGCCGCGCTCGGTTTTCCGGCCGAATATGCCGAACAGGCCGGTTTTGTGCTGGTCATCGCGCTGACCACCTATTTCAGCCTGGTGGTGGGCGAGCTTGTCCCTAAACAAGTCGCGCTAAGGGCCGCTGTTCCGATTGCGATCACGATGGCGCGCCCGATGGCCTTGATGGCGCGGCTGGCAGCGCCGCTGGTTTGGGCGCTTGATGCCTCCTCGGGCCTGCTGATCCGACTGCTAGGGGTGAGACCGGCAGGGCAAACCTCGCTCAGCGCAGAAGAGCTCTCGATGATGTTTGCCGAGGCGACCCGCTCCGGTGTGATCGAGCATGAGCAGCAGCAAATGCTGCAAGGGGTGGTTCGCATGGCCGAGCGGCCCGTGCGCGAAATGATGACCCCGCGCAATCAGCTCGACTGGATTGATGTTAGCGCGAGCGAGGCGGAAATCCGCGCCGCGATTGAGGCCAGTGCGCATTCCTTCTTGCCGGTGGCTGACGGTTCGCCGGACAAGGTTTTGGGGATTATCAAGGTGCGCGAAGTGCTGGCGCTGATGGTGGCGGGCCGCAAGGTCCGGCTCAAGAAATTGATGCGCAAGGCTGAGATTGTGCCCGATCAATTGGATGCCGTCGATGCGCTGCGCGCTTTGCAGCAGGCCGAGACCGCCATGGCGATGGTGCATGATGAATATGGCCATCTCGACGGGATTGTGACGCCGGTTGATCTTCTGACGGCATTAGTGGGTGATTTTGCCAGCGATAGCGATCACGGCGAGGCGCCCGGCCTGATTGAACAGGATGACGGTTCGTTGATCGTCTCTGGCGGCTTGTCCGCCGATGCATTGGCTGCAAGGCTCGGCCTTGAATATGGCGAGGACCGCGAATTTGGCACCGCTGCCGGCTTTGCCCTGGCTGTGCTGAAGAAACTGCCCGCCAAGGGCGAGGTGTTTACCGAGCAGGGCTGGCGGTTCGAAGTGACGCATATGGATGACCGCCGGATCGATCAGATCCGCGTCACGAAAGCGCCCGAAACTGAGGAATTTAGCCCGGGATAACCGCTTGTGCGGCTTGGCCATCGCCTTGCGGGGCGGCAATAATATCGCGTGTCACGCGGCCCTTGGCAACGGTGTTGGTCGCCGGATCGCCCACTGCTGATCGAATGCCCGGCGCCGCGCGGCCAGCCCTGTCAAGCAGGCTGGTTTCAACTTCGCTGCGCGCTTGCGGACCGCCGAACAAAGCCTCAAGCGCTTGTTCTGATGCCGTGCCTTCCGAGGGGCGCGGCGCGCCCGGGGCGGGCGGGACGAGATTGAAATCAGGCGGGACGACCAGCGGTGCTTGACGCTGAACCGCGAATTCATCGGGCCTCTCCCGCTCCAGAATGCCGCCGCCGCCGCATCCCCCGAGGAGAGCCGCAGTAGCGCCGATCAGCGCGAATTGAGCAAATTTGGTCATCATTTTTCTCCGCTTGCGCGATGGCTTCTTCAAAAAGTGGGCCGCATGGCTGCGATCCGGAATGTCTGAGGTCCTACCCAGTCGTTTCAGCCGGTTTTCTCAGCCGGGCGCCTCTGGCGCTTTATCATCCTCTTTGTCGCTGAGGAACAGGGCGCGCGCAAGGATTATCACCACCCCAATGGTTATCGCCGCATCAGCCACGTTGAAAATCAGGAAAGGGCGAAAATCACCAAAGTGCAAATCGGCATAATCGATCACATAGCCGTAATTGTACCGGTCGCGGATATTGCCCAGCGCCCCGCCCAAAATCATCGCAAGGCCAATCACATCACCCAGCAGCTTCTCACGCAGCATCCAGACCATCACGACACAGGCAATGAGCGCAGTCATGGCCACCAATCCCCAGCGCATTTCCGCACTGGTCGCCTCGAACATGCCGAGCGAGACGCCAAAGTTTTGAGTCCAGCGCAAATCGAAAAATGGGATGAGTTCGATCACGCCTTTCTCGCGCAGCAAAGCGACATATTTGACCCAGTATTTTATGCCTTGATCGGCGGCAAAAATAACCGCCGCCAAAGCGAGACCGATCAGCCGGTTGCGGGTAAAAAAGCTCATGCTGCGTCCATTTGCGTGACGACCTCATCACAGCGTGCACAGAGCGCGCCGTCCTCGCTCACTTCGGGCAAGAGACGCCAGCAGCGCCCGCATTTATGCGCGGATGTTTTGCTTACCTGCACACTGTCACCATCGCCGCGCGTGCATGAGGCAGTGATGAACAGCTCGGCCAAAGCCTCGTCGCTGAAGCCTTCAGGGACGGCTGAGGCGGGCACGATCACATCGGCCTCAAGGCTGGAGCGGATCGCTTTTTCGCGCCGCAAGGGCTCAATCGCCTCGTTCACCGTTTCGCGTAACGCGCGCAAGGCATCCCAGCGCGCATGGTCAGCCGCGATTTGCGGAACCTCAGGCCAATCGAGCAAATGGACACTGCCGCGTTCCTCGCCGTAGCGGGTGGTCCAAACCTCCTCTGCGGTAAACACCAGCACCGGCGCAGCATAGCGCACCAGCGCATGGAACAGGATGTCGAGCACCGAGCGGTAAGCATTGCGCGTATCGCTCGCCGGGCCGTCGCAATAAAGGCTGTCTTTGCGAATATCGAAGAAGAAGGCCGAAAGGTCCTCATTGCAAAAATCGCTTAAGAGTCTTGTGTAAGTGTTGAAATCATAGCTTTCAGCAGCGGCGCGCAATTTCCCGTCAAGCTCAGCCAGCAGGGCCAGCACATAGATTTCCAGCTCGGGAATAGCGCCTGCATCCTCGGCATTGCCTTCAAAACCGTCGAGCGCGCCCAAAAGATAGCGGAATGTGTTGCGCAATTTGCGATATTGATCGCCGACGCCTTTGAGGATCTCATCGCCAATCCGGTGATCCTCGGTGAAATCGACGCTGAGCGCCCACAGCCGGATAATGTCCGCGCCATATTGCTGCATGACCTTGGTCGGGTCGATCGTATTGCCAAGGCTCTTGGACATTTTGCGGCCATCGCTGGCCATGGTAAAGCCGTGGGTGAGCACTGCGTCATAAGGCGCTCGGCCTCTTGTGGCGCAGCTTTCCAGCAAGGATGATTGGAACCAGCCGCGATGCTGGTCAGAGCCTTCAAGATAGAGGTCCGCAGGCCAGCGTGTTTCGTGCCAACGGTCGGATTCAAGCGTGAACACATGGGTGCAGCCGCTGTCGAACCACACGTCGAGAATATCAGTGACCATCTCATAGTCATTCGGGTCGTGCGCGCTTCCGAGATATTCCGCTTTGCGGGCCTCGTCCCAAGCATCGACGCCCTCCTTGGCAACCGCAGCCACAATGCGGGCATTGACCGCTTCGTCTTGCAGATAAGTGCCATCGGGCCGGACAAACAGAGTGATCGGCACGCCCCATGCGCGCTGGCGGGAAAGCACCCAATCGGGCCGCCCTTCGACCATAGAGCCGATCCGGTTGCGCCCCTTTTCAGGATAGAACTTAACCCGGCCAATTTCCTGCATGGCGCGCGCGCGCAATGTGTCACCGGGAGCCTTTAAATCCATATCCATGGGCACAAACCATTGCGGTGTGCAGCGGTAGATGACCTTGGCTT
>CAZDHB010000083.1:0-9925 GCA_964505255.1 uncultured Porphyrobacter sp.
AGTTCTCAGCGGCTCTGACCCGTCCCAATCGATGCTCGCCGCCTTAATGATGGCGAACAGATCAGGCCCTTCCTTGTCCTGCTGCAAAATCTCGACCAAATTGCCAACGCCGCCGCCCGGTTTGCCCGGCGCTGGATCAACATAAATCACCTTGCTGGTGCCAAAATCGCCCTCAATCACCACTTCGGCCCCGCTCGCCGCGCAGGCTGCATGGGCTGCATTGATATCATCGACCAGAATGCACACGTGATGCAGGCCATTGGTGGCGGCATAATCGCCTGAATAGATTGACGGGTGATCGTCGCGCGGGCGGATCAATTCAATCTGCATATCCCCCCAATAGGCCAGCGCCAGATCAAAACAGGCATCCGTCGGCTCGCCCTTGTATTTCATCCCGTCCAAATGGATGTTTTCAATCAGGAAAAAGGGTCCAACGCCCATAATCTTGGTCCAATGATCGAGCGCCGCGTCAAAGTCATCTGGCACGTAAGCCAGCTGCATGACATCGCCCAATGCGGCCAATCCAGTTGCTGTCGTCATTGATACTCTCCCCCAAACCGATAGGATGTTCTGGGGTGAGTTTGTGACATAAAAAGATCATTCGACACTGCACAAAATGTGAGGAGCATGCGTCGCCATGAACAAAGTCAATTCTATCACCGCTGATGATCGCTGCCCGGGGACCAGTTACACCGATATGCTCGAAGGGGATTCGCGTCCCGCACCTGACTATCTGTTCGAAGAGTCGCATCATGACATGCCGGATGATCCCTTGCCGATCGCCCCCTATGTGAGCGAGGAATTTGCTGCTGCTGAAAGAGAAAAGCTGTGGCCCAATGTCTGGCTGTTCGCGGCGCGTGAAGAGGAATTGCCTGATCCGGGCGACCAGGTGGTATTCGAAATTGGCGAAAAGAGCTTCCTCCTTGTTCGCCAGATGGATGGGTCTGTGCGGGCGTTTTATAATGTCTGTCTTCACCGCGGCCGCAAGCTGGTTGATGCCGCCAGCAACAAGACTCAGCTGCGCTGCGGCTTCCACGGGTTTACCTGGAACAATGACGGCTCTTTGAAAGAGATCCCCTGTGCATGGGATTTCAAGCATCTTGATGACAAGGATATGAGCTTGCCGGAAGTGCGGGTGAACCGCTGGCAAGGTTTCATCATGATCACTGAAAACGACGAGATTGCCGAGTTCACCGATTGGGTCGGCCCGGTGCTTGATCAGTATGAAAACTATCACCTCGACGAATGTTTCACCGCCATGTGGGTCCAGCGCGAGATTCCGGCCAATTGGAAGGCCACCTCAGAAGCCTTTATGGAAGCCTGGCATTCGGTGACCACGCACCCGCAATTGCTGCCGTTTTTGGGCGATGCCAATACGCGCTATGATCTCTACGGCGATAACTTCAACCGTGCGATCACCCCCTCAGGCGTGCTGAGCCCGCATATCCAAGGCAAAGATCAGAAGTATATTCTGGACAAGATGGACGAGTTTTCGGGCAAAGGCGGCGATTCCCGGATGCGCAATACCGGAAGCGAGGAAGCCATTGCCAAGCTCGATCCGGACGATCCTTTCCTGGCCCGCAAAGTGCTCGCCGATGCCAACCGCGCTGCCTTTAGTGAACGCGATGGGCATGATTATTCGGACATCAGCGACAGTGAAATGCTGGACAATTTCACTTACAATATTTTCCCTAATTTCGCCCCTTGGGGCGGCCATGTGCCGCAGCTTTGCTATCGCTGGTTGCCGGGCAAAACGGCTGATACCTGCACTATGGAAATCCGCGTTTTGATGCGGACACCCAAGGGTGAGAAAACGCCCCGTTCGGCCGAAAAAGTGGTCATCCCCAATGATCAGCCATTTTCTTGGGCCAAGGATGTGATGGGTGATGCCCTCGCCAATGTGTTTGATCAGGATATGGCCAATTTGCCGCATGTCCAAACCGGCATGAAAGCCTCTGCCAATGGGGTGATGGAACTGGGCCATTATCAAGACAGCCGGGTGCGCCACTTCAACACTACGTTGAACAAATATATGAGCGGGGAATTGCCCGCCAAGGCATGACAAACACAGCGTTGATGGCTTAGAGCGGGTTCATGGATTACATCAATTTCGGCCGCTCAGGCCTCAAGGTATCCAAGCTGTGTCTTGGCTGTATGACTTATGGCGAGGCCGTCGGTGATCACGACTGGACCTTGACCGAGGAACAAAGCCGTCCCCTCATCCGGCAAGCGCTGGAGGGCGGCATCAATTTCTTCGACACGGCCAATGTCTATTCGGCTGGTTCGTCTGAGGAGATCGTTGGACGAGCGCTGAACGATTTTGCCCGCCGCGATGAAGTGGTGATCGCGACCAAGGCATTTGGGCCTTGGAAGATGGCGCCCAACACTATGGGTCTCTCGCGCAAGGCCTTGTTTGCCGCAGTCGACGACAGTTTGAGGCGTCTGGGCACGGATTACATCGATTTGTATCAGATCCACCGATTCGATCCGGACACGCCCATTGAAGAGACGATGGAGGCCCTCGCCGATATCGTAAAATCAGGCAAGGTTCGGTATTTGGGTGCCTCGTCCATGTTTGCATGGCAGTTTCTGAAGATGCTGCATACGAGCGAGGTCAATCACTGGCCGCGTTTTATCTCGATGCAAAATTACTACAATCTGCTCTACCGCGAGGAAGAGCGCGAGATGTTCCCGCTGTGCCAAGATCAGGGGATTGCGACCATGCCGTGGAGCCCGCTTGCCCGCGGCAAGCTGACCCGCGATTGGGACGATGACAGCTCCGATCGCAGCAAATCGGATCGCTTGATCGGACTGTTATACAAACGCGCCGAGGAAGCTGACCGCGCCGTGGTCGATGCCGTTGCCACTATAGCCGAGCAACGCGGGGTTCCGCGCGCTCAGATCGCTATGGCGTGGATGCTATCGAAAAATCATGTCACGACGCCGATCATTGGCGCATCGAAAGCTGCGCATATGGATGACGCACTCGCGGCGCTTTCGCTGGAACTCAGCGCGGACGAGATCGCTGCGCTCGAGGCGCCTTATGTGCCGCATGAGGTCGAGGGCATGTTCAATTGGAGCGGGCCAGAACTGAAACTGACCCTATCTGACTAGGGGGCCCTTCGGCTGAAACGGCAATTGGATGCCGCCTCAGCCCTCTTTGATGATCCTCGCCGCATCCGCTGGATCCTGAAACGGGTGAAAATGCGTCATATCAGGCCGATAGAGATCGCGCCCGCTTGGCAGACTCTCGGCCAATTTCGGCCAAGTTGGCGAGCTTTTAAAATCGCCGAAATCGGTTTGCTTGGCCCTGACGATGGTGACCGGTATCTCGACCGAGCGCGCAGCGGCATGAATGCCCGCATTGCTCCGGGAACTCATATAAACGCTTGCCTCGACCTCTGGCGCGCAAGCCAGCTCGTAGCGTTCCTCCGCCTCGGCCACCGGCCCGCCCTTTGATCCAGCTTCAATGAGGCCATATTGGCAATAATCACGCAGCACCCTTGGATCGAACAGCTCATAGGGATCGCGCGCCCTAAACCGCTCGACCATGGCCTCTGGCGAAGCGAAATAGCGTTTGCGTCTGATTGAGGGATGCGGCTGGCTGTCATCAAAGCTGAGCGAGCCGCCTTCATACCAAGCCGGATCAAGGATAACCGGATCGAACAGAACCAAGCGGTCAAAACAGCCCAAATCCGCCTGCACCTGAAGCAAAGCATGGGCACCCATCGAATGGCCGATACCGATTGGTTTGTGCGGCTGATCCTCCCCCGCTCCTATCGCGCCCAGCACGGCGGCAATATCATCCGC
Organism: uncultured Porphyrobacter sp.; assembly: GCA_964505255.1. Lineage (GTDB taxonomy): Bacteria > Pseudomonadota > Alphaproteobacteria > Sphingomonadales > Sphingomonadaceae > Erythrobacter. Next base: position 3,811 of record CAZDHB010000083.1, read on the forward strand.
GAGCACTTGCCAATGTTCAATTGGGCCGCCACTCGAAGCCCCGTGACCACGCAAATCGAGGGCTGCGATATGGCTGGTTGGAAAATGCTCGATAATGGCATCCCACACGCGCCCATGAAATCCGGTTGCATGCGCGAAAACCATGCTCGGACCGCTGCCGCGCCTTTGCGCATGCCATTCCCACCAGCTCAACTTCGCGCCTGCGTGTGCAAGAGATTGCTGAACAGGCTCTGTCATTGCTGCACCCATTGTGGTCTCCCGCCTTATTGCCCTGCCCTATTTGGCCAGCCTAAATTGCCCGTCTTGTGAACGGCATGATGGCGTGTCGCAGCAGATCGCAGCCGCACTGTCCACCCAACACTTTTGACGATTACTGGCAAGCGCAAGCTAGGCTAAGCCTGCTCCACAGGAAACAGCTAGGAGTAGTGTGAAATGGATCTCGGACTAAAAGGCAAGAAAGTCATCATGAACGGCGGAGCGCATGGTCTGGGCCTTGCTGCACTTACTCACTTTGCCGCAGAAGGGGCTGATGTGGCCTTCTTCAGCCGCAAGGACGACAAGATCGAGGCTGCCAAAAAGCAGATCGATGCGGCTGGCGATGGCAAAGTCTTTGCCGAGGTCTTCGATATGGCAGACGGCGGCGATGCGTATAAGGCATGGCTTGAGAAAGCCGCGGGCGAGCTTGGTGGATGCGATATCTTCGTCCACACCGCCAGTTCAAGCGGTACGGGCGGCACTGGCGATTGGCAGGCTGGCCTTGATATGGATATTCTGGGGGCGGCGCATGGGGTTGAGGTACTAACCCCGCATCTGGCCAATTCCGACAGCGGATCGATCATCCTCATGTCCTCGACCGCAGCGCTCGAAACTTTTATTGGGCCCAACCCGTTTAACGCCTTGAAAGCAGCGCTGATCACTTATGGTTCGCAGCTTTCCCAAGCGATGGCCCCGCAAGGCATCAGGGTCAACACCATCAGCCCCGGTGCGATTGAATATCCCGGCGGCAATTGGGAAATGATCAAAGGCGCCATGCCCGAACTTTACGAAGGCACTCTGGCGAAAATGCCAATGGGCCGGTTCGGCAATGATGACGAGATTGGCAAAGCGATCGTGTTCGTCGCCAGCCCTGCGGTCCCTTATATGACCGGGTCCAACATCGTGATCGATGGCGGGTTCACGCAAAGGGTGCAGTTCTAACGCTGAAACCTCGCCGCGGCAGCCATTGTCCGCTCTGCACAGCAAACGCTTCTAAACCCAAACTTTTCTAAACAGGCGAAAGGGCCCATTCATGGCCAATATTGATCGCGACAAATTGCTCGATATCTATACCCGAACAATGAAGGTGAACCGCACGGATGAGAAATTCCGCGCGCTCCTGATGGAGGGCAAGGTCGCTGTCATGTATTATTGCGTGCGGGGACAGGAACTGGTCTCTGCCGCCGCCATGGCAGCGCTGGATGATGACGATTATGTGGTGTGCACTTATCGCGGACAGGGCGAACAGACCGCCAAGGGCATCCCGATGGAGAAATGGTGGGGCGAATGCCTCGGCAAGGAAACCGGCACTTGCAAAGGCAAGGGCGGCACGATGCATATTACCGACCCCGACACCGGCATTATGGTGACGACCGGGGTGGTTGGCTCGGGCCTGCCGATTGCCAATGGTCTGGCGATGGCCAGCCAGAACAATGGCGATGGCAAAGTCACCCTGGTCAGCTTCGGGGACGGGGCGGCCAATATCGGCGGTTTTCATGAAGCGATGAACATGGCGCAATTGTATAAATTGCCGGTCGTATTCCTGTGTCAAAACAACCGCTACGGCGAGCACACCGCCTTTGCCGATCACACCGACAGCACTGACATTTCAAGCCGTGCAGCAGGTTATGGAATGAAAGGCATCAAAGTCGACGGCAATAATGTCAACGAGGTCTATCCGGCCATGCAAGAAGCGGTCGATCACGCCCGCGCTGGCAAAGGACCGGTTTTGGTCGAGGCGATGTGTTACCGGATGATGGGGCATTTCTTCGGCTCTGACTTCTCATACATGCCACCAGAGCATCTGGAGGAAATGCAGAAAGAAGATCCGCTGCCCAAATTGCGCAAGGTGATGCTGGAGCATCAGTTCACCGAAGACGAGCTGGATAAAATTGTCGAAGGGATCGATGCGGAGATTAACGCCGCGGTTGAGCATGCTTTGGCAGCCGATTTGCCCAGCACTGATGAAATTTACAAAGACGTTCTCGAGGAGGTCTCCTAATGGCTGAAATCACCATGACGCAGGCCCTCAATCTGGCCATTGATGAAGCGATGGCAGAAGATGATGGCGTGTTCTGCCTGGGCGAGGATGTCTCGGCCAAACAAGGCGGCGGCGTTTTCAAAGTCACTGCCGGGCTAAGCGAGAAATATGGCGAGCACCGCATCCGCGCGACGCCTATTTCCGAAACGGCAATTGTTGGCGCCGCGGTTGGCGCGGCCTTGGCCGGACAGCGTCCGATTTGCGAGATCATGCTGATGAATTTCGTCGGCGTTTGCATGGACCAAATCGTCAATCACGCCGCCAAATTGCGTTATATGTCGGGCGGCCAGACGCCCTGCCCGATGGTTTTGCGCACCACCACGGGTGTCGGCGTTGGTTTTGGCGGACAGCATTCCGACATGCTTGAGGCATGGTTTGCCCATGTCGCCGGCTTGCATGTGGTTACTCCATCGAATGCGGCCGATGCGCGCGGGCTGATGCGCGCCAGTATCGATGCCAATGATCCGGTGATCTTTATCGAGAACATCCTTTGCTATGGCCTTACCTCCGAAGACCCCGGCCCGGGTTACCGCGTGCCTTTGGGTAAAGCCGCGGTTGCCAAGGAAGGCAGCGACATTTCGATCATCACTTATGGCCGGACCGTGCTTGACGCGCTGGAAGTGGCTGCAGATATGGAAAAAGAAGGCGTCAGCGTCGAGGTTATCGATTTGCGGACCATCGCCCCTTATGACGAGGAAACCGTGCTGGCATCGGTCAACAAAACCGGCCGGGCGATCACCTTGCACGAGGCGGTCCGTCCGTTTGGCACCGGCGCTGAGCTGGCGGCCAATATTCAGGAAAAATGCTGGGACAATCTGAAGGGGCCAGTGCGGCGCATCGGCGGTACTTTTGCAGCGGTACCTTTCGCAACCCATCTGGAACAGGCATGGATCCCGACCAAGGACGAAATGGTCGAACAGATCAAAGCATCGCTCGGAAAGGACTAAGAGCAAGATGGCTGAAGAAATCCGCATCCCCAAGCTGGGGATGAGCGCAACCGAGGTAACCTTGTCGGAATGGATGTTCGGCGAAGGAGAAACGGTCCAGATCGGTGATGTCATTTACACCGCCGAAACCGACAAGACGACGGTCGAGATCGAGGCGACTGCCGCTGGCACAATCAAGCCAACCGGCGAAGAGGGAACGAAATATAAGGTTGGCGACCTCGTGGGTACGATAGAATAAGCTCAGCGAGAGACCGAGCATGAGCACGCCGCGTGAAAAACTGAGCCTGGTTTACGCCAAGGCCGGTGAACAGGATTGGGAAACGGTCGAGTCGCTGATCCATCCTGATTTTGTCCTCTACGAAGCCGAAGTCCTGCCCTTTGGCGGTGAATGGCGCGGGAAAGACGCGCTAAAGCGCTGCGCAGAGGCGATGTATGGCACTTGGGAAAAGGCCTCGGTGGATATTCATGATATCACCGGCGGCGATACATGGGCGGTGACTGTCCTGACCTTGACCATGACCTCCAAGAAAACAGGCCGCACATTCAGCCAGACCGTTTGCGAGGCTGGTAATTTCGAAGATGGCTTGCTCAAAGAACTTCGCATTCACTATTTCGACGCCGACGAGGTTGCCCGAGAAGCTTAGGCGCGAAGCCTAAACGACAAGCTTAGGCGCGAAGCCTCAGCGAGAAGCCTAAGCGACAAGCCTAAGCGAGAAGCTTTAAGCAGCGCGCCGCAAATGTTCCAGATAGGCCGCGGCCGCGCCATAAAGGCCGGGTTCTGGATGCAACAGCCGTTTGACCGGTATCGTCTCCATCAGGCTCTGAAACCGGCCCTTACCCGCGAACCTCTCAGCAAAACCTGATTGCTCCAACTGCGATCCGATGCGTGCCCCGAGACCGCCAGCGATGATCACCTCGCGCGCACCGTGAGCCAGCGCCAGATCACCCGCCAGTGAGCCAAGCGCGAGGCAAAAACGCTCCAAAGCCGCCGCAGCCAGTGGGTCACTGCCCTCAAGCGCGGCGTTCCACAGCGCGATATTACTCAATTCAGATGGGGTCTTACCCTCGATATTTGCAAGCACATGATAGATTGCTGAGAGCCCCTGACCGCAAACAACCCGCTCTGCCGAAACACGCTGATATTGCCCCTCAAGGCTTTTCAAAATAGCGTGATCGACCGCATCAACCGGCGCGAAACCTATATGGCCAGACTCGGTCTCGATCACTTCGTAGCCATCGCCAAGGCGCAGCAATTGTGCCGCGCCAAGGCCCGTACCAGGGCCAATAATGCTGGTAAGGCGCGCGGCCTCCGCTTGCCCTGCAGCCTCGTCCTTGGGGCCGCAGACATGCGCAAATTGGTCTTGCGGCAAATTTGCAGCGGCATGCGCAACCGCGCCAAAATCATTGATCAGAATTGCATCATCAAGACCAAGCAGATCAGCGGCCCGCCGCGGCTCTATCGTCCAGTGCGAATTGGTGAAATGCAGCACCTCTGCGCCCAAGGTCGCAGCGACCGCAATGGCGCCATATTGCGGCATGGCTCGGCCCAGCGCCTCGCGATAAAGGCCATAAGCAAGGCCCATGGTTTCATGCTCGCTAGATTTGTATTTTTGAATGTCACTGATCCGCTCCACCTGCCCATCTTGAGCATGGGCGATGGCAAAGCGGGCATGGGTTCCGCCGATATCAGCGACGAGTATTTCCCCGGTGAAACTCACAGCCAACTCCTCGAAGTCAGATTTCGAGCACGAAACCGGCTTTGAAGCGGATTGAAGGCACGCTGGCTAGCTTCTGAAAACAATGGTTTTCTGTCCATTGAGAACCACCCGCTCCTCGCAATGCAGCCGGACCGCCTCGGCCAGAACGCGCCGTTCGATATCGCGGCCCTTGCGGACCAGATCTTCGGGGCTATCGGCATGGGTCACCGCCTCTACGTCTTGATGGATAATCGGTCCCTCATCCAGATCGCGGGTTACATAATGGGCGGTTGCGCCGATCATTTTGACCCCGCGGGCATGGGCCTGATGATAGGGTTTTGCGCCCTTGAACCCGGGCAGAAAGGAGTGATGGATATTGATGCATTTGCCCGACAAGAAAGATGACATCTCGTCCGACAGGATTTGCATATAGCGCGCCAGAACGACCAGTTCTGCGCCGGTTTCCTCAATCACCGAGCGAATGAGCGCCTCTTGCTCGGGCTTGGTGTCCTTGGTGATGGGAAAATGATGGAACGGCACAGCGGCGGGCAGCGAAATCGACAGCGCCTCGCGCGGGTGATTGGAAATGATGGCGACCGGCTCCATCGGCAATTCGCCAATCCGGCAGCGATAGAGCAGATCGCCCAGACAATGGTCAAATTTGCTGACCAAGAGAACGGCCCTTGTGCGTTCTTCTTTGGGCTTCAGACGCCAGTCCATCGAATGGGCATCGGCCAGAGCGGAAAAACCATTGCTGATCGCCGGAACCTGCGCATCCAGCGGGTCAAACTCGACGCGCATGAAAAAGACGCCGCTCTCGCTATCGTTGAATTGCTGAGCCTCAAGGATGTTCGCGCCATGATCAAACAGAAAGCCGGTCACATGGGCGGTGAGGCCTGGTTTATCCGGGCATGACAGGGTGAGCACTTGCGTCTTGCTTGCAGGATTGCTCAACTTACCAAAACTCCTGAACCTGTTTCATCAAACACGCAGCACATCCGGATGCGAAACGGCGCCCGCTGGGCAAAGAAAAAGCGCCGCGCGGGAGACACGCGGCGCTATATCTGGATCGATCTTCAAACCCAAGGCTTTTGCGCCCCGCCGCCCCAAACAATGTCACCCGGCGGCCCAGCCTGGCCGGTGGTCAGGCGTTGCGGAAGCGCCCTGCCCTAGGC
>CAZDHB010000084.1:0-4703 GCA_964505255.1 uncultured Porphyrobacter sp.
AAGGACAGACCATTGTTGCTGATGGCGGGCTAACGCTGTGATCGCATGGTGGTTTCATGCAGGGTTTGATTTGGGGCCAGTTGCAGGGTCAGTCACAGGGCCAATCACAGGGTCAGATAAAGGGCGCACTATGGGGATGGATATCGGGCGAGACACGGCAATCGGCCCGGTCCTGGAAACGCGCCGATGCACGTCAGCAATACAGGGTAAGGGGTAGTGGCCGACCTTAGTGGTATCACAATTGTCTCGGTAGAGCAGGCAGTGGCCGCACCCTATGCCGCCGCGCGGCTGGCCGATGCCGGTGCGCGCGTCATTAAGGTTGAACGGCCGGAGGGAGACTTTGCCCGCGACTATGACCAGCTTGTGCAAGGGCAAAGTGCCTATTTCGTTTGGCTGAACCGCGGCAAACAATCAGTCTGCCTCGACTTGCGTAAAAAGGACGATGCGCGGGTCCTCAAGAACATGATCGGCGAGGCCGACGTTTTCATCCAGAACCTCAAACCCGGCAGTCTCGACAAGATGGGGTTTGCCCCGGCTGAGCTGAGACGCGCATACCCTCGGCTTATTTGCTGCTCGATCAGCGGCTTTGGCACCGAGGGGCCGCGCGCGCATCTCAAAGCCTATGACCTGATCGTTCAGGCAGAAACGGGCCTTTGTTCTATAACCGGCACGGAGCAAGGCCCGGCCCGCGTGGGCGTTTCCTTATGCGATATCGCCGCCGGGATGAACGCTCATACAGCCATCCTGCAGGCGCTGTTCGCGCGCGCGCAGTCGGGCGAAGGGGCTTTAATCGAAATCTCGCTGTTCGATGCATTGGCTGAATGGATGAATGTCCCCTATCTCCAGCATGTTTACGGCGACCACAATAACCAGCGGATGGGCGTCAATCACGCCTCTTTGGCCCCTTACGGCGCTTATCAATGCGGCGACGAGATCAGCCTGATCTTTTCGGTTCAAAACCAGCGGGAATGGGTGACTTTCTGCCGGGTTTTTCTGGGGCAGCCTGAACTCGCCGATCATGCCGATTATGCAACCAATATGGACCGGCTGGCTCATCGCGGGGCGCTGGATGATATTATCAACGCGCGTTTCGCGGGCCTTTCATCAGATGAGGCATCCGCCCTGCTCGAGGAAAGCGCTCTGGCTTATGGCCGGCTGAACACCGTCGCTGATTTAGCCAGCCATCCGCATCTGACGCGCGCGCCGCTCGATACACCTGCCGGACCAATCGAGATTGTCGCGCCCGCCGCCAGAATTAATCACGCGCGGCCAGCGCTGGGTCCGGTGCCCGAAAAAGATCAGCACGGCGCCCAGCTTCGCAAAGAATTCGGGGACTGAGCAAACCCCTTCAAGCCTAGCTTGCTGCGTCAACAATACTTTCCATCGCGACAAAGCTGGAGGTGCTGGCGACATGCGGCAGGGCCGATATCTTCTCGCCCAAAACCTCGCGGTAAGCGGCGATATCGCTGGTTCTGATCTTCAGCAAAAAATCGAAATTGCCCGCTATCAAGTGGCATTCCTCGACTTCCTTGATGCGCGTCACAATTTCGCGAAACTCCGCTAGCGCCTGTTCCCTCGTGTCGCTCAGCTTGATCTGGGCAAAGGTAACATGCCCTTCGCCCAGCATGCCGAAATCAACAACTGCGCGAAATCCGCGAATACAGCCGCTCTTAATCAGTTTTTTGAGGCGCAATTGACAAGGGGTCGCCGACAGACCGACCCTTTGGGCCAATTCAGTTATGGTGATCCGGCCATCCACTCTCAGCTCGTCAATAATCCGTATATCGAATCTATCAAAATCACCATCAAAAGCGGTTTTCATAGGGTTTTCTCCATAATTTGCCCCTGATATTAGCTCTAACCAATAGATAAATCCAAATTTCAGACAATTCCGCCATTACAATTATGCTAGCTTTTGGTGATGTAACCGAAGGACAAGGCAGTGCCAGGGACGCAGGACCAAAAACCCTTTGCCAATTTTGCGCACCCCCTTTGCGCCCCGACAGAACTGCGCCGCAAGGTCACTGCTGCTTACCGCATTCGTGAGCAAGACGCGCTCGCCCCGCTGCTCGAGGCGGCCCGCCTGCCCGCGGATACTCGCGCAAAAATTGCCGGGACTGCGACTGATCTGGTCGCTCGCCTCAGGGCCAAGGGGCAGCGCGGCGGGGTCGAGGGGTTGGTCAAGGAATACTCGCTCTCGAGCGAGGAGGGCACCGCGCTGATGTGTTTGGCCGAGGCTCTGCTGCGCGTGCCGGACAATGCAACGCGTGACGCCTTGATCCGCGACAAAATCGGACGCGGTGATTGGCGCGCGCATTTGGGGGATGATCGCTCCTTGTTTGTCAATGCCGCGACATGGGGCCTGGTCATGTCGGGCGCATTGGTGAAACCCGCTGGCGAGGAGACGCTCATTGCCTCACTCACGGGCCTGATCAAACGCGCGGGCGAACCGGTCATCCGCAGCGGCGTGAATATGGCCATGGAAATGATGGGGGAGCAATTCGTAACCGGCGAGAACATCGCCGAGGCTCTTTTGCGGGCACGTGAGCAGCAGGCAAAAGGCTTTAGCTACAGCTATGACATGCTCGGCGAAGCGGCCATGACTATGGATGATGCGGATCAGTATTTTGCCGATTACGAGCATGCCATTCGCGCCATCGGGAAGGCATCCCCGGACAGCAGCATTTATGAAGGACCGGGCATCTCGATCAAATTGTCCGCCCTCCACCCGCGTTATGAACGGGCTCAGGCCGAGCGGGTCATGACCGAGCTGCTCCCTAAGGTGCGCGAACTGGCGCTGCTCTCCAAACGCTTAGACATTGGCTTTAATATCGATGCCGAAGAGGCCGATCGGCTGGAGTTATCGCTGGAGATTCTGGAGGCGCTCGCGCTCGACCCGGAATTGGCCGATTGGCAGGGGCTAGGCTTTGTGGTGCAAGCCTATGGCAAGCGATGCAGCGCGGTCATTGATTGGATAGTCGATCTCGCTCGGCGATCGGGTCACCGGATCATGGTGCGCCTGGTCAAAGGGGCCTATTGGGATAGCGAGATCAAGCGGGCCCAAGTCGACGGGCTGGCGGACTATCCGGTTTTCACCCGGAAGGTCCATACCGACATCAGCTATATCGCCAGCGCGCGCAAATTGCTGGATGCAAGGGAGTACGTCTTCCCTCAATTTGCGACTCACAATGCCCAGACGCTGGCCACTATTGTCCATCTGGCAGGCGAAGATTTCAGCGTGGGCGATTATGAGTTTCAATGCCTGCACGGCATGGGCGAGGCCTTGTATGAAGAGGTTGTAAGCCCCGAAAAGCTGGGCCGACCCTGCCGGATTTACGCGCCGGTAGGCACGCATGAAAAACTGCTGGCTTACCTTGTTCGCCGATTGCTGGAGAACGGTGCCAATTCCTCATTCGTCAACCGGATTTGGGACGAGGATATTGCCCCTCACCAGCTCTGCGCCGATCCTTTAGACGAGGCATTGGCGATCCAGCCGGCGGGGTCGCCGCATCCGGTCATTAAACTGCCAGAAGAGCTCTATCCAGAGCGCCGCAATTCCAAAGGTCTGGATTTGAGCGACGAGGATCGGCTGCGCGAGTTTTCGTCCCATTTGAGCAAGAGCGCAGCCGAGCGGTGGACGGCGGCGCCGATGATTCCCGGCCTTTCAGCCGCGCATGAGATGCAGCCGATCCGCAATCCTGGCTGGCATGATGATATTGTTGGCCGAGCCGCATTTGCCTTGCCTGCCGATACCAAATTGGCCGTTCAAAATGCGGTGACAGCGTTCGAGACTTGGTCGAAAAGTGACACAGAGACGCGGGCGCTTTGCTTGGAAAAAGCCGCCGATCTACTGGAGGCGCGCATGCAGGGCCTGCTTGGTCTGATTATGCGTGAGGCTGGTAAATCTGCACCCAATGCGATTGCTGAACTGCGCGAGGCGGCCGATTTCCTGCGCTATTATGCCCAGCAAGCCCGTGTCTGTTTAGCTGGAGCCACTCCGCTAGGCCCCCTCGTTTGCATCAGCCCCTGGAATTTCCCGCTGGCGATTTTTCTCGGCCAAGTCGCAGCAGGCCTGGTCACGGGCAATACTGTCCTTGCCAAGCCGGCAGAAGAAACGCCGCTCATTGCGGCTGAGGCGGTGGCTATCTTGCATGAGGCAGGCGTGCCGCCACGCGCGCTGCAATTGGTGACAGGCGCAGGCGATGTTGGCGCAGCTTTGGTCGGCGCGCCGCAGGTCTGCGGGGTCTTGTTCACCGGCTCCACCGAAACCGCCAAGCTGATCCAACGCCAGCTTGCCAGCCGGGTCTTGCCGGACCCCGCGCGTAACGCTCCGGGCGCGGGCTCGCCCATCCCCTTCATCGCGGAAACAGGCGGCCAAAACGCCATGATCGTCGATAGCTCGGCCCTGCCCGAACAAGTCGTGCGCGATGTCATTGATTCCGCCTTTGACAGTGCCGGTCAGCGCTGTTCAGCCCTGCGGATATTGTGTTTGCAAGAGGAGATAGCGGACGACATTTTGACCATGCTGCGCGGCGCCCTAAGCGAGCTAAAGGTGAGTGCAACAGACACGCTTTGCACAGATATCGGCCCGGTCATCTCCGAAGAAGCTCAGCAGGCAATTACCGCCCATATCGATCACATGCGGGCCGCTGGACACCGGATTGAGCAAACCGCCCTGCCGCAAAACGCTGCTCCAAATGCTG
>CAZDHB010000084.1:4803-9712 GCA_964505255.1 uncultured Porphyrobacter sp.
TGGCAGGGGAACTTTTGTCCCGCCGACGATTATCGAGATCGGCAATGTCAATCAGCTAAGCGGCGAGGTTTTTGGCCCGGTGCTGCATGTGATGCGTTACGCGCGCTCGGATCTTGATGAGGTCACCGCGCAAATCAATGCGGCCGGTTACGGCCTGACTTTCGGTGTTCATAGCCGGATTGACGCGGCAATAGAGACGGTCACACGCCAAGCAAGAGCCGGCAATATCTATGTTAATCGCAATGTGATCGGCGCGATTGTCGGCGTTCAGCCATTTGGCGGGCGCGGATTATCGGGGACTGGGCCGAAAGCTGGCGGGCCGCTGTATCTTGGCCGATTGGTGCAAAACATGTCCGATATCGCCCCGCCTTTGGGCACGCAAACTGAGCTGGCCGGCCCCTTGGGCGAGGAAAACCTTTACCGGACAGAGCCGCGCGGGCGAGTTTTGTTGCTGCCCGCATCCAGCGCCGGTTTGGCGCAGCAATTGGCGGACGTCTTGGCCACCGGCAACATCCCCCTGTTACCGAGCCGCGCCCGTGAGCTTGCGCGCGGAGCAGATGATAGTCTTTTGGCAAAGCTGCAATGGTGCGATGATTGGAGACTTGAGGAATTTGACCATGTGCTGATCGAAGATGATGGATCGGACATCACGGGCCAGCTTGTGGGAATCGCTACACAGGATGGCCCGATCCCGATTGTGCAACTCGGCAATGGTGAGACGCCCTATCGGCGGGACTGGATGGTGGAAGAGATATCAATTTCGACAGACACCACAGCCGCTGGGGGCAACGCCAGCCTGATGGCGCTTGTTTGAATGTTCCGGAAAACCGCCGCGCATGTTTTGGCAGCGGCCAAAGCTCTTTCTTGAACCCGGCCTCTGAGGTAGCAGAGACGGACGCCGCAAACCTACCGCAACCAAGGGATTTAGCCATGCAGCAATACGAGACGATTCTTATCGATCGCGATGCGGATACCGAGTGGTTGACACTGAACCGGCCCGAGGCGCTCAATGCGCTGAACCCTCAAATGGTCGCAGAATTGACACATTACTTCCAAGGCCTCGCCTCCCGCACTGACATCAGGATCGTCGTCCTCAAGGCCGCTGGCCGGGCGTTTTGCGCCGGACTTGATATGCGGCCTGATGAAAAGTCCGGCGACAAAACCTTGCCTCGCAATGTGATTGACGGGCTCGCTTTGCAACGCGCCATTGCCGCCATTTACGTCGCGATGCGCAAATGTCCGCAGCCGATCATCGCCTTAATCGACGGAGCGGCATGCGGGGGCGGCTTTTCGCTCGCCATGGCCTCGGACATTCGGATCGCAAGCAAAACTGCGAAGATGAATTGCGCCTATATCCGCGTTGGATATGGCGGATGCGATATGGGTTCGTCCTATTTCCTGCCGCGGCTGGTGGGCGCTTCACTGGCCTCAGAATTGATCCTGACCGGCAAATTCATCCATGCTGACCGGGCCTTGGCCGCCGGTCTGGTGTCGCGCGTGGTGGCCACGGGTGAGGAGCTGGACGAGGCGGCCTTGGAAGACATTGGCTATATGCGCTCGGCCACTCCTTTTGCATTGCGGCTGACCAAAGACGTGCTCAATGCAAACCTCGATGCCAATGGGCTGGAGGCGGCCATGGCGCTCGAAGATCGCAATCAGATCCTCGCTGCGCAAACAAACGACGCGCAGGAGGCGATGGCCGCATTTCTGGAGAAGCGTGCGCCGCAATTTACTGGCAGCTAGTGATCACAAGCTGCGTTCAGTCGCTCTTCTGCGCCAATCCAGCTTGGATCAACCCGGTGCCGATAACTTGGGCCTGAATTTCACCTGCGCCCTCGAAAATATTGAGGATGCGAGCATCGGCGAGCACGCGGCTAATCGGATATTCCAGCGCATAGCCATTGCCGCCGTGAATCTGAAGCGCGTTATCAGCGGCGCCCCAAGCAACCCGCGCCGCCAACAGCTTGGCCATGCCCGCCTCGATATCGCAGCGCTCGCCGCGATCCTTTTGCCTCGCTGAGGCATAGGTCAGCTCGCGCGCCATAACCAATTCCGCGGCCATAATCGCAAGTTTGTCCGCAACCCTTGGAAAAGCGATTAGGGATTTGCCAAATTGCTTGCGCTCTTTCGCGTAGCTCAGCCCGAGATCAAACGCATTCCACCCTACTCCAACCGCGCGCGCCGCAGTTTGGATCCGGGCGCCTTCAAATGTGCGCATGAGCTGTTTAAAGCCTTGCCCTTCTGCTGCGCCCAACAGGCCATCGGCCGCCACCGCGAACCCATCAAAACCCAGCGCATATTCCTTCATCCCGCGATAGCCGAGAACCTCGATCTCGCTGCCATCGATGCCGGCGTCTGGAAAGGGATGTGTGTCTGACCCGCGCGTTTTGGCCGCAAGCAGCATCGACAGACCGCCATATCCCGCAACATCAGGCTTGGTGCGGCACAAGACCGTCATCAAATCGGCCCGGGCTGCATGGGTAATCCATGTTTTGGCGCCTGAGATTTCCCATGCGCCGTCATCCTGCCCGCCTTCTTTGCGGACAGCCTTGGTGCGCACCGAGGCAAGGTCTGAGCCTGTGTCAGGCTCGGTAAAAACGGCTGTTGGCAAAACCGAACCATCAGCAATCTTGGGGAGCCAATGCTGCTTTTGCGCATCCGTTCCATTCTCGCCAATCAGCTCGCCAGCAATCTCTGACCGCGTGCCTAGCGAGCCTGCGCAAATCCAACCGCGTGAGAGTTCTTCGGAGACCAGGCTCATCGCCAGCTTGCCGAGGCCAAGGCCGCCATGCTCCTCGGCTATACATACCCCAAACACACCCAATCCGGCCATTTCATCAATCACGTCTTGCGGGATCAAATCATCGGCCAAATGCCAGCCATGCGCATGCGGCGTGATCTTGTCAGCGGTGAAGCCGCGGAATTGTTCGCGAATAAGATCGAGCGTCTCGTCCCCCAAGCCTTCGTAAGGGCGCGCGCCCTCTGACAAGAGTTTAGCCAGCTCGCGGCGCGTCTCAAGCGTATTGCCCTCAGCAAGAAACAGCGCCGCTGGCGGTGCCTCGGCAAGCGCGTGCGCCGCCCGGCCAAGCCCGAATTCTTGCGGCCGGACAATCTCGTTCTGGCTCATCACCACGCCGGTCGTAAGCTGGGCTAAATACTCGCCAAAGCCGATCTTGAGAATGAGCGTTTCGGCCGCGCCAAATGCGCCGGATTTCTGAGCCCGCCGCGCCCAGTCACAAGTCGCCGCTAGTCCCGCGGCCCCCGTTTCGGCCCATGCATAACCATGCACCAGCCGCTGGTGCTGCTGCGCGAGGTCGCGGTCGATCTTCCCCCCAGACGAAATCGGCTCGCTGGTCGCTGCGCGCATTTCCCGAAGATAGGTTCCGGCCAAGCCGCAAGCCTGATCGGCCAAGGAAATCCAGTCTGTCATTGGCGAACCGCTGCTCTTTTTCTCACGATGTTGGGCTTTCAAGATTGATGGAAACACGCGGCTTTTGGCACAGCGCCCCCTTATTGCACCTTTGGCTCTAACGCATCTTTGGCCAATTTATGAAATTAGCAAAAGGATCAATTGGAACAGGATGGAGCAGAACCAAGAGATTGTGGGCCTGATTACGGACATGATACGGGTTCTTGCGCGGCCCATCGCACCCCCAAATTTACTGGCTTGATTTTAGCTGCCATTCGGGCACACCCATAAATTCATACGCAAACAAACACGCAAGTTCGGAGCGCCAAGACATGAACCTCGATTTCACCCCCGAAGAGCAGGCCTTCCGCGAGGAAGTGCGCGCTTTCATCGCAAATCACTATCCCAAACATCTTGGCGATACGGGCCTGCGCGAGGATTTGCCGCGCGAAGATTTTCTGGCTTGGCACAAGGTGCTCGGCGAGAAAGGGTGGAGCGTGCCGGCTTGGCCAACCGAATATGGCGGGACCGGCTGGACCCCGACGCAGCGTTATATTTGGTCAGAGGAAAATGCCCGCATCAACGCTTTGATGCCGCTGCCATTTGGTGTCTCCATGGTCGGCCCGGTCATTTACACCTTTGGCAATGAGGAACAAAAGGCGCGTCATCTGCCCGGCATTCGCAGCGGCGATGTCTGGTGGTGCCAAGGCTATTCAGAACCGGGCGCGGGCTCTGATCTTGCCTCGCTTAAGACGACCGCTGTGCGGGACGGTGATCACTATGTCATCAATGGGCAAAAGACCTGGACGACGCTGGCGCAATATGCCGATTGGGGCTTCTTTTTGTGCCGCACCGACCCTGATGCTGCCAAACCGCAAGAAGGCATCAGTTTCATCCTCGTCGATATGAAAACCCCCGGTGTCGAGGTGAAGCCGATCAAGCTGCTGGATGGCGGGTATGAGGTCAATGAGACATGGCTCACCGATGTGCGCGTGCCCGTTGAAAATCTGGTCGGCACAGAAAATCAGGGCTGGACTTATGCCAAATTCCTGCTGGCGCATGAACGCAGCGGGATTGCCGGGGTTGCGCGGTCCAAACGCGGTGTTGAAAAACTGCGCGAGATTGCAGCCAATGAACTGATCGACGGCGAACCTTTGATGAGCGATTTCGATTTCGCTCGCAAAGTCAGCCAGCTTGAAATTGACTTGGCAGCGCTTGAGATCACAGAGCTGCGGACCCTCGCTGGAGAGCAAGCCGGCAAAGGGCCCGGTCCTGAAAGCTCGATCCTCAAAATCAAGGGCACGGAAATTCAACAGCGTTTGACAGAGCTTACGCTTGAGGCGGTGGGCAGTTATGGCACCCCCTATTATGGCAATATCGCCAATGATACCGGCTCGAACGAATATCAAATAGGCCCTCAATATGCCGCGCATTCGGCGGCGACATATTTCAACATGCGCAAAACCTCGATCTATGGCGGATCGAACGAGATTCAGCGCA
>CAZDHB010000085.1:0-6508 GCA_964505255.1 uncultured Porphyrobacter sp.
CATTCACACCGACCATGCCGACATTGACGCGGCTCGCAAACTCGCGCGCGGCGTGTCCATAGCGGGTGAAGATCGCCACGCCATTGCCATATTGATGCTCGCTGGGCAGACGCACGGCATCCTCGAAATCCTTCGCACGCACGATTTGCAGCACGGGACCGAAAATCTCTTCCTTGTAGCTTTCCATGTCGGGCGTGACATTGTCGAGCAATGTCGGCCCGACGAAAAAGCCGTCCTCATGGCCTTGCAAAGTAAAGCCACGCCCGTCGATCACGACCTCTGCGCCTTCCTTCTCGGCTGTGTCGATCCAGCCTTCTACGCGTGCCTTGTGCTCGGGCGTGACAACCGGGCCGTAATGCGCATCGGGATCGTTCGATACCCCGATGTTGAGCGCATGGATGGCAGGGATCAGCTTTTCCTTGAGGCGTTCGGCTGTGTCCTCACCAACAGGCACCACCACTGGCAAGGCCATGCAACGTTCGCCTGCCGAACCAAAGGCTGCACCTGACAAATCATTGACCACCTGATCGAGGTCTGCATCAGGCATTACGATGCCATGGTTCTTGGCCCCGCCCATTGCTTGGATGCGTTTGCCGGCGGCAACCCCGCGTTTATAAACATAATGCGCAATATCGGATGAGCCGACAAAGCTGACCGCGGCAATATCCGCATGGTCGAGGATGGCATCGACCATTTCCTTGTCGCCATGCACGACTTGCAACAGGCCTTCGGGCGCGCCCGCTTCGACGAACAATTCAGCCAAGCGAACCGGCACGGATGGATCGCGCTCTGATGGCTTCAGGATAAAGGCATTGCCGACCGCAATCGCCATGCCGAACATCCACATCGGGATCATCGCCGGGAAATTGAACGGGGTGATACCGGCGCCAATGCCAAGCGGTTGACGCATCGAATAGACATCAATGCCTGGGCCAGCGCCTTGGCTGTATTCGCCTTTCAAAGCCTGCGGGATGCCGCAAGCAAATTCGATCACTTCAAGGCCGCGCTGAACATCGCCTTTGGCGTCATCGATAACTTTGCCGTGCTCGGAGGAGAGCAGCTCGGCCAGCTCTTGCATGTTCTCTTCGATCAAAGTCTTGAAGTTGAACATCACGCGGGCGCGTTTTTGCGGATTGGTTGCGGCCCATTCGGGCTGGACTTTTTTGGCGGTGGCCACCGCCCGTTCGAGTAAATCGGCATCGCCCAGCACAACTTCTGCTTGAATGGCGCCGGTAGAGGGGTTCCAAATCTGATGTTTGCGCGTTCCTGTTTTATCGGAACCGCCACTCAAAAAATGCTCCACTTGCCGCATCAAATACTCCTAAAATGCCTTTATGCGGCCCTCATTAGGCTGATGTTTGCCGACTGCAAGACCGCTAGTGTAAATGTTCATTGCCACCTTTTGCCAATGCGTTAGACACACGGGTCTAAGGTGGTTCGGGAGGGGTGATAGATGGCAAGTGAAGGCGGCGCACCTGCGCAAAAGACGAGTGAAGCCGAAGCGGGCAGTCAAACCCGCCAGAACGAGACAAAGGTGATCCTCGCCAGCTCGCTTGGCACCGTGTTCGAGTGGTATGATTTCTTTCTCTACGGCCTTTTGGCAGGGTTTATCTCGGCCCAGTTTTTCTCGGCGGTCAATGAAACGACGGGGTTTATTCTGGCTTTGGCCGCTTTTGCTGCGGGTTTTGTTGTGCGCCCCTTTGGTGCGCTCTTGTTTGGCCGGATTGGCGATATCGTCGGGCGCAAAAACACCTTTATCGTGACCATGACGCTGATGGGTTTGTCGACCTTTGCGGTCGGTCTGCTGCCCAATTACGCCAGTATCGGGGTGGCTGCGCCGCTCATTCTGGTGACTTTGCGTTTGCTGCAAGGGCTGGCGGTAGGCGGCGAATATGGCGGGGCGGCGACCTATGTTGCCGAACACGCGCCTGAGGGAAAGCGCGGCCTGTTCACCAGCTGGATCCAGGCAACCGCGACCATTGGCCTATTTGCGGCCCTTTTGGTGGTGATCGGTCTGCGCACGGGCCTTGGCGAGGAAGCCTTTGCTAGCTGGGGCTGGCGCGTGCCGTTTCTCATCTCGATTTTCCTGCTGGCGATTTCCTTGTGGATCCGCATGCAATTGGAAGAAAGCCCGGTTTTCCAAAAAATGAAAGCGGAGGGCGAAACCAGCAAAGCACCGCTGACCGAGGCGTTTGGTGAATGGGGCAATCTCAAGATTGTGCTGATCGTCTTGTTCGGGGCCATCGCCGGGCAAGCGGTCATTTGGTACACCGGCCAATTCTATGCGCTGTTCTTCCTCGAGCGGGTTTTGAAAGTTGACGGAGCAACGGCCAATATTCTGATTGCGACCGCGCTTGTGCTGGGCACGCCGTTTTTCGTCTTTTTCGGCTGGCTGTCCGACAAGATCGGCCGCAAGAAAATCATTCTGACGGGCATGGGTCTTGCGGTGGTCTGCTATTTCCCGCTGTTTAGTGCGCTGACCGATGCGGCCAATCCGGCGCTTGCCCGGGCGCAGGAACGCGCGCCTGTTTTGGTTCAGGCCCATGCTGCCGATTGCTCTTTCCAGTTTGATCCGATTGGTAAGAACACGTTTGAACGCACCGCGTGCGATGTGGCGAAATCGGCACTCGCCAAAGCGGGCATCCCCTATTCCAGCGCGGATGCCTCTGTCCCGATCGGCGTGATCGTCAAAGTGGGCGAGCGTGAGATTGCCGCGCCAGTGTTTGCCGAAATTGCGGCGGCTGAGCGGGCTGAGGCGATTGCAGGCCTGCGCGGCGATTTGGCCGAGGCAGTTGCGGATGCTGGCTATCCAGCGAAGGCCAATCCGGACGAGATCGACCGGGTCAAAGTCACCGCAATCCTGTTTGCTTTGCTGCTGCTGGTGACGATGACTTATGGGCCGATTGCGGCGCTGTTGGTGGAAATTTTTCCAACCCGCATTCGCTATACCTCGATGAGCTTGCCCTATCATCTGGGCAATGGCTGGTTCGGGGGTTTCTTGCCAACGGTAGCCTTTGCCATGGTGGCTGCCACGGGCAGTATTTATTTCGGATTGTGGTATCCGGTTGTGATTGTGGCGGTGACTTTCGTGATCGGCCTTATCTTTCTACCGGAAACCTATCAGCGGCGGATCGATGATTGATTGCGGGCCTGCAAGCTGGCAAAGCGGGCTAGCTTAGTCTGCGGCAGAGGCGCGCTGATACGGTATGCGGGTGTAGCTCAATGGTAGAGCAGCAGCTTCCCAAGCTGACGACGAGGGTTCGATTCCCTTCACCCGCTCCAGTAAACAGATTTGCGCATAGGCACGGCCAGACCATCGGCCTCGCGCGCCACTGATCCTTTTCGCAGCCCCTATTTGGGCGGCATACGAATAGCCCCGTCGAGGCGGAATTGATGCCCGTTGATATAGGTATTGCGGGCGATTTCGCAGACCAGCGAGCCGAACTCGTCAGCATGGCCAAGCCGTTTGGGGAACGGCACGCTGGCATTGAGCTGATCCCACACGGCGCGGTTGCGCTCTTTCATGCCTTTGAAAAGCGGCGTATCAAAAATGCCCGGCATGATCGAATTGACCCTGATCCCCAGGTTCATCAAATCGCGCGCCATGGGCAGGACCAGACCGTTCACCCCGGCCTTGCAGCTGCCGTAAATCACTTGTCCGATCTGCCCATCCTCGGCAGCGACACTGGCCGTAAGCGTGATCGATCCGCGTTCCCCATCGTCATTAACCGGCTCTGCATTGGCCATGCCCAAGGCCGAGATTGAGGCGATGCGGTAACTGGCAACCAGAATGCCCTGTGTACCAAAGGCGTAATCCTCGGTTGAAAGGCGCTTGTAACTGCCCGTTTCCTTGTCAAAGCCCAGAGTTTTGCCGCGCTTTGAGGCCATCGCGCAATGCACCGTGATGCGTTCCTGACCATTGGCCGCGCGGGCCGCCTCGAATCCGTCCAGCACCGATTGCTCGTCCATAATATCGACATGATGAAATGTTCCGCCAATCGCGGCTGCATGGGCCTCTCCATCAGCATCATTGATGTCGAAAATTGCAACCTTGCAGCCCTGATCGGCCAAGGCCTTGGCGCTCGCCCGGCCCAGACCCGAGGCCCCGCCGGTGACAACCGCTGCCATTCCTTTGGTGAATTTCATCGCTTTAAAGTCTCCCTTATGAACGCCTTTGGTGTAGACGTGTTTACCGTTTCTAATTCGGGATATTGCATAGGCGATAGATCATGACCACTGGAGAAAATCATGATTGAGGCGCAGAGCGAGCCGTGCTGGCGGCGCATGAAAAAGGGGCATTTGCTGTGACTTCATCACTGATCCTTGCCTTATTTGCGGTGCTGCTCACCAATATGGGCGGGCGCGATCAATTGATTGTGGCGCATCTGAGGGACCGTTTGGGGGCATCTGCGCCGCTGCTGATTATTGGCATTTGCACATCGGCGATCGCCGCGGCGGCGATGGCTTTTGCGGGTTGGCGGATTGAGGCGATGGTGTCGGATTCAGCAGAGACCATGCTGGTGGCTTTGGCCATGCTGCTGGCCGGGCTTGAGCTGTTCTGGCCGGTCAGACAGATCGCGCCGCAAGAACCCACCCGCTCGCTTGGGGCCGTCTCGCTGGTCCTCTTGTACCGGCAATTGTTTGATGGCCCGCGGTTCCTGATTTTCGCGCTTGCGGCGGCTTATGGCGATCCGGTTTTTGCCGGGATCGGCGGGGCGATTGGCGGCAGTATGGCGCTGGCGCTCGCGTGGATGCTTGGGCGGGCCTTGCCCGATCACTGGCCGCTTCGGCGGATGCGCTATATTTTTGGCGGTCTTATCGTGCTGCTGGCGATTGTCATCGGATTGAGCGTCCGAGAAATCATTTGATCGGCGATCTTGTCCCGCGCGCATGGCACCGGCTGGGTTTGCGCCTCGCGCATGGGGTGCGCCATCGCTGGCGCCGTTTGCGCAAAGCGCCCCTGCGCGGCTGCTCGATGATTGCGCGAAATCAGGCGGGCGAGGTGCTGCTGGTCAGGCACAGCTATGGACCGCCGGGGTGGTATGTTCCAGGCGGCGGGCTGGGCAGGCATGAAGACCCGCGCGAGGGCGCGATCCGCGAATTGCTGGAAGAGGTGAATTGCGAGGCTCAGCAGGTTGAGGAAGTCGCCCAGTTAGAGGACGAGATTTCAGGCAGTCCGCACAAGGCGTTTATTTTCATGTGCCAGATCGATGATGAGCCGCAGCCTGATGGCCGAGAAATCATTGAGGCGCGCTTTTTCGCGCCCGATGCGCTGCCTGATGAGCTAAGCCCGATGGCGCGCGAGAGGCTAAGCGCTTGGCTGTCTAAAATGCCCGGTCAGACCTGATCGCAATGGGCCTTGGTACCCGGTGATCGTCAAAGCAGATTCAATTGAGCGCTGGCTTGCTTTTTGTCGCTTTCGGCCTGTTTTTGAGCGCCGTCCAGATTGGACAGGGTCAGCCCCATTAGCCGGATCGGCAAGCGCAGCGGCAAGGCCTCGTCCAGCAGGCTGCGGGCAATCGCGGAAAACTCGTCTTTGCTGGCCACGGCATTGGGCACCGATTTCGACCGAGTTATCGTCTGAAAGTCGTTATATTTCATCTTGAGCGTGACGGTCCGCCCCTTGGCACCGGACTTTTCAATCGAATTCCAAACCGTGTCGATAATCCGCTCGAGTGTTTTGCGAAGCGCGCCTCCGCCGGAAATATCCTCGCCAAAAGTGCGTTCGCCGCCGACTGATTTGCGAATCCGGTGCGCACGCACTGGCCTGAGGTCGATCCCGCGTGCGGCGCGAAACAGATACCCCGCCATGCTGCCGAAATTGGCGCGCAGGAAATCGATATCTTTGGCCGCCAGATCAGCCCCTGTTGCAATGCCTAGCTTGGCCATTTTCTCCGCGCCCTTAGGGCCGACCCCATGAAACCGGCGCACGGGCAATCCAGCGACAAAATCCGCCCCTTCGCCGGGCCTGATGATGCATATTCCATCGGGCTTGTTCTGGTCGCTGGCGAGCTTTGCGAGAAATTTGTTGTAAGACACCCCTGCGCTTGCCGTCAGCTTGGTTTTGGCGCGGATTTCCTGCCGGACCAGCTCGGCAATTCGGGTCGCGCTGCCAATGCCGAGGCGATCTTCGGTCACATCAAGATAGGCCTCATCAAGGCTGAGCGGCTCGACATGCGGTGTGTGATGCTCGAAAATTTTGCGGATTGTGCGGCTGGCTTCTTTATAAGCATCAAAGCGGTGCCTGACGAAGATAAGGTCCGGACATAGCCGTTGCGCCGTGACCGAGGGCATGGCGCTGCGCACACCAAATTTGCGCGCTTCATAGCTGGCGGCGGCCACCACCCCGCGCCCGCCTGCGCCGCCCACGGCAACCGGCTTGCCGCGCAGATCAGGATTGTCGCGTTGTTCAACGCTGGCGAAAAAGGCATCCATATCGACATGGATAATCTTGCGCAGCCCCAATGCTGAGCCGGATTGGCCAACGCCCGCCTCGTCGCCGGCCTCG
>CAZDHB010000085.1:6608-9655 GCA_964505255.1 uncultured Porphyrobacter sp.
GCCATTCTACGCGCGGCAAAGCGTTTCGCCTAGGCTCGGTTTCTCGAACGGGCTTGCAGCACCGCGCGGCGCATTGCCGACACAGCGAGGGACCCCCAATTCGTTAGGCGCCCCAGTTTCGCCCTTCCCAAGCCGCACCCAACAAGGCATGGCAGGCGCATGAGCGGATCCGCAACAACCGATACGCGCCAATTGGGCGAACGAGAGCTGGTTACCCTGATGGCGCTCTTGATGAGCTTGCAGGCATTCGGGATCGACTCGATGCTTCCCGCTTTGGGCTTGATGGCCGAGGAGCTGGGCGCGTCGGGCAATGACCGTCAATATGTCATCAGCGCCTATTTTCTAGGCGCGGGCCTCGGGGCTTTTTTCCCTGGTGCCTTCGCCGACAAATTTGGCCGCAGACCGGTGCTTTTTATCGCTCTTGGTTCTTACATCATCCTCTCGGTTGCCTGCGCAGTGACGACCAATTTCTGGTGGCTTATTGGCTTACGGCTGGTTCAAGGGATCGCTTGTGCGGGCCTCAGCGTCGTGCCGGCCGCGATTGTGCGCGATCATGTCGGGGGCGACCGGATGGCCCGATTGATGAGCCTGATTATGATGGTTTTTCTGGTCGTCCCGATCATCGCTCCGGCGATTGGTCAAGTGATCCTGTTGGTGGGTGACTGGCGGCTGATTTTCGTCGCTATGGCCGTTATGGGCGCGGGGGTTAGCGTCTGGGTATGGGTGCGTTTGCCCGAGACACTGACCGAGGCGAATGAACAGGATATCAAGCCCATCACAATCTTGCGCAACATGCGCGAGGCGCTCGCGAAGCGGGAATCGGTTGGCTATGTCATCGGCAGCGCGCTGGTTTTTGGCAGCCTGTTTGGCTTTCTCAACTCAAGCCAGCAATTGATTGGCGAAAGTTTCGGCGCAGGCAATTATTTTGCGTTGATCTTCGGCGCCTCGATCCTTGGTATGGTGCTGGCCAATTTTGTGAATTCACGGATTGTCGAAAAATACGGGGCGAGGCGGGTCGGTCATGCGGCCTTGCTGGGCTTTCTGGCGGTCAGCCTCGCGCAATTGCTGTCCGCTAGCCGGGCGGGGCAGACCTTGTGGGAATTTGTACCCTTGCTCAGCCTGTCGATGGCGATGCTTGGTTTTGTCGGGGCCAATTTTGGCGCGATCGCGATGCAACCATTTCAGCATATTGCGGGGGCGGCATCCTCGATCCAGACCAGCATCCGCATGACCACCGGGGCGGTCATGGGCGCGGTGATTGGACAAGCCTATGACGGAACGGCGCGGCCATTGGCCATTGCGATGGTGATTTGTTCTTGCCTCGGGCTGGCCTGTATTTTGTTCAGTGAACGCGGAAAACTGTTCCGTGCACCGGGCGAGGCGCGCCGCTATATGCAGATGCACCGCAATTACTGAAGCGCAATTGTAGAAGCAGAGATAATGAAGCGGGCCTAGCCCTCGCTTTGCAATTTGCGCCAAGCGAGATCGGCAAATTCGCACAAGAGCGGCCGTGTGTCGCGCGGGTCGATAATATCTTCGACATTGAACCGCTCGGCACTGCGAAACGGCGATGTCACCTTGCCTAGCCGGGTCTTGATTTCCTCCAGCAGAGCCGCCGGATCATCCGCCGCTTCCAGTTCCGCCTTATAGGCAACTTCCAGCCCGCCAGCGATGGGCAATGAACCCCAATCGCCTGATGGCCAGCAATAACGATATTGGAAGCTGTCAGCATTGCTCATCGCGCTGCCTGCAATGCCGTAAGCACGGCGCATCACAATCGAGGCAAGCGGAACCTTGGCTTTGTAAATGGCGTTCATCGTCTCCACCCCGTAGCGGATGGTACCGGCCATTTCGGCCTCGCGTCCGATCATAAAGCCGGGATTGTCAACGAGGTGCACAATCGGCAATCCAAACTGATCGGCCAGACGAACAAAGCGCGTGACTTTTTCGGAAGTCTTGGCCTCCCATGATCCGCCAAGATAGCTCGGGTCGCTGGCAACGACTGCCACGGGCCAGCCGTTCAGCCGCGCAAATGCCGTGATCGCCGCGCGGCCCCACATGCGGCCCATTTCAAAGACCGTCCCTGCATCAAAAACATGCTCAAGACATTGCCGCATCGAATAAACCTGCTTGTCATCACGCGGGACGAGCGAAAGCAGGGCCTCTTCCCGCCGGCCCACCGGATCACTGCATTGCGCGCGCCGGGCATGCTGGCCAACATGTTCGGGCATGAAAGAGAGAAAATGGCGGGCTCTGGCAAAAGCCTCCGCTTCGCTGGCGACCTCGTCA
Source organism: uncultured Porphyrobacter sp. (assembly GCA_964505255.1). Lineage (GTDB taxonomy): Bacteria > Pseudomonadota > Alphaproteobacteria > Sphingomonadales > Sphingomonadaceae > Erythrobacter. Next base: position 8,898 of record CAZDHB010000085.1, read on the forward strand.
TCCACCACCCCATTGCGGGTATGGATGTCCGATCCGCCCAATTCTTCCTTGGCGATTTGCGGATCCTGAGAACCCTCGTAATCCTCGCCCATGGCATCGACCACCGCAGGGCCAGCGGCGAAAAGCTGTGAGAGGCCGCGCACCATGATCGAGTAATGGCTGGCGACAGTGCGCGCCGCACCAAGGCCAGCGGTTGGCCCAAGCGCCAAGGCAACCACCGGCACGCTATCGAGATTTTTGACCACATCACCCCAGCCGGGAACAGCGGGGATATAGGTCGCGCCAATCTGCTCCAGCGTTTTAACAGAGCCGCCGCCGCCTGTTCCGTCAATCATGCGGATCATGGGCAATTTGAGTTCATGCGCCATTTGTTCCGCTTGCACCATCTTGCGTTTGATGCCGGCGTCTGCAGCGCCGCCGCGAATGGTGAAATCATCAGCCGTGGCGACGACCGGACGGCCCTCGATATTGGCTCTGCCAAACAGGAAGGGCGCGGGCAAAACGCCGGTTAGATCGCCGTTCTCATCATACGCGCCTTTGCCTGCAATCTTGCCGATCTCGCGGAAAGAACCGGTATCGGTCAGCGCCTCCAGCCGGGCGCGGGCATCCATTTTGCCGCGCGCATGTTGACGGGCGACTTTTTCCTCGCCGCCCATTTGTTCGGCCAGCGCCTCGCGCGCGCGCAATTCTTTAAGTTCTTTAGCCCAGGTCATTTTTGTTTTCCGCATGGGAGTTTATTGCTGGGACACGGCTGCGTA
>CAZDHB010000086.1:0-6060 GCA_964505255.1 uncultured Porphyrobacter sp.
CAGGTCTTAGGGACTGACTTTTTCGCGCGGTTCGCCGACAGGATATTCAATGGGCGCCATGGCGGCGGCATCTGCGGCGTAAGCTTCCGCCTCGCGCAGCACCCGCATCATATTGTGCAGGCTGATCTTTTCCAGATCTTCTCTGGAATATCCGCGCCGCGCCAATTCGGTAAAGAGCGCGGGATAACCCGACACATCTTCCATGCCGACGGGACCGGTTGGCATACCGTCATAATCACCGCCAATCCCGATTGCATCAACTCCGGCGATCTGGCGCACATGATCAATATGATCGGCCATATCGCCAACATCTGCCAAAGGCAGCGGATTGTTCGCATCCCACGACGCAAGGCGCGCCTCTACCTCGTCGGGCTGCCCTTGGAACAAAGCCTCCAGACGGGCCTTCTCGGCCTGCCTCAAACCGTACCACTGCCGCGCATCCTCGCTCAGGAATCCGGGCAAGCCAACCACCATCACAATGCCGCGATTGGCGCGCAGCCGCGCCAGCACACCATCAGGCACGTTGCGCGCATGGCCATTGATGGCCCGCGCGCCAGAATGGCTGAAAATCACCGGAGCGCGCGCCGCGTCCAGCGCATCATGCATGGCCGCCTCGCTGACATGGCTCAAATCAACCAGCATCCCGATCCGGTTCATTTCACGCACCAGATCCATTCCGAATGCATTCAACCCGTCATGACGCGGTGTGTCGGTAGCACTATCAGCCCAGCTCAGCGTTTTGGAATGAGTGAGGGTCATATAGCGCGCCCCCAGCGCATACATTTGCCTGAGGACAGCGAGACTGGAACCAATCGAATGCCCCCCTTCCATACCGATCATTGAGGCGATTTTACCCTCGGCCATGGCCTCCTCAACATCATCTGCTGTGAGCGCCAATTGCAGGTTTTCGGGGTATCCGGCGATCAGCCGTTTGGTGACATCAATCTGTTCCAGCGTCGCCTGCACCGCTTCGGGTTCGCTCAATGATGCGCTGACATAAACGGACCACCACTGCGCCCCGACCTTGCCTTGCCGCAGACGCGTCAGATCGGAATGCATGACCCGGCCATTGGCTGCATCGGCCCCGCTATCAAGCGTGTCGTTGAAGTCGAACCGGGCCAGCTGATTGCGATAGCGAGCGCGCAGCTGGATCGGCACGTCATTGTGCCCATCGAAAACCGGGGCCGCCGCCAAGGCCTCTGCCGCGGTCCGTTCCGCCTCAGATTGCGGCAGGCCGATCTGCGGCCCGGCGCTTTGCGCCAAAACCGGCGAATGAAGGGCAAGCGATGCCGACAATGCGGCGATGGCGGTGATGCTGCGGAATGTCATAAAAATGCCCTTTCTTATTGCTGATGCCGCTGCGTTTGAGCAGGCTGGCCCCTTGGTCAAAACCAAGAAACCTCAGCAGTTCTGTTTTGGCATAAGTCAACCGCTGACGTAAGCCGCAAGAGGCAACAGACAGGAAAAGCCCATGATTCGATCCATTCTGCGTTATCTTCTGGCGATTTTTTATGGCTATGCGGGCTATGCCCATTTGCGCAATCCGGAATTTTTCATGGCGATCATGCCCGATTGGGTGCCGGCGGGCGAGGCGGTGGTCTTATGGACCGGTATTGCGGAAATACTCGGAGCAATTGCCATTGCTCAGCCTTGGTCACGCCCGCTCATGAAAGCTGGCGCAATCGGATTGGCGATCTATGCTGTGTGTGTTTTTCCTGCCAATATCCATCACTTCGCGCTCGATCTGGCGAAGGAGGATGGCGGAGCCGGGCTTGCCTATCACGTACCGCGCATGTTTGCGCAGCCGCTGATTATTTGGCTAGCCCTATGGACGGGCGGCGTGACCGATTGGCCATTTCGCCGCCCGCAACCCTAGGGTCACCTGATCAGGTGAGGTGCTTGGAAATGGCTGCTGTCATTTTGAACATCGAAATTTGAGCAGAGCCGATCACAGCGCCCAGTTTCGCATCAGGATTGATCTGACGCTTGTCCTTGGCATCCTGAAGATTGTTGCCCTTGATGTACTCCCAAACTTTCGAAGTAACCTGCGCACGGGTCATTGGACCCTTGCCGATCACTGCCTCAAGCTCTGATGAGAGTGTAACAGGTTTTTGTAGTGCATTTGTCTTGCCAGCCATGGTGAATTCCTTTCCTTGTCAGGCCTGCTTACTAATATGAGCGTAGAAGAAACGCCCGGTGGTATCCATCCGGTTAGTCGGCCAAATACAGCGCCAACCCCCAGAATTCTTATCAAATTTCCGCTTTTTAAGCTGTTTTGAGAAAAAGCGGATCATTCCTCATCATCAATATCCCACTCCTCAACTTCATGACCCTCGAACTGAGCGGTCAAAATCGTGCAAGCTGTGACGGTGTTCTCGATCGATCCGAGCAATTCATCATAGGTCGCCCCCGGCATCAGCACCAAAGGCAAATCGAGCGCGAAAAGCTGGAAGACATATTGGTGCGTTACCCCCAGAGGCGGATCAGGCAGCAGCCATTCCGAATTGCCCTTGGCGTTCTTGCCCACGCGCGGGGGCACCTCACCTTCCAGCAATTTGCCCTTTTGCGGAGCCAGTCCCCAGACCAGCCAATGCAATTGGGCCTCGCCCTCAGCGCTCAATTCCTGAGCGATCAGAACCAGCTCCTGCGCGCCGGGAGGCGGCGCTGTCCATTCAAATGGCGGGGCAACCGAGTCTTCTTCGCAAGCGGTAAAGCAAGGGTCGAGCTCTTCGCCATTGCCGAACGCAGGGCTGCTTAGCGTGAAACCGCCGCGGCCAAGCGTCTTTTCTGAGGCCAGCCGTGCAGCCGCGAGCCCGCCCGCGCCGTTCGCCGAGGCGGCGGCATTGCCAATCGCTTTCACCAGCCAATCGGGCGCAGCACCGCTCATGCTTTCCCCCGCAGCACAGTCAAACAGCGTATTTTTTGGATCAGTAACATGAGCGCCTAGATAGAGGGGCGCATTGGCCCAGCGCCATGGCATGCCCTCAGTTATTCATCTGTTTTCCACCGAATGAAGCGAAAAACGGGCATTTCATGGCAAAAACCCTCTTGAGAAGAGGCAAACCGGCTTGAAACTGCCTCTGGATTACGCGCTCAGGACAGGTTAAGCCAAGGTATTCTTTCTTGGCCTTTAATCGGCAATCGCCTTCGTTTTGTGCATCGAGCACATTCCGCGCGAAGGTATGGGAGCACACATAATATGAAATTGGGTCGCACGCTTTTATCAGGAACGCTCGCCTTCGCATTGGTGGCTTGCGGTGGATCTAGCAATAATAACAACAGCACCACTGTCGTCGGCGGATCAACCACGTCCGGCGGCGGTCAAGGAACCGTATCCTGCGACTTGGCCTCTCGGCAGCAATTTGTCCTCGACGTGATGAACGAATGGTACCTTTTCCCAGAATCGCTTGATACGGCGGTCGATCCGGCAAACTTTACCAGCGTTCAAGCCTATATCGATGCGCTGGTCGCGCCTGCGCGAGCGGAGGGCAAGGACAAATTCTTCAGCTTCATCACCTCAATCGAGGAGGAAAACGCGCTGATCGCTGGCGGATCAAATGCGGGCTTTGGCATTCGCCTTGCCTATGACACAGCGGCCAACACGGTCTTCATTCTTGAGGCGTTTGAGAACGCGCCGGCTTTTCCAGCTGGCATCGACCGGGGAAGCCAGCTGATCTCTATCAATGGAGAAAGCGTCACTAATCTGATGCAATCGGGCGGCCCCGGCGCGGTGATCGACGCGCTCGGCCCATCTGATCCGGGCGTGACCCGCGACCTGACCTTTACGGATGTAAACGGCGCTCAAGTGACCGCTTCTGTTACCAAAGCGGAATACTCGCTTGATCCGATTTCAGACCGCTACGGTGTTCAGGTGCTCAATGACGGCACAGAGGACGTTGGTTACATCAATTTGAGGACCTTCATCATTGATGATGCAGGGCCGCAATTGCGCACCGCATTCAACCAATTCCAAACTCAAGGCATCGACAAGGTCATTTTGGATCTGCGCTATAATGGCGGCGGCCTGGTTTCCGTCGCTGAATTGCTGGGTGATTTGATGGCTGATGGCCGCGCGGGCCAAGTGTTCAGCAACACGGTCTTGCGCGATTCCAAATCGGCTGAGAACGAAACCGCGCGCTTTACCGCTCAAGCAGAGGCAATCGGGGTTACCAAGCTGGCGATCATTGGTCGCGGCGGAACGGCCTCTGCCAGCGAGCTTGTGACCAATTCCTTCATCCCCTATCTTGGCGCTGATCTTGCGCTGGTCGGCACGAATACCTCGGGCAAGCCAGTTGGACAATTCGCGTTCGACCGCACCGCTTGCGATGACCGGCTGCGCGCAGTGACGTTCCAGACCACCAATGCCGATAATGAAGGCGAATATTTCAACGGGCTGGCTGATGTCGTTGATACGACCTGCATCGCATCCGATGATTTCGGCAATCAGCTGGGCGATCCGGCTGAGAATTCGGTCAGCGTTGCGCTGGACTTTTTGGCCGGACGATCCTGCACAGCCTTTGCCTCAGGCGAGCAGCGCGGGCTGCAATCGGCCGCTCGGCGGCTTGAGCTGATGCAAAGCAGTCAGCCTACCGCGGCTCAGCGTGAGATGCCGGGACTGTTCTAAAAACGGTGGCGGGGTAGCGGAAATGCCTGCCCCGCACTGCCACCGAGGGAAAGCGAAAGGGGCTATTTGTGATGACCGATCGGTTTGAAAGCTTTGCGCAGTTCTGGCCCTATTACCTTCAGGAACACGCCAAGCCTGCCACCAGAGCGCTGCATTACCTCGGGACCACCTTGGTGGTGCTGGTCGCCCTCGCAGCCTTGATCAGCGGGCGCTGGTGGCTGTTTGCTGTTATGCCGATTGCGGGCTATTTTTTCGCATGGCTGGCGCATTTCATGGTCGAGAAAAACCGCCCCGCGACTTTCACTTACCCATTGTGGAGCCTTGCGGCAGATTTCAAAATGTGGTGGCTTTGGCTGACATTTCGGCTTGGGCCGGAGCTAAAGCGGGCCAGCGTTGCCGGCTAATGTGAACCGCCCAGCGCCAGCCCCAGCCCCTGCCCAAGCCCTAAGCCCCAAGCCCAGCCGAGCGACAACTTTCATAAAATAGCGACAGCAAAGGTCGCTGCGCCCAATCCAATCGACAGCGGCGCGCGCAGTGCAAACCACCAGGGCGGCGCCAGTTTTGCGAGCCGCCAATCGATGATCAACACCAGCCATAATGCCGCTGCAAGCGCCACTAAGGCAGGCTCGCTTGGCATATTGTGCAAAGGCCACAGCAGCGCCGCATATGCGCCCAGCATCGGCAAAACGCTTGCAGCCCAAATCCAGCCCAATGCCCCGCGCCGTTCAGCCGCTGGCGCCGAGGCAGCAATACCCCACCAAGTGCCGCCCAGAAAACTCAGGATCAGCGCCGCATAAAGCAGCGCGCCTTGCCGAGCGAAATAATCCCACTGCGGCGGCCCCCATATCAGCAGCCCCAAACAGGCAAGCTGCGGAAGCAGGCCGGCAAGACCCAGCCATTTAGGCAAGGATGGAACTTTGTGCACTTATGCTGCCTTTTTACTGTTCCGCTGTGCGACCAGATGCTCTTTGAAGTCCAGATGCGGCATCAAACAAAGCCTTTGCGAAAAAGCTGCTACTCAGGGTTCGCAGCGACGCCGGGAATACCATCGATGGTCAGCCATTCGTGCTTGGTCGATGTCCAATATTGGACTTGCGGTTCTAGCCAGCTGGTATCCTCAAACGTGCCTGCCTTGACGAACAGCATGCCTTTCGCGTGCTCAACATCGGTGAACATCGGCGATCCGCAATTGGGGCAGAATTTTCGCAAGACATCCGCCCCGCTGCTGCCTTTATCGACATAGGTTTTCACCTCGCCCTCGATCACAATGCTATCCTCGGGCACGCCGACAATGATCGACAAGGCACTGCCCGCTTGTTTTTGGCAATTTTTGCAATGGCATAGCGCGGTCATAATTGGCTCGCCGTTCACTTCGTAATGCACTGCCCCGCACAAGCAGCTTCCCTTTTGTCCCATAATCCCTCTCCCTTTTGCGT
>CAZDHB010000086.1:6160-9610 GCA_964505255.1 uncultured Porphyrobacter sp.
TCGGTCCAGGCACAGCCTGTTAAGACAGCCTCGCCCAATTTAAGCGTTGCGGTGTAAGGGTAGCTGCGATCAGCCATCGTGTCATCACAGGTCCCGCGGGTGATCATCAAATCCATCGCCTTGCCTTCAAAATTGCCGGACAAGCCAAGCCCGCTATTGCCCGAAAAGCGCTCCACCGAAATGACCGAACCATCGGGTGTTTCCGGGGTTTTGTAAGACAATTCGCTCCCCGCAGCCTCAATCGACCAGAACGGCTCATTTCCGGCCGCAAAGACCATCTCAGACACGCCAATCTCATCAAATATGGGCGCAGCTGAACCGCCAGAATTGGAGCCGGAGCATCCGCCAACCAATAAGCCTTGGCCGCTGATGAGCAGTGCCGACATACCGCGCACAAACCACCGTTTTTGCGTCATCAAACAGACCCTTCGATAAAAGCCGCCGTCTGCTCAAGCGCTTGGCGCCCCTCGGGAATGGGTACCAGCATCCAGACATGCATCATCTTGTCATACTCGTGATAGACAAAGGATGGCGCGGCCTTAGAAGCATCACTCGCTTGATCCTCGAGGCGCGCAACGAGCCGCCGCGCATCCACCACCAGAATATCATGTGTGCCTGCGAAAATGGCCATGCGGGGCATGCCCTCTAGCGGGCCGTAAAGCGGACTTACAGGCGGTGCATCAAGCGGCAATTCCCCGCGATACATCTCGCCGCATTTGCGCAGCATACCAATCGAAAGCATGCGGTCTTTGCGCTCGATCTCGGCCTGCCCCTCGCCGCTGGCCGCAGCATCAAGCCACGGTGAAAACAACACAAGTGATCCCGGCATTGGGCCGCCATCGGCAAGCAGGGCCTGGGCCAAAGCCAGGCTCATCCCGCCGCCTGCACTGTCGCCCATGACCGTGATATTCTGCGCGCCATATTGCGCGGCGAGATCGCCATAAAGCCCAAGCATCTGCGCGATGATTTCTTTAGCCTTTACCTCAGGCGCCAAAGGATAAAGCGGGATGGTCGCGGATGCGCCTAGCCGCAGGCACAGTTTCGCGACCGTGTCGAAATGCACTGACGCGGCGTCGAACACATAGCCCCCGCCATGCAGATAGAAGAGATGCGGCGCGTTCTCCTGCGCGACGCCCTTAGGAGCCATCGTAATCACCGGATATCCGCGCTGCGAAGTCTCAACAATCTCCAGCTTCCTGTGCCAACGCTTATGCGGACGCGGCACTTTCGCCGCGCGTATCTTCGGCAGCATAGCCTCCAATCGCTCAGGATGACGCGCCACTTTTGAAATGCCCAACAAGGGCAGCGCAGTATCCAGCAATTTGGCCCGTAAACTTCGCATTCCGGATGCCCCTTTTGCTTATCCCGTTTTAACTGAGCCTAATTTGCCTTACTGTCCAGTTCTGTCCAATCTCAGGCGCAATTGTCAGCCAAACCTCGATTAGGGATTAGTCTATTGGCCAAAACAGATCAGATGTCACTCAAAGGACGCTGCCTATGCGGCGCGGTTCGAGTTTTGACCCGCGCCCTCGGCATTGTGGCCCTATCGGCAATACTTGCCGCCTGCACCGGCGCGCCCGGCCCGGTTGGCAATGCCAGCGTGCCCGAACCTCGCCAAGCGGTCGCCCTCGATGCTTATCTTGGCACTTGGTATGAATACGCCCGCTATGAGGCCCCGTTTCAGCGCGATTGCGAAGGCGTCACCGCGCGCTATGCGATGCGCGATGATGGCAAGATCGCGGTGACCAATGCCTGTTACAAAGGCGCGCTCGGCGGCGACTATTCTGAGGCCAAAGGCCGCGCCAAAATTGTCGAGGGCTCGCAAGGGGCGAAGCTCAAAGTCAGCTTTTTCGGTCCGTTTTATGGCGATTATTGGGTGCTTGACCGGGGCGAGCTTGGCGCAGACGGGCAATATCCTTGGTCGATTGTCGGCGAACCCTCGGGGCGCTATTTGTGGATGCTTACCCGCATGCCTCAGCCCGATGACGAACTGCGCGCTTTGCTAGAGGCCCGCGTGCGCGAGCTGGGTTATGATTGGAGCCTCGTGCGCCTCACTCAGCAAAACCCCGCATAATTCCCCGCGCCATGTCTGACAAAACGACCCCGATCACCATCCTTGTCGACGCCGATGCCTGCCCGGTTAAGGAAGAGATCTACCGCGTCGCAGACCGCTTCCAAGCCGAAGTGCGCGTGGTCGCCAACAGCTTCTTTCGCGTGCCGGTAAACGATCGGGTCAAGCGCGTGGTGGTGGGAGGACGTTCCGGCTCGAGCAGCGAGCCGCAAGGGCAACCGCCCGCCGGCCGGTTAGGCCGTAAGCCAAGCTGGGCGAATGAACAGCGCCCGGCGTCTGACGGCCCCAAATTCGACGCAGCCGATGACTGGATCGCGGATAATTGCGGGCCGCGCAGCGTGGTGATCACGGCCGATATCTTGCTGGCCGAACGGTGCCTTAGCGCAGGCGCGCAAGTGATGGCGCATAATGGCAAACCCTTCACCAAGGCCAGCATAGGCAGCGCGGTGGCGACGCGCGCGATCATGGAAGATTTGCGCGCGGGGATGGACGGGGTCGGCGGCGGCCCTCCGCCTTTCAGCAAGGCAGATCGCTCGCGGTTTTTGCAAGAGCTGGATAAGGTGCTGGTGAAGCTGACCCGCCTATGACCAGCGCCTATGACCAGCGCCTATGATCAGCGCCCTTGCCATCCTTTCGCCCCCTTTGCCGCGCAAAGCGAGCGCGCTATTGTCGTCTCGCCCCCAAACCATGACAGCCCCTAAGCCATCAACTCAAAAGGTAACGCTATGCCATCATCAACCCATGCCTTCCCGCACCATGCAGCCTTCTGGCCCGCGCTTCTATCCGCAGCTCTGCTGAGCGCCTGTTCCGCGGCAGAGGAAAACGGCGAGAGCGCCATCTTGTCCGGCGCACCCGAACAAGTGACAACCGAGATCGCAGCGGACGATATCCCGGCAGAGATCAAAGCGGTGGCCGAGGCGAAAATTCCCGGAATGGTCATCGCCGAGGTGGAAAAGAAGGAACGCGAGGGCCAAACCTTCTTCGACGTCGAGGGCGCGCGGCCCGATGGCAGCGAAGTTGAACTGGATATGCTCCAAGGCGAGGATGGCAGCTTCACCGTGGTCGAGGTGCAGCGCGATATCGCTTGGGATGATGTTCCGGCAGACGCGCGCGCCGCCACCGAAGGCGTAGAGGGCATGTTCACACCCGAGCGCGTGATCGAGAGCGTGCAAAACGACGGCACGGTGATTTACGAATTGTTCGCGCCGGGCAAAAGCGATGCGCCCTCTGCCGAGATTGCGGTTAAGGATGGCAAAGCGGAAATGCTCACCGAACGCTGGGAATATTAAAGCGGATCACGCGTGGTTGGCGCGCCCTAGACACGCTTGGAATGGTTCGAACCCGAAAGGGTTCGCAAGGCCGACCGGCCGCCGCGCCTT
>CAZDHB010000087.1:0-9251 GCA_964505255.1 uncultured Porphyrobacter sp.
CGATTCTGGCAATTCTCACGCCGAGGCTGCGATTGCGGCAAGCGAACCCAAACCTGCATGCGCCCGCCGGCAAACCCGGACAAGCGATGCTGACGAAGCGCGCATTGCCGATGCGCCTGCTGAGCCCTCCCCCGAAGAGGCTCCAACAGATCCGGTAATCGCCTTTTTGCGCGGCCAAGCCCGCAATCAATCTTCAGCGCCAACGCATGCAGAAGCGATGGAGGCGGAGGCCATGCGTGACGAAGATCTCGGTGCAAGCCCACAAACCACGCCATTGCCGGCTGAAAGCCTGCGCTCTGCCTTGGATCGGTTGATCAATGCTGGTGGACGCCCCTAAGAGGGCCAACAGCGCCCCCATCAAAAGCGCCCCTAAACGCAGTCCGGTTTCATCCCCGGCATCATAGCCAAAACCGGTTTCGCAGTGCCCTTCGTGGTACCCTGCGTCATACCCCTCGTCATACCCGGGCGCCGATAGGCGAGACAAGCCGTGCCGCAAGCATGGAATTGTCCCCTGTCCGCCTCATTCTGCTTGGCCTGCGTTAAATTTTCCTTCTAAGCGATATTTGGCTGTGGGATTGCAAAATTGCTTTCTCATCGGCAAGAAGGCTGCTCACGACAATTTTCAGGCATGAGTTGCGGCGATTTTCGGCGCCCAATGCCGAGCCAATTTTCCTGTTTCTGGGGGTTTTGCAGCGGCGCGGTGGACGCCCACAAAGCCCCATCCAACAACAGGTACCGCGCATGAAGTTTGGGCCTTTTTGCGGCCCCGAAATGTTGAGGAAGTAGATGACTGAGTTTGGTTTGCCCGCCCAGCAGGGGCTTTATGATAGTCGCAATGAACATGATGCCTGCGGTGTCGGCATGGTGGCGCATATCAAAGGCAAACAAAGCCACGCGATTGTATCACAAGCGCTTGAAATTCTTGGTAATCTTGATCACCGCGGCGCGGTGGGTGCAGATCCTTTATTGGGTGACGGCGCAGGTATTTTGCTGCAAATTCCGGATCCGCTGATCCGCAATTGGGCGACCGAACGCGGCTATGATCTGCCGCAACCGGGCGATTATGCGGTGGGGCAATGTTTCCTGCCGCAAGACCCGATTGCTGCCAAATTCGTCATCGAACGACTGGAAAAATTCATCGCCAAGGAAGGCCAGCGTGTGATTGGCTGGCGCGATGTTCCTGTGTCCCATGACGGGCTTGGCAAAGCGGTTATCGATTCGATGCCGGTGATGCGCCAATGCATCGTCGCGCGCGGCGATGAGTGCCCCGATCAGGACGCTTTTGAGCGCAAATTGATCGTTATTCGCAAGCAAACCCTCAACCCGATGAAGGAATTGGCCGAAAAACAGGGCCTGCCGGGCCTGCGCGACACCTATATGCCGAGTTTTTCTAGCCGGACCATCGTTTACAAAGGCCTGCTGCTAGCGACACAAGTCGGGTCGTTTTATGACGATTTGCGCAGCCCTGACTGCACCTCGGCATTTGGCCTCGTTCACCAGCGTTTCAGCACCAACACCTTCCCCAGCTGGCGGCTTGCTCACCCCTATCGCTTCACCGCCCATAATGGTGAGATCAACACGGTGCGCGGCAATGTGAACTGGATGAATGCGCGCCGCCGCACCATGGAGAGCGAGCTTCTGGGCGTCGATCTCGACAAGATGTGGCCGCTCATTCCGCATGGTCAATCCGATACGGCCTGTCTTGATAATGCGCTCGAATTGCTGGTGGCGGGCGGATACTCGCTGGCGCATGCGATGATGATGCTCATCCCCGAGGCTTGGGCCAAAAACGAACAGATGGACCCTGAACGGCGTAGCTTTTACGAATATCACGCCGCTTTGATGGAGCCATGGGATGGCCCCGCCGCGGTGTGTTTCACCGATGGCCGTCAAGTGGGCGCGACTTTGGACCGCAATGGTCTCCGGCCGGCGCGGTACTGTGTCACTAAGGATGATCTGGTTGTGCTTGCCTCCGAAAGCGGGGTTTTGCCGATCAAAGAAGACGACATCGTGCGCAAATGGCGCTTGCAGCCGGGCAAGATGTTGCTGATCGACCTCGAGGAAGGCCGGATCATTGAAGACGCAGAGCTGAAGGCGGACCTCGCCGGGGCTGAGCCTTACGAGGAATGGCTCAAGAAGGCGCAATACAAATTGGAAGACCTCGATCATATCGAGCCGGAATTGTCCGCCACGCCGGCGACCGAGACCACTTTGCTCGAGCGTCAGCAAGCCTTTGGCTATACTCAAGAGGACATCAGCCGCTTTTTGGAACCCATGGCCACCAAAGGCGATGATCCGATTGGTTCGATGGGGACTGATACCCCGATTGCGGTTCTGTCCGACAAAGCGCGGCTGCTCTATGATTACTTCAAGCAGAACTTTGCTCAGGTGACCAATCCGCCGATCGATCCGATCCGCGAGGAGCTGGTGATGAGCCTGCTTTCCATGATCGGGCCGCGCCCCAATCTCTTGGGCCATGATGCTGGCCTGCACAAACGGCTTGAGGTGAGCCAGCCGATCCTGACCAATGATGACCTTGCCAAAATCCGCTCGGTTGAAGTGGCCTTGGACGGCGCGTTTAGAACGGCAACGATCGATATCACTTGGGACGCCAGCACGGGGGCAGAAGGCCTCGCCATGGCGCTTAAGGAAATGTGCTGGGCCGCGACCGAGGCGGTGTTGCAAGATCACAATATCCTGATCTTGTCCGACCGCGCGCAAGGGCCGGACCGCATCGCCATGCCTGCCCTGTTGGCGACCGCGGCTGTGCATCACCAATTGGTCCGTCAAGGCCTGCGGATGCAAACCGGGCTGGTGGTTGAAACCGGCGAAGCACGCGAGGTGCATCATTTCTGCGTGCTCGCAGGTTACGGCGCAGAAGCGATCAATCCCTATGTCGCGCTGGAGACATTGGAAGAGCTGCGGCAGCGCAAATTCGCTGATCTCACCGAAGCCGAAGTGCAAAGCAATTTCGTCAAGGCGGTGGGCAAGGGTATTCGCAAAGTTATGTCCAAAATGGGCATCTCGACTTACCAATCCTATTGCGGGGCGCAGATTTTTGACGCCGTCGGTCTCGCCAGCGATTTCATTGATGCCTATTTCACCGGCACCGCCACCACCATCGAAGGCGTGGGCCTTGATCAGGTGGCTGAGGAAACCGTGCGCCGCCATGCGCAGGCTTACGGTGACAATCCGCTGTTTAAAGGCATGCTCGATGTTGGGGGGATTTACCAATACCGCTTGCGCGGCGAGGATCACGCTTGGACACCCACCAATGTCGCCGATCTGCAGCACGCGGTGCGCGGCAATAATGCCGAAAACTATGCCGAATTTGCCCGCAGCATCAACGAACAATCCGAACGCCTGCTGACCATTCGCGGGCTGATGGAGTTCAAGCCTGCTGACAAGCCTGTACCCATCGAAGAGGTCGAACCAGCAGCCGAGATTGTCAAACGCTTCAGCACAGGCGCGATGAGCTTTGGCTCGATCAGCCACGAGGCCCATTCGACGCTAGCGATTGCCATGAACCGGATTGGCGGACGGTCCAACACCGGCGAGGGCGGAGAGGAGCCCTTCCGCTTTACCCCAATGGACAATGGCGATTCCATGCGCAGCCGGATCAAACAGGTCGCCTCGGGCCGGTTCGGTGTGACGGCGGAATATCTCGCCAATTCCGATGATATCCAGATCAAAATGGCGCAAGGCGCAAAGCCGGGCGAGGGCGGTCAATTGCCCGGACACAAGGTCGATAAACGGATTGGCGCGGTACGCCATTCGACGCCCGGTGTCGGCCTGATCTCGCCGCCGCCGCATCACGATATCTATTCGATCGAAGATTTGGCGCAGCTGATCCATGATCTCAAAAACGTCCAGCCCAGCGCCCGCGTCTCGGTCAAACTGGTCTCAGAAGTGGGCGTGGGCACGGTCGCGGCCGGTGTCTCCAAATGTAAGGCCGATCATGTCACAATCTCCGGCTATGAAGGCGGCACGGGCGCAAGTCCGCTCACTAGCCTCACCCATGCCGGCAGCCCTTGGGAAATCGGTCTTGCCGAAACGCAGCAGACTTTGTTGCTCAATGATTTGCGCAGCCGGATTGCGGTCCAGGTCGATGGCGGCCTGCGCACTGGGCGCGATGTTGCAATAGGCGCATTGCTGGGCGCGGACGAGTTTGGCTTTGCCACAGCGCCCCTCATCGCAGCCGGGTGCATTATGATGCGCAAATGCCATCTCAACACTTGCCCTGTCGGTGTTGCAACGCAAGATCCCGAACTGCGCAAACGCTTCAAAGGCACGCCTGAACATGTGATCAATTATTTCTTCTTTGTGGCAGAAGAATTGCGCGCCATTATGGCCGAAATGGGCCTGCGCACCATGGATGAAATGGTCGGACGGGTCGATCTGCTTGATATGCGGCGGGTCCACCGCCATTGGAAAGCGAACGGCGTTGATCTCTCGCGGCTGCTTTATGCACCAGCGCAGGAAACCGGTGCTGACGCGCCTCTGCGCCATGTCATGGAACAAGAGCATGGCCTCGAAAAAGCGCTCGATCAGGAACTCATCGAAGCCTGCAAGCCAGCGTTGGAAAACCGCGAAACCGTCCGGATTGAGCGCGAGGTGCGCAACGTTAACCGCACGGTTGGCACGATGCTGTCAGGCCAGATTGCCAAATTGCATGGCCATGGCGGGCTGGAGCCGGAGACGATCCATATCGCGCTGACCGGAACTGCGGGGCAAAGCTTTGCGGCATGGCTGGCGCATGGTGTCACCTTGCAATTGACCGGCGATGCCAATGACTATGTCGGCAAGGGCCTGTCAGGCGGACGCGTCATCGTCCGGCCACCCGAAAGCGCGCCGCGTGAACCCGGTGAAAACATCGTGGTCGGCAATACAGTGCTTTACGGCGCGATTGCGGGCGAGGCCTATTTCCACGGCGTTGCCGGCGAAAGATTTGCAGTTCGCAACTCAGGCGCGATTGCGGTTGTCGAAGGCGCGGGCGATCACGCTTGCGAATATATGACCGGCGGCGTTGTGTGCGTGCTGGGCGAGACGGGCCGCAATTTTGCTGCCGGGATGAGCGGCGGCGTTGCTTACGTTTATGATCCTGATGGCACTTTCGAGCAGCGCTGCAACACTGCGCAAGTCGAAATCCTGTCGCTTGCAGATGACACAGCAGAGGCAGCCAATTCCCTTGGCGAGCCAAGCCAGCGCAGCGTATCGGTGCATGATATGGGCATGGGCGATCCGCTTTATCACGACAAAGAGCGGCTACGCGTGCTGATTGAACGGCATCATTTGCACACTGGCTCGGCCAAGGCGGCCGCGCTGCTTGGCGATTGGGACAAGACGGTGAGCGAGTTCAAGAAAGTCATGCCGCTCGATTACACCCGTGCCTTGAAATCCCTCGAGGCAGAGCGGCTGGAGGCAGAGACAGTCGCGGCCGAATAAGGCGGCGGCGGGGTCACACAGCCAGTGGGCGGGATTGGGGCAACAACCCTCCCAGAGCGACGAATTTAACAGAGAAGAGACGCAATTTATCATGGGTAAGGAAACCGGTTTTCTCGAAGTGGAACGGCGCGAGCGCGATTACATCGCACCCGAAAAACGCCTGAAAAACTATTCAGAGTTTATCATAGAGCCGACCAAAGATGTGCTGCGCGAACAGGCCTCGCGCTGCATGAATTGCGGCATTCCCTATTGTCACAACGGCTGTCCGGTGAACAACAGCATCCCCGACTGGAATCATCTCGTTTATGAAGATGACTGGAAAAACGCGCTGGCGGTGCTCCATTCCACCAACAATTTTCCGGAATTTACCGGAAGGATTTGCCCGGCCCCATGCGAGGCGGCCTGCACGCTCAACATCACTGATGAACCGGTCACCATCAAAAGCATCGAATGCGCGATTGTCGACCGGGGCTGGGACGAAGGCTGGATCGAGCCAGTGGTACCAGAGAAGCAAACCGGCAAAAGCGTCGCCGTCGTCGGCAGCGGTCCGGCTGGTCTTGCCTGCGCGCAGCAATTGGCCCGCGCCGGGCACGCTGTCACTGTGTTTGAAAAATCCGACCGGATCGGCGGTTTGCTGCGTTATGGCATTCCCGATTTCAAAATGGAAAAACAGCTGATCAACCGGCGCGCGGTGCAAATGGAAGCAGAAGGGGTGCATTTCCGCACCAATGCCGAGGTTGGCGTCGACATCAGCTTTGCCTCCTTGCGCGAGAATTACGATGCGGTGGTGATGGCAGGCGGGGCGGAAGAACCGCGCCAGCTAGAGATACCCGGCGCGGAATTGTCAGGCGTAAGGCTGGCGATGGAGTTTCTAACCCAGCAGAACAAGCGCAATGCCGGTGATGACGAAGTGCGCGCGGCACCGCGCGGCACGCTCTCGGCCAAAGGCAAACATGTGATTGTCATCGGCGGCGGTGATACCGGCTCTGATTGTGTTGGCACCTCCAACCGGCAAGGCGCCGCCAGCGTCACGCAATTGGAAATCATGCCCAAACCGCCCGAGCATGAGGACAAGGCGCTCACCTGGCCGGATTGGCCGGTCAAACTGCGCACCTCATCCAGCCATGAGGAAGGGGCCGAGCGCGATTGGTCGGTCCTCACAAAACGGGTCATCGGCGCCAATGGCGATGTCACCGGCCTTGAATGTGTCCGGATCGAATGGGACGGACGCAATTTCAGCGAGGTTGAAGGCAGCGAATTTATCCTGAAAGCGGATCTCATTTTCCTCGCCATGGGCTTTGTTGGCCCCAAACGGCGCGGCATGCTCGACCGGGCCGGGGTAAAATTGGATGACCGCGGCAATGTCGCGGCCAATGTGACGGATTACGCCACCAGCGAGGACAATGTCTTTGCTTGCGGTGATATGCGCCGCGGCCAAAGCCTGGTGGTCTGGGCCATTCGCGAAGGCCGTCAGGCCGCCCGCTCGGTTGACGAGGCCCTGATGGGCGTCAGCGAATTGCCGCGCTGAGGCCGCTATTGATTGAAACGCTGTCCGAAGCAGCGCATCCTATCATGACCGGACCATCATAATCAGCCAATGGCGCTATTGTGTCACGCATCTGTTTTATTAGGCGGGAGCCGCGTTTTTGCCTTGTAACTACAAATAACGCCTTTAAACCCAATGAGATAACGCCAGAAATATGCAGAAAATGCATATGCTTGGGTCTTTTGGGGTGAGGCATAATATCAAAGACGGGCTTCTTTAAGCGAATAGTTACGCTATTTGCCGCAGGAATTACTTTTTCTGCCTCGGCGTCAAATACCGAGACTCCAGATCTTTCTGCTGCGGCAGTATCCCTCGCCGAAACCTCTCTGAACGTCCATTTGACCTCATCAGCAACGCAGCCATCGGTTAACGCCGAAGCTGAGGGCGCTCTTGCCGCCGCTACGCCCGATCAAAACGGCACCTCAAGCGACCTGCCGGAGGCTGCGCAAACCCCTCAGCCTCAAACCCTTCCCGCTCAAACGCCGCCAACTCGCGATCCTGCATCGGTTAAGCTGGTCTGGGCTCAATTTGCGGAAAGCCCGGTCTCGGGCGATGCGGACAAAACTGTGCTTTATGGCGGCAAGCTCGATGCTTATCTTGATCTGAGCGGCGCGACTTTCGGGCTTGATGACAGTGTCAATCTCCATATCAATCCAGAGCTGCGTTACGGCAATTCGGCCAATGGGCTGGTCGGTCTGATCCCGAGTAACACGGTTCTGTTCTATCCCGATGACGAGGGCGAGGCGTTCGATCTCTCGGTCAATATCACCAAGCGCTGGAGCAATGGTACGAGCCTGACACTCGGCAAGGTCAATGTTTTGGGCCCAGCCAAAAGCCTGCCTATTTCCGGCGGCGGAGGCACGGCTGGTTTTCAAAACCTTGCTTTTGCCTTGCCGCCCAGTGCCATTGTGCCCGGCTCCATCATCGGCGCGCTGCTATCGGTTCCGACCGAAAAAGCGCTTTTCCGGGTGTGGGTCTTTGACCCTGATCTGCAATCCCAGCGCAGCGGTCTGGGTGATCTGTTCTCCAATGGCGTGGCCGGATTGGCCTCGGTCACGGTGCCGACCAAATTGGCTGGCAAGCCGGGCTTTTTCGCGGTCAAAGTCATGGGCAGCACGCGCAGCAATATCGCCGCGCGATCTTTGCCGCCCGAATTGATCCCGGCCCCCGGCTCCGGCTTTGGTGAGAAAAGCGGCGAATTTGCAGGCGTGCTGGCGGCGGGCCAATATTTAACCGGCGGTCCGGGACCGGGCGGCGGGATTGGCATTTTCGGGCAGGTTTTTGCCTCAGCAGGCGATCCCACCTTCCTCGATATCTCCGGTCAATTGGGCATTGCCGGCACACCGCCCGGCCGCCCGCAAGACCGCTTTGGCTTGGGCTGGTTTCGCTATTCCCTCACCGATGGATTGATCGATGCGCTGGCGCAAAGAGTGCCGCTGGAAGATGAAGAGGGGATCGAGGCGT
Organism: uncultured Porphyrobacter sp.; assembly: GCA_964505255.1. GTDB lineage: Bacteria > Pseudomonadota > Alphaproteobacteria > Sphingomonadales > Sphingomonadaceae > Erythrobacter. The sequence goes on from CAZDHB010000087.1 coordinate 8,456, forward strand.
TCTACACCCTCGGCCTCAAGGACAAGCTGCATCTCTCGATCAATTTGCAAGTGGTTGATTCAGCTGTCGCACCGCGCAATAGAGGCGCTATTGCTTCTATGCGGCTCGTGGCGGAGTTTTGATCCTTGCCAATCTATGACGGCTTCAAACTGTGCCTGCTGGGCGGCCTAAGCGCAGCCCTTTTGGCATGCGCGCCAACCTCTCCGGCGGCGCTAAAATCCGCTCCATCATCGCCAGAAACAGCGGCTTTTGCGGGGCGCTATAATGGCAATTCTTTCGAGACGGCCATGGGTATGCGGCTCGAGGAGGATGGCACCTTCGTCTGGGGCCTGTCAGTGGGCGCGCTGGATATGAGCGCGCGGGGCAGATGGACGCATAAGGACGGGGCCGTGCATTTCACCAGCGATCCGCAGCCTGCCGCGCCCGAATGGCGCTGGTCCGGGCTGGAGCGAGGCAGTGAGGGCATATTGCTCAAAACCACCTTCCCCGATGGCACGCCTTTTACTCACGCCAGCGCGGTGGCTGAATGCGCTGATGGTTCACGCAGCCCTTTAGAAGACGCAGGCAGCGGCGTGTTCCCGCTTGGCGAGGCCTGTAGCGGCGCGGAAACAGCTGTGGCCGCGATAGTGGTCGAGGAGACAGTTCTTCGTCAAACCGCCAAGCGTTTTGATCTGAGCGCATTGGGATGGAGCGCAGGCGAAACCTTTCGCGCCGAGTTTAAGCCCAATGACTGGTTCATTGCCGATTTTACCGGTGCCAGCGGGCGCATGGAAGAAGGGGAGCTGGTTATCTCAGG